>AGIF02000001.1:1824658-2128768 GCA_000227505.4 gamma proteobacterium HIMB55 | reverse complement strand
CCTCAATTTCTAGGGTGCCACCTTGAAAGACCCGAAAGTCCTGTGGGATCGACGATTTAAAGTACACACCGGCTAGCTGACCGCTCCCCGGATACTCGAAGCGAAGGAATCGATTTTCGCCATCTCCCACCCACGCCCAGCTGATATTCGGGCAACCCGCTCCTGAATCATTGATGCAGCTGTCAAAATCGATTTCTTGATCGAATGCACCAATACCACCATCCCATGTTGGGCCGATACCCCCAGTATTAACGACAGTCAAAACCCGATCTGAAGCAAAGGCCGCTGACTGGCACAGAACAACAAGCAGAAAAGCCCACATCATTGGAGAGGCTTGCCGAATTAGATTGGCGCGCGGTGTTGAGAATTTGTTTGCCACTGAGCGTTTTTCCTACTGCTTGTTTTACTTGTTGACTAGGGACGGCAGCTTTAGCGGCGCCAGATTATCAAACGCGGTTATTGCCCTCCGTATATTTGAGATAAATCGACTTTTTTGCAGGTTTATCAGGATTGTTGGTATCGCTTTATTTTATCGTGATCGTCGCGATTAATGCGTGAGCCGAGTTCAAGCCTTCGCTATATTAAAAGTCTGCCCGAGTAAGGGCGTTAAGACGGGACTTGCGTGATGGAAGTAAAGAATACCGTTGAACCACAGCTCGATACGCTTGGGATCTCTGGGCTGCTCCACTCGGTCATTAATGCCGGTAGAGACATTCTTGCACGCAGACGAAAAGCAACGACGGATTCCCCGTCGAGCGACTTAATCGATAAATGTAGGCAGCTATTGCACCACCGTGGTGAGGCGTCTGGGCTGGCTCTCGCCTGCGAGGTGATTGATGAATACCGTGCGCTTGATGATCCCAATAAGTTGGCTTTTTTTGACGCCCTGTCAGACCAGTTTAGTGTCGATGCAGAGGCTGTCATTGCAGCGGCTCAGCAGTATCAAACAAGCACCACCAGCGAACACTTATCAGAGCTTTCGAGGGCGATAGAAGCCCCGAGATTAAAGCTATTTCGCCGAATGAATATGGCGCCTGATGCGACGCCAACGTTGGTGAAGATGCGCGGGGAGCTTCTGCGGCTGTGTAAGACCCACCCTAATCTGAAGGTTGTGGAGAGTGACTTAAAGCAACTGTTTATTTCTTGGTTCAATCGCGGATTTTTGCAGTTGAGTGTCATTGATTGGCAATCCCCAGCGGCGGTGCTCGAGCGAATTATTCGCTACGAGTCGGTGCACGCGATTAAGGGTTGGGATGATCTGAGATCGCGGCTGAGCGATAACCGGATGTGTTTTGCATTTTTTCATCCAGCGATGCCGGATGATCCGTTGGTATTTGTAGAAGTAGCAATCACTGCGGGTACACCGGCCGCTATCGCGCCAATTATCGAAAAAACAAATGAGCCTGACGATGTAAGTGAGTTGGATACAGCGGTCTTCTACTCCATTAGTAATTGTCATCCGGGGCTTGCAGGTGTGTCTTTTGGTAACTTTTTGATCAAACAGGTCGTAAAAGAGGTAGGTAAACGCTTTCCACTGATAAAGCGTTTTATCACCTTGTCCCCTGTACCCAGTTTTGCGAAATGGCTCACCGCGGAAAGGGGTGAAGCGATGGTCGAGGAGCTGCGTGCGCTTGCCGCATCAGAAGGTCGCGAGACGCATGATCGACGGTGGGAGTCAGCTGTTGCCGTGTGCGCACACTTTCTCGTTAATGAGCGCCAAAATGATTTGGCCGCTGACCCGGTGGCACGTTTTCATCTCGGCAACGGAGCCAGCTTACACGCCATTCATTGGGCTGCGGATTTGAGCGAGCGCGGGCTCAAACAGTCGGCGGGAATCATGGTCAATTATCTGTATGACCTCGATAACATCGAGGAAAATCACGACGCCTACTTTGATGAGGGTAGAGTGGCGAGATCGAAGACGGTTAATCGACTGCTCTAGCAAACGGTCTGCTTCGAACCCCATTGATTAGCTATGGCCTCTTGACGATCGATGACCACAAGCAGCGATTTGACGTTCCCCTCTTGAATTTGGTGGGATTGGGTGTGGGGTTGGCGGGAGCGTCGATGAAAGAATTGATAAAGATATTCCTGCGATCGTTTTTTATTGCCTTGAGACTTAGCCAACGCCCTCGAATTTGATACCACGCCGAGAAAGACGAGAAAAAGACGAGAAGAAGATGAAGCGCAAAATCGTACTCACAAACTTAGTGGCTTTCGCTGCGTTGATGGTGTCCTATTCGTTGTCAGCCCAAGAGGCTGCGCAGATCGCTAAGGCTCATCATCAGGCTGAGGCGGCGAATATTGTGGCTGACTTTCGTCGGTTTCTAAGTCTGCCCAATGTTGCTTCTGATCATGCTGATATGCAGGCCAATGCGGCGTTTATTCAGACGTACATTGGTAAGCGAGGCTTTTCCTCAAAAGTAGTTTCCGCGGGTGGCGCTCCTTACGTTGTCGCAGAGCGACCGGGCGCTGAAGGAGCGCCAACGGTCCTGATATACGCTCATTTTGACGGTCAGCCGGTTATTCCCAATCAATGGTCTTCGCCGCCTTTTGAGCCAACCTTATGGAGTGATAATCCTCTGATTCAAGGTGCTGCCCAGCTCACATGGGAGCAGGATGCGCTGGATACAGACTGGCGTATTGTGGCTCGCTCGGCGGGTGATGATAAAGCCCCAGTCATTGCGCTAATGGCGGCGATCGATGCGCTGACTTCCGCAGGCGCGATGCCTGACATCACCATCAAACTTTTCTTAGATGGAGAGGAAGAGCGCGGTAGCCCGACCTTGGCGGGCGTACTCGCCAAGGTTTCGGACGATTTATCAGCGGACATCATGTTGTTTTGTGACGGTCCCATGCACCAGTCAGGTCGTCGGCAATTGGTGCTGGGAGTCAGAGGTAGTATGACGGTCGACCTTACGACTTACGGACCGAATCGACCGCTTCACTCGGGCCACTACGGCAATTGGGCGTCCAATCCAAACGAGACTCTGATGAGATTGTTGCTCTCGCTGAAAGACGACTCTGGACGCGTGACGGTTGAGGGTTACCTCGATGACGTGAGACCTATCTCCGAGCAGGAGATCGAGGCGGTTGCAGCGATGCCATCGGTCGATGCAGCGGTAAAGCAGGATCTTGGACTGAGTGAGAGTGAAGTCCCAGGGGAGCGGCTAGAAAACGCCATCATGCGTCCTGCGATTGTTGTGCGGGGGCTCTCAGGTGGCGGCATAGGTGCTGAGGCGAGGAATATTATTGAGCCCTCTGCTGATGCGTCATTGAACCTCAGACTTGTACCTGGACAGAAACCTGAAGCCCTACTGGCCGCATTAAAAGCACACTTTCAAGGCAAGGGTATGTCTGTGTCAGAGGCTCAGCCTGAGCAGGGCGAGGCACGTGAGAAACACCTGAAGATGGTGGCGCGGCCGGGTGGTTATCGCGCCTTCAGAACGTCGATTGAAACGCCTGTTGTCGCTGAATTAAAAGCGATTTTGGATCGCTTAGGCGCAGAGGAAACGCTGATCACACCGACGATGGGTGGATCGCTTCCAATTTATCTGTTCGAGGATAATTTGGATGCGCCAATCGTCATTCTGCCCGTCGCAAACCATGATAATAATCAGCACGGTCGAGATGAGAATATACGGTTGGCCAATCTGTTCAGCGCGATCGAAATGTACGCAGAGGTTTTGACGGGGCTGGCAGAAAAGCCGCTCTAAAAGACGCTAAGAGGTCACTTGCCCTCAACGACCATTACTAGCGGCCAATGGTCAGAAACGCCTGACGCTTCGGGCAGTTGGAAACGCTTGGGCGTCCCATTTGGGAGTACTTGCTCAGACGTCTGGTTGGCGATGAAGCTGCCCGTCATCTTCCAGTCAGGCATATTACGCCACAGCACCATATCCAAAAACGACCAGTCGTCCTTGGGGGGGTAATAGCTGGTGCCGGGGCACGCTTCGCAGATATCATGAGCCACTTGCCACGTAGGTCTCACCCACCTTTCAAGCATGCCTTTATTCGTATCCTCTTCGAGCGTTGTATTGAAGTCGCCCGCTGCGAAAACGGCTTGACTCTCAGGTAAGGCAGCAACGATCTTGTTGAGTTTTGTGTAAGCCACCTCGCGCATTTCGGTTGGATGATAGGGCGCGGGGAAGTGAACGCTAAAACCCGTGAGTGTCTCTCCATTTGGCAGCTCAAAGCTCGCCTCGAGGATGGGGCGGGTATCACCAGCGCGCTTTTTCAGTGACTTGGGAAAGATAATGGGGTGTAGCTTGGCTTCTATTACGGGAAGTTTGGATAAGAAGGCAACGTCGATTCCACGTTTGTCTTTCCCCTCTAGGAGCACCGCTGGCTGATAGCCAAGTCCTTCCAGATAATCACGTCGAAGACGCTCGAGAATACCCATGTTCTCGACCTCTTGCAGTGCAATGATATCGGGTCCTTGCCCACCGTTAACTTGTTTAATGGCGTCGCTGACAACGCGCAGTTTCTGGTCAACAACTGCCTCGCTCCAATCCCAATATAGACACTGGTCTCGCCAGCGGCGCACGGAAACCTTTTTACATTTCTCGATATGAGCGCTGTTCTTTTTTTTCGATGCAGGTAGGTATGTCTCGTCATTCTTGCCCGCATCATGGGTGGCATCAAAGAGGTTCTCGACATTGAAGGTCATTATGCTGATGGGAGCAGAGAACGCCTGTGTGGAGAGGGTGACAGTCAGGGCAAACAGCCAAATCAAACGAAATTTGTTAACTGTCGATTTCATACAGTGGATCCCGATTCGGCTCAGTCTTTGACTGTGTATTTGCTGGATATTCGTATTTTCTCCGTGTTTCAAAGGTAACAGTACTGAGTACCAACCCGATAGTAGCGCCTCGTTGATTCCCAATGATTTACCAATTGTTTACGTCGACCCGATTGCGTCTCGGTTCGGATGACGCATCCATTGCGGAGGCGCCCTCATCTCGTTATCACTCCTCGGCTTAGACGCTTTTAGGACCTCTCGAGTACGAAGGTGAATGATTATGGAAATGCTGTGGCTCTTGTTTGCCATGCTCCTTGTTGCTGAGTCTCCCAAGTTTTTGTTTCCCAGAGATCGAAGCGAGCCGAGCTCACATCAACTGATGACTCAGGGAGAATTCCGAGCGGGTTTTACAGTCTGGACCCGACAATGCGGTTGGTACTTGCTAGTTCTTATCGGCTTCGGCGCTTACTTTCCTGAGCAATGGCGCCTGGGCGCTGTCTATCTGGGAATGCTGGTCTTGATGTGGCTTGGTTGGGCTGCGCTATGTGCGTCGGGAAAGGCGCCTAAGCAGTAGGTCTCATTCGTGAGGAACAGCCATTGGGTTTGAGATCAGCCATAAGTGCTGGCGTTCTCGCAGGCGACCAGGAACTCACCGACCCATCTGCGCTTCCGCTTAGTAACGAATAGCGCTCAACAATCTTACCTCTCGATAAGCGACGAAAGGGTGCCGAAAGCGGCGTCCGCGATGTGCATCGATGCTGACGGGTGGATTATGCAGCAAGCAGTATTACGAGGCCTTATCGCGGGATGTAAAGAAAACAAGACCGTAAATAAAGCCCGCCAGTACCGCCGCACCAAAGCCATAATTCATGGCGACAAAGAAGTCGAGGCGCGATATGTCAGCGGCAAAGAGGTCCTTCACAATCTGAAGTAAGAACGAACCCGTGTAGCCCGCAGAGTCTGAGACGTAGATCGCGAAGACGGCGGTGCCCGAAAACTGCAAATTCGCAATGAGTCGCTCCCACATGATCGTGCTGTAACCAATATAGCCGAGATAACTTCCGATGCCGCCAGCGATTAACCAGTTTAGGCCTGATAGCTGACCGGACTGCATAAGCAATGTGCTCACTATTAGAATGAACGCTCCTAGTGACATCACACCGAATAGCACCTAGAGGCTGTGTTTGTGATCTCGAATCCACTGGATGCCGAGAAGGCTGATGAGACAGATAACGGCAACAGGAAAGTCGAGTGCGGTGAAGATACCTGACTCTCGGTCGTAGCCCAGGTTCGAGATAATCTCGATGCCAAAGTTGTCTCTGAAGTCGCGAAAAGCTGTGAGCAACATAAAAGCCCCGATGAGCGCGACCAGACCAGGCCAGTACTGCTTGAAGAAATTAGCGCTCTCAGAGGGCGACAGCGCCGAGCGCTTCGAGCGACTAGCCGTGTCGTCCTTGTTAGGGGCTGGCGATTTCTCAAGTGCAAATCCGGAGGCTGCCAACAAGGGATAAAAAAGTGTCGCAACAACGGCGGGCATGAGATACGGATCTACAGCAAAGCTATTCATTACCCAAAGACCGACATCCTTGGTCAGGCTTGTGGCAATTACAAAACTCGAGGCGAGCATGACTAGCAAGGTGTCTGATTGCCTCCGGCCCTCCAGGTAACTAATGACAACACCCCATATCATCCCGAGGGGCATGCCATTCACCAACATAGCCAAGGGCTTTAGTTCGGTGGGTAACAGATAGAAGGCAATGAGCGCGGCATAGGCTACGAACATGAGTCGCATGAGCAAGCCAAAGCGTCCGCTCTCCACTCTCGCGGATAGCCACCAGATGCCGACGAATTTCGAGAGGATATAGCCAAACAGTTGGGCCAGTACGAAGGCCGTCTTTAACTCCAATCCGAGCCACGTAATGTCATCGCTGTAACTGGCTGCAGCAAACGGCTTTCGAAAAGCGAACATGCTGAGATAACAAAGGAAAGCGGCTGAACCCATGAGCAAGGTTTGCGCGATGAGCGGACGAGATTGCTGAGTCATAAAGATTTTCAAAAACTGTGAGGAACGAGCGATGAATGAGGAAAGTGCGTTAGACCTTCGTCAGTTGCGAACGTTAGATATCTGAAGCGGGCGGAGTGGAAGTATAACGGGGTGAGCGGCTTTCAGGGTAAGCAGCGACAGCTCGCCTGGTGTTATGGATTGGATAAACAACATAGCCGATCAGTGCAGGGTATGGCTGTCACTGCGCCATTGAATCGTTGAAAGCGACTGCTAGAGGGTTGCAACGCTATTAGCGGTAAAAGGCAGACGTACTCCAAGCAACGGGCGTCTGGCCAGCGGCCCATTCATTGAGCTGGATGACGAGTGCTTCGTAAAACATACCATTGGCCATAAAAAAGCAGGCCGCGATGGCGGCGATAAATAGCGTGCTAACGCACTTACCCAGAACTTCTGTTTGCATTGTGTTGCCTTATTATTTTTATGGCGTTTCGTTGCATTCAAACCTTTTTACGGAGTGAGTGCAAATGCGGATGGTTACCCATCCGCATAGCGGGCTTCAGAGCGCTTCTATGATGGTGACGTTAGCGATACCACCGCCTTCACACATGGTCTGCAGTCCCCATTTTTTGCCGCGAGCATGCAGCGCGTGAACGAGGGTTGTCATTAGCTTTGTACCTGTGGCACCCAGTGGGTGGCCCAGCGCAATTGCACCACCGTTAACGTTTAGCTTGTCTGGGTCAGCACCTGTGTGCTCTAACCAAGCCATTGGGACAGGTGCAAATGCCTCGTTGACCTCGTAAAGGTCGATGTCGTTGATACTCATACCCGCGCGTTTGAGTGCCCGGTCGGTAGCAAACAGCGGCTCTTCTAGCATGATTACTGGGTCGCCGGCTGTCACCGTGAGGTTATGGATACGCGCCAGTGGTGTGAGGTTGTGATCTTTCAGAGCCTGCTCAGATGCGATCATCACCGCAGAAGAGCCGTCACATATCTGACTTGCATTAGCTGCCGTTAGTGCGCCGTCTTCCATCAAAATCTTAAGCTGCGCCATTGCCTCCATACTCGCGTCATCACGAATACCTTCGTCGTGTTTGTGCAGAGCAGTACCACCGTCTGCAGTGCGACCCATAATCGCGACGATTTCTTTCTCGAAGGCGCCCGCGTTGCGCGCATCACGTCCGCGCTGATGGCTCCGTACGGAATAGGCATCAAGGGCTTCTTTGGTATGCCCCCACTTCTTGGCAATCATCTCCGCGCCAATGAACTGGCTGAACTGTCGAATACCGTATTGATCTTTGACCGACTGTGGCGTTGGGTCAGTGGGCACGTCAAACACCTTGCCCGCGCGAGCATTAATACCCATGGGGCAGCGTGACATGCTCTCGATACCCGCAGCAATGACGAGGTCTTGTGTGCCCGACATGATTGCTTGGGCAGCAAATTGAATACTTTGCTGTGACGAGCCGCACTGTCTGTCGATCGTCACCGCAGGAACGCTTTGCGGGAGGTTTGACGCAAGTACCGCTGTACGTCCGATTTGGTTGGACTGCTCGCCCGCTTGCGAGACGCATCCGACAATAACGTCCTCGATTGCTGAGGGATCGACTTTGCTGTCGTCGACAATTGCGTTGAGAGTTTGTGCACCGAGGTCTCCCGGATGCCAATCTGCGAGTGCGCCGCCTTTGCGGCCTCCAGCGGTTCGTTTCGCTGCGACGATATAGGCTTCGGCCATAGTGAGTTACCTTTCTATTGCGTTGTTCTTATTGATCAAGTGTCGTACGCGCATTGCCCGGAAGACGCTTGATACGCCTTTTCAAAATATTCCAGTACCGAAGCTAGCACAAAGCCGGTGCATCCTCATCTGTGGGTGCAGTGCTCTCCCATGCTGGCTTCTCGCACGTTTTTGTATGAGTTGGTGCTTGGACTGAAGTCTGTGCGAGGAGAGACTCTGGCCTCAGCGACGCTTGTAGACTCGTTTTAGTGCCGGTTCAGTACTGTGTTCTTAAATAGTCCGATAAAACGGCAAGACCCTTGGTTAAGGTCTGCTCATCATTTGCAAAGCCAATACGTGCATAGCCTTGCATGTCGAAGGCATCGCCCGGCGTTAGCATGACTCCGGTTTTCTGAACTAAATCGACGCAGAACTCTCGGTCGGTTATGGGAATATCAAGTTTCAACATGGCGGTGGTGCCGGCGCGGGGTTTTACCCAGCTAACTCTCGGTTCTCCCGCAATCCAAGCTTCGAGAATCGCGAGATTGCCGCGCGTGATAGTGTGACTCCGAGCAAGCACTTTATCTGCGTGTTCGAGTGCTAATGCGGCAAAGTGATCATTGATCATACCCACAGAAATCGTGTCGTAATCTCGGTGGATGAGGATTTGTTCTGTGACCTCTTTTGGAGCTACAACCCATCCGACACGCAGTCCAGCTAAGGAGAAGACCTTGGACATCCCCGCTGTGCTGATGCCTTTCGAATACAGATCTGCGATGGAAGGCGACATACCATCGCCGGTCTGTGCAGTGCCGCGATAGACCTCATCACAGAGCAAATAGGCGCCAACGGAATCTGCAATGGAGACGATCTCCTCCAGCATCGGCTGCTCGATCAAGGCGCCCGTCGGATTGTTGGGGTTGGTGAAGGCGATGAGTTTAGTGTTGGGCTGCACAGCTGCATTCAATGCCTCAAGGTTAGGTAGAAAGCCGTCCTCGGAGCGAAGCGCAAGCGTCGTCACATCGGCCTTTATGCTCTTTGGGATGGAATAGTGCTGCTGATACGTCGGCACAATCGAAACTACGTGGTCGCTGGCTTCGACAATGGCTTTGTGCACGAGCATATTCGCCGCGATGGTGCCGTGCGTGACGGTAATGGCTTCGGTACTTTGTTTGTCGTAAAGGCCGGCAATGGCTTCTCGCAGTCTTGGCGAGCCCTCGATATCTCCGTACGTGAGTTTCATCGAGAGAAGGTCAGAGAGATCGTCGGCACTGCCACCCGCAAGTGCCAGAAGCTCCTCCACGGTAATACTGGCAACACAGGTTTCTGCCAAGTTATAGGTGCAGCGAGTTTCCCACTCGTTCATCCATATTTCGACTTTAAAGGGCTCTATCTGCACCGGCGGCCTCGCTGATATTTTGCACTTTGTACTGCCCACTAGGGGCTCTGCCCGTAATTTATCGAATACAGCTGTGAAAGGACACGTAAAAGCAGCCACGCAGGGCAGACAGCGGTTTTAGAAATGGGGCGTTCTAAAGGAAGCGTCCGCAAGGAGGCGCGTGCAAGGGGCCGTTTAGAAGAGATCCTTTGGAATGAGGACGTTTGAAAGTCGCGGAGTAAGAGTGGGCTCGTGAGAGATAAATTTCGGACAAAAATGTTTGAGTGACTCGCATTAAAGGAAAGTCTAGATGCGCTCAATCTATGTCAGGCACACACGCCCACTCTCGCGGAAATTTAGATGGTTGGCGCCAGAGGTATGGAGGGATTCATTGTCTCGCCTTTACTTGCTTCCATACACTGCCTCAGGATACTGCCTCAGGCTTTTATCAACAAACGGATGTTGGGGTAACACATTGCAGATGGGATCAGTTGAAAGGCTGCCAATTGCGCAAATTACAGATTCAAATCAGCTAACTTTTGAGTGTGCAGAGACGCAGGGCCTTGCATGGGATCTTGGCGTCTTTTATCTCAAAGCGCCTGACTCGCTCAACTTGGCAGGTGCACGTCAATTTGGCCGGGAGATTTTGGACCCGCAGAGCCCGTTTCGAGATATCTCTCAATACGGCGAGCTAGAGGGTTTTATATCACTCGAGAATAACCAACAGACCAAGCTTGCTTTACGCCGCCATCGTTGGGATGACCACTACCCAGCAGAGATCGCCAACTTTGGTCGCGAGCTGGATCAAGTCGGGATGGCCATTATTAAAGAAGTCTTTCGCCAGTCTGGTATCCCAGAACCCCTTTGGGGCGAAGCCTCAGGTGGATATGCGACAGGCGAGGGCACCGCATTTCTCAACTTTGTGCACTACGATACGCAACAGCCTGATTTTGGCTTGAGGCCACACACGGACTATTGGTTTGTAACCATCCTTGATGCAACCGCCCCAGGGCTTCAGATTAAACTCGACGGTGAGTTTGTGGACGTGCCGGTTATTACAGACCATCTGGTGATCAATTTTGGCGAGGCTTTAAACTTCATTACCCAACACTCCGAGCAATCTGTCTCGGCTATCGTTCACCGGGTCACTAGCCAGATTGCATCGGATCCGATGCGCCACGGCATTGTTTACTTTGCTAATCCCGACCTCGAGGGTGAGCTGAAGCAATTCAATACTGAGGGTGCAGAGATGGGCTCTTCATCAGTGACCGATCTTTTCGCTCGGCTCGAGAAAGACCTCACAACCTACGAGTAAACCCGTTGGGATGAAGGTCCACCGGCGAGTGCTAGCTGTCACTAAATGTCCGAATTGAATTTTCGATTACTGCATCACTCACAATTCTTCTCACTTTATACTCGGGTTGGCTGATGTCCCTCCCAGGCTAAATCCTCATACTCACGCCATGTACATTCGACGCTTCATTACTCTGCTCACCGCCCTAATGCTGACCCTCACTGCGTCTCTAACCGCAGCCGCAAATGCCAAAGAGGGGGCGATTCGCCAGATTTATTACCCGGAAGATTTTTCGCAGTTTGTTCCCAGATCCGCGCTCGATTTGGTCAAGCAGGTGCCCGGTTTCAGTGTTGATGAGGGTGGGGGCGACCGCGGCTTTGGTCAGGCTGACACCAATGTGCTTATCAACGGCCGTCGCGTATCGGGTAAGTCCAACGGCCCCACAGAGGCACTTGAGCGACTCTCGGTTGATAGTGTCATTCGACTCGAAGTGGTCGACGGTGCGAGCCTGGATATTGGCGGCATGTCGGGCCAGGTCGTCAATGTGGTCACTTCCTCAGAGAGAGAAGTAACTGGCCTGTTTAGGTACACACCTCGATTTCGTCCCACGGGTGCGAATTCTGAAGAGCGTCTTCGTGAATTCACCGTCGCTTTGACGGGCGGTAGCGATGATTCTGAGTGGACCTTGAGACTAGCCAACGAACAACGGCGCTTTAGCGATGCGGGCGCTGAACTGGTTCGAAATTCAGCAGATGAGATCACCGATACGCGCTATGAGAGAGCGCTTAACGAGTTTGATCGGCCATCAATCTCGGGCTCTTACTCCCATGTTGCGGAGAACGGCAGCGTGTTCAATCTCGTCGCTGAGCTCAATGGTAACTACTCGGACAGGGGCGAGAGGTCTGAGCGACTTGCGGGCGATCCTGCAGAAAATACGCGTGTCTTTCGCTCATCTGAGGATGAACACAACTACGAGATTGGGGCTGATTACGAATTCACCCTGGGTACCGGTCGCTTAAAGCTCATGGGGCTTCATCGCTTTGAGTCGAGTCCGACAAACGACCGCACGACCACAACCTTTGTAAATGGTTTGGTAGAAGGGTCCTCGTTTACGCGCCAAGCTGATGAGGCGGAGTCTATTATCAGGACCGAGTTCTCCTTCCCAGCATTGAGCAGTCAATGGCGGTGGTCAGTAGAGGCCACGGAGAATTACCTCGATCTTGACTCCCGACTGGATAGGCTAGACGCCGAGGGTGTATTCATCCCCGTTGATCTTCCCGACGCAGAGGCCCGCGTGGAAGAGACGCGCTTTGAGTCAACGCTTAACGTTAGCAAGCAGCTATCCGATCAATTGACGCTTCAGGCGACCGTGGGTGCCGAGTATTCGGAAATTATGCAGACCGGAAATTCGAGTGTCACTCGTGATTTCGTTCGCCCGAAGGGCTTTTTGTCGCTTAACTACAAACCGACTGATGACCTTTTCCTCTCTGCAAAGTTAGAGCGAGCGGTAGGGCAATTGAGGTTTTTTGATTTCATCGCCACGGTGGACGTGAATCAGGAACGGGAAGACGTTACTAACGTTAATTTGGTGCCCCCCCAGTCCTGGGAGTGGACGCTCGAAGCTCAGCAGTCGCTGGGTAAGTCGGGCAATCTGACGTTGAGTCTGTTTTACGAAGATATTGAGGACATTGTTGACCGAATCCCAATTGAAGGTGGTGGTCAGGCACCCGGGAACATCGATAGCGCCTCGGCCTATGGTGGCTTTTTCGACGCCACATTCCTCAGTGATGAGTTCTTCTGGAAAGGCGGACGAGCAGACCTTTCGCTCGGTTACGTGAACACGGAAGTCGAAGACCCTATTTTGGGCAACACGCGAAAGATCAGCGGTGACTTCTACAAGTCCTACAGCCTAAGCCTTCGCCAGGACTTCAACGAGACGCCATGGGCGATTGGTGCGGTTGTCGACTATAACGAGCAAGCGCCAAGTGTCCGAATCGATGAGGTCAGCTTTAATAATAAAAGCCGTGGCACGCTTTACTTCTATGTCGAGCACAAGGACGTAATGGGACTGACGGTTAAGGCGTTCGCGTGGAATTTATTGGGTGCTGAAAACCGCTTCCGACGAACGGTGTACAGCGACCGACTAAATGATGAGGTCCTATTTTCAGAGCGCCGTAGCCGCCGATTTGGTTTTTCCTACACGCTTGTCATAGAGGGCGCCTTTTAACAGAGGACGCTTATCTGAGCGCACCCCGTCTTTTACTTCACAGCTGAAGTAAAAGCGCCTGAAGGTTCCATAGTCCCAGCAGGCTTTCTCAGTTAAGACGAGTCTTTCGTAAGCGGCGCTTCACTTTAATTAAGTTGCCTAGAGCTCCCATGGCCGCTTAATCACTCGCTTCGTTACTAGGTAGTAGGCCGCTATTGTCAGTGGATAGCTCCAAAGCGCAGCCATAATGGCAATACCACCATTACCAAGCCAAATGGCTGGATAAATGAAAAGGTAGGACAGGGCTTCAAGCCATTCACCTGAGAACAGATGCATCAGAATCGATGCCACGACACCGATGTGTATCACGATAAAGGCAATGAATGTGAGATAAAACGTCGCCTTGACGAGAGGGCCGTTTAGTTTGTTCTTCATCTCCTGATTCACATTGCTTTCTGAAGTTTTAGTTCTCAGCGAGCGGATCTGGATCCAGTTTGTCCTGAGTGCGCAACTCGAAATCGCTGGCGTCGTGTCGCTCGAGTAATTGCGAGGACTTTGCACCATAAGGGCGATTCACCATACGCCCACGCTTCACGGCAGGACGCTGAGATATCTCATCTGTGTACCGCTTCAGGTTGGTGTAGGTATGAGCTTCGAGGAACTCCGCAGCGTTATAAGCTTTCCCTTCAATCACTGACCCATACCACGGATAGATCGCCATATCGGCAATGGTGTACTCATCACCGCAGATGAATCGGTTGTCTGCAAGTCGCTGATCAAGCAAGTCGAGCTGACGCTTCACTTCCATCGCGTAGCGGTCGATGGCGTATTCGATCTTCACCGGTGCGTAGGCATAGAAGTGACCAAACCCACCACCCAGCATTGGAGTTGCGCCCATTTGCCAGAACAGCCAGTTCAAACACTCGGTTCTGCCTGCACGGTCCTGCGGTATGAACTCGCCAAACTTTTCTGCGAGATATAGAAGAATTGAGCCCGATTCAAAGACCCTCTGCGGTGTCTCGTCGCTGTGATCCATCAGCGCGGGGATCTTCGAGTTAGGGTTGGCCGCAACGAAGCCGCTGCCAAACTGTGAGCCGTCGCCAATATTGATTAGCCAGGCGTCGTACTCAGCACCGCTATGCCCCTTTGCTAATAGCTCCTCGAGCATGATTGTGACCTTCACGCCGTTGGGTGTTCCCAAGGAGTAAAGCTGCAGGGGATGCTTGCCAATCGGCAGCTCTTTTTCCTGCTGAGCGCCTGCAGTAGGGCGGTTGATATTGGCAAAGGCTTGGTTGCTGTTTTGCTTCCACTCCCAGACTTTGGGAGGTTCGTAGGTATCGCTCATGCGGATCATTCCGTGGAATTAACGTGCCACATAAGGTCTCAGGTTAGAGAGTTCAGTGTCAATCTACGAAGCGCACTGTGATCGAGGAGTTGAGTTTTTACGAGAGTGTTTCGCAGCCAGCTGGAATGTAGTTGGTATAACTTCGGTAGAGTATTGGCTAGGGCTTAGCGTTGAGTATTCCGGGAGATGTAAAGCACTGGTTCAGTTGGATAGGATTTTTGTGTCTCTCACTGAAAGAGGTTTTATGAGAGCTGCCTGAGGCCGCAATAGCCTCAGGCAGTTGAGGTGCTTAGTCGTTAGAGCCCATTGCAGAGTCTTTAACAGCAAGCAGGAAGTTTGCGACAACCATACCCGCGAGCATGACAGCGATGTTGTCGATAATCGCGTTCAAAGGTGCGCCCACGGCGGGAATAGCATCCATAGAATTGGCGACCGTAGGCATTGCGACTGCAGCTACCGTATAGGCCATACGTCCTGCCATATCAGCGACTGGATTCATGAATCCACTGATAAGACCTAAGACGACCAAGGCGAGTCCAGCGTGAGCCCCTACCTGCTCGACGAAGACCGCCAAGATGGCGACGAGGATCCCTAGGATGGTGATCATTTGATTAGCGTTCATTTGTTTATCCTTATTTTTAAGTTTTCTTTTGCGTAAGCCCTGCCCCAAGCCTGCCGTTACAACAATTGGCAAGCGCTACAGTGTTACGCACCTTCTTTGACCCATCCAATCGATAAAAGTTCCAAGCATGGTTGCAAGACGAAATAGCGGTGGTTAACCGCTCTTTGAAATGATTTGTTATCGCCTCGCATCGTTGCTAAGCACTGTTTGCACAGCGTTGATAGCGGACTCTCGTTTGATGTGTTACTTATGACGCATGAATCAGTTTATTCATGCATCGATTGCGGGCTTCAAACGTTGCTTTGACTTCAGCGGTAGATCATCGCGGTCTGAGTTTTGGTACTTCATGCTGCTGTTCATCTTGTTGTACATGGTGGTCGCAGTCGCTGATCAATTTCTAGTCACTGCAACAGTGGATATCCGGGAGTTGCCACTAGGGCACTACATACCCATGGGCATCGTCGACCCTAATGTGGGAGTGCTCGTGCTTCTCTACCGACCCATCATGGCCATACCGACCATTTCAGTCACAATAAGACGTTTGCACGATGTGGGTAAATCCGGCTGGTGGTGCGTTCTGTGGGTACTGCCCGTACCGGTTTTGGGTTGGCTTTATCTCGTCCCGCTGCTGTGCAGGCCATATAGCGAATGGCGGCACTAACTGACGGGTAAGTAGAGGAGGTTTAAGTGCGTCTTAAGCCCGTCTAGGTGACCGATCCGAATCTGGTTGATGCACCTCTAACCGAAGTCCCAAATCAGTGGGCGCCCCAACAAGGTATTCATCTCTACCACTTCCCACTATCTCTAGATTCCCAAAAGGTCCGTCAGGGTCTTGAGGAGCTCGGGGTTCAATGGCAATCGCACTCCATCTTGCTTTCCGCCCAACAGCAGTTTTCGCCCAGCTATTTGCGGATTAATTCTCGATGCGTCGTACCGACACTGGTCATCGATGGCAAGGTCACTACCGATACGATCAACATACTCGACCTTCTCGCCGCCCGTTTCGGCGCCGTCAAGCAATGCTTTGAGACCTCTGAGGCGGAAAGAGAGCCCGTCAACTACTGGGTTGAAAAGGCAGCTGGCTTGTTTATTGAGGCGCTGACGTACGGGCATGTCGAGGGGGTTAAGAAACCCTTTCCACTTGGGAACGCCACTGACAGCGGGCGCTCCCACCAAGACAAAGTCGACCTGCTATCGGGATTGATCGAGACCTATAAGAACGATCCCACACTGAAGGCGGCTTATGGAAAGAAGCGTGCAGTCATTGAGGCCACAAAAGAGGCAATGGTTGCGCCGGGTCAGATGTCAGCCATTGTCGACGCCACGAGAGTTGAGCTTGAAGACCTAGCGCATCAATTGGCGTCAGGGCAGTTTGCCGATGGCGGATGGCTTGCGAGCGATGCCTTTAGTCTCGCTGATGTTCAATGGGGTGCTGTTTTGTATCGTTTGCAGTGGGTGGGGCTTCAACCGCTGCTGTGGGAGGAAGACTCCATCATTTCCGCTTACGCCGAAAAGCTCTTTGCTAGAGCGTCCTTTCAAACGGGAGTTGTTCAGTGGTCTAGAGTGGTTCGCAAGGTCGTCCTCCCGACTATTCGTTACAAGCTGTTGAAGGCCTTCGGACTTAAGCGGGACACTTAAGATCAGTTGGCTTGAAAAGAGTGTGCCGATTCCGGCTGAGTAACACTCGGACGGGCCGAATACTTTAGAGGCCTGAGCCCCACATAAGTATCTGGTTGCTCAGTCTTGGAGCGTCCCCAAGTCAAACCCCGTATTGGCCGGTGATGCAAACTGCCAGTTGGTGCGCCATACCTCCCTCGAAACAGGCCCTACAGGGACCGGCTCTCGGCTAAACCCCTGTTGGCACTCCACGAGCGGCTCCACAATAACATCGTGCCGAGGCACCATAAAGAAAGGAAAGCTGTAGCGCTCCTTGCTCGAGGCATTGACGACTTTGTGAGGTGTAGAAACAAAGTACCCACCAGACCAAAGCTCCAGTAAGTCACCGATATTCACCACCATCGTATCGGACGGGGCAAGGACCTCTATCCAGTCTTTGTGCCCGCGAGGTTGCAGCCACAAACCGCCTACCTGGTCTGGGAACAGTAGGGTCAAAGCATCGGTGTCTTTATGTGGATGAATCCCAACCTTGGGTCTATCTGCCGGCTGCGATGGATAATGAAGCAGGGTCATGTTCGTGAGCGGGTCATCGAAAAAGCTCAAAAACGCAGTCTCATCAACGCCCATAATTTGGCTGATGAGCTTTAGTAGGTGTCTTCCAGTAACATCACAGGCTTGCCAAAATTTGGTAATGACCTCAGACATGTCTTCGGGCTCTGCTGGCCATTTATTTGGGCCGTATAGATCACATTGCTCCCGAATGGGGTGTTTTAACCGCGTTTCGTGATGGAGCTTGTACCCCTCGTATTGGTCAGGTGTATTGCCACCTGTATTGGCGGAGAAAAACCCCAATGGAATGTAGCCCCTGTAGTTATCAGGCGTTATGCAATCCAGCATTTTTTCCTCTGCCGGCCGGCTAAAGTAGCTTTCGACAACGCGGCGTACGTCTCGAACTAACTCTGACGGAATACCATGCCCCTGAACCATCACGAAGCCGGTTTCTGTTAACGCTCGCTCTAGACTGCCGACAATACGCTCCTCAGGGTCCGTTAAATTAATGAGGCTTATGCTAGGCGCAGACTTCATGACGAGAGACATTTACTTTGGGTGTTGAGGAAATTTCAGCGCTCATTCAGTTGTACCTTCAATAGCACCCTTAGATTTGCGCGCCCATCGGAGAATCACAAGAAACGACACCATAAAGATGGGGAAGTCGAGGAACGTGGTGTATGTGAGCCAGAAATCTTCCGAGAAATTTTCTGCGACAAAATAATTTCCACCGGCAGACACAATGCCCACAAGACTCATGCCAATGGCCAGTCGATTGTGATGCAGTGAACCAGGCATGTAGCGCTCGAATCTTGCGCCAAAATACGCACCTTGCCTTAACAGCCCGTCGGCCATGAATAGGGACGCTGTGAACAGCCCGAGCGCTGTGCCCTTCATTTGTACCCAGTAGCTGTCTTGTAAAACCAGAGAAAAAGCGGTGGAGATGCCCAACATGATGGTGCCGAACACGGCAAAGCCGCCCAAGAGGTCGACTTTGACAAATCGCTGCAACACGATGAGACCTAGGCCTGTGACCCCTCCAACAATAGCAGCGAGAACCAGATCCCCCGTGACCTTGCTCACGATGAAGAACAAGGCCCCGAGACCTAGGTCGGCATAAATGGAATATTTATTCTGCTCCCACTTGCTCTCCCCAGCATCCGCGACGCTCGCCTTCATGCCATTTAGGTCGTCCATGAGTGCCTCGCCGTAGCGCAGATCTTCCCCTGGGTGACTTTCATGCACGATGCGGCCGTTTTCGGTTACGGCAATGCCTACATTCCACCAATTGAAATACCCCGACTCGACCTTAGCCTCAACGCCAGACGCAGTCTGTAACGGGTGTATGAATGTGATGAGCCCATCGATGTATCTGATGGATTGTTCATCAATGAGGAGGTCGTCCACATACAACGATGAAATTGTCTCGCTGAGAGTCAACGTGACTTTCACTTCGCATCTATGTCCATGAAACGTAAACGGCCTAACGTACGCCCAGATCTGCATAGGTCGAAGCACTCATATCACTTAAACCGATGTAACAGTGTTACATAATCTTTGACTAGAAGTGAGGCAGTGCTTAAAGCGCTTCTCACGATCAGGCTGACAGTGCTTTATTTTTTTCGATCAGTGCCTTTGTATTGCCTCGAGCTCTTCCTTTAAAAACGACGTTTACAGCGACCTTTCTAAAGCGATAGTCTCGCCGCGTTCAACGGGCTTCAGAGACTTCTCTTTGTTGCGCACGCATTTGAGAGCATCCTTTAAAACATGGACTTACTCTATATTTCCGGTCTCCTCGCGACGGCTGCCTTTGCCGCATCTGGCGTCTTAGCCGCGCTCGGGAAACGTATTGATTTATTTGGTGCGGTGGTTGTTGCGGTGGTCACCGCCGTGGGCGGAGGTACATTGCGGGACCTTATTCTCGATGCGCCTGTCTTTTGGCTTCGTGACGAGGCTTGGTTACTGGTGGCTGTGGTTATCGGATGTTTCGCCTTCTTTTTGCGATCCCAGCTTGACCGGTATGGCAATGCGCTAGCGTATCTTGATGCCATGGGGGTCGCTCTTGTGGCGGCTGGTGCGCTTCAAAAGTGTGTAGAGTTGGGGCTTCCCGGACTCCATGGCGTGGCGCTCGGCGTTATAACGGGTATTGGCGGAGGGCTGATTAGGGACACTCTGACCAGTCGGGATACGTTACTGGTATCGCCAGAACTCTACGCTACGCCCATTATCTTGGGTTTGACGGTTCAGTATGTCGCGCATCAATGGTTTGGGTTGAGCAACATCGTAGCGCTGTTCCTCGGAGGGGCGATTATTTTTGTTTTCAGGGCGTTGGCCATTCGATTAGACCTCCGCATGCCCTCCAGGTTTGTCAATCAACGATCAGAATAGGTAGATCAAGCACGATCCTTAGGGGCTTTCGTTCGTTGCAGAAGCACCACGGGCAATACACCCAAAATCACGATCAGCAGCGCGGCGCCAGATGCCTCAGCCAGCCGTTCATCGCTCGCTAATCGATAAACTTGGGTCGCCAAGGTATCGAAGTTGAAGGGTCGCAATATCAGGGTTGCCGGCAGCTCTCGCATAACATCCACGAACACTAACAAGCAGGCCGCAAAGATGCTGGGTCTTAGTAGCGGGAAATGGATTTTGTGGATCATCTCGCTCGTTGTGGTGCCAAGTGTTCTAGCCGCCGCATCGATGTCGTGAGAGATACCTGCGAAGCCCGAGTCAACCGATTGATAGGCGACCGTCAAGAATCGACAGACATAGGCATACAGCAGCAGGAACAGACTTCCTGATAGCAGTGGTCTGGAAAGGCCTGACCACATATCCATCAACCAAGCATCAAAACCACCCACAGGCTTCAGTAATGCAACGGCCAAGAGAATGCCCGGTAGGGCATAGCCCAAGGTTGATACACGGATCAGGCCATGGGTGAGTGGGGTTGGGCGAAGGCGTTTTACGTAGGCGAGTACCCAGGCAATAAGGGTAACGCCGACACCGGCAGTCATGGCAAGCAATAGGCTATTTAACGCCAGTTGAGCGAACTTAGCTTGGGTTACCGCACCCATATTGTCCGCGGCGTAGATCGCTAGCGTGACTGCTGGGATTGCGAACCCAAGCACGATCGGAAGCACACAGGCCGCAATGGCGAAAAAGGCCCGAATGCCAGTTAAGTTAATCTGCGAGGCTCCGGCTATGTCACTGCGATCGACAACCCCCCGCCGATTACCCTCTTCGAGCCCTACCAGCACGATGACAAATAGGAGCATTAAAGAGGCCAGTTTCAATGCGGCCTGAGGGTCGCCCAATCCAAGCCATGTACGGAAGATACCTGTTGAAAACGTGGGTACTGAGAAATAGCTAACCACGCCAAAGTCGGCCAGTGTTTCCATTAGCACTAGCGCCAGACCGCCGACGATGGCCGGGCGCGCGGCAGGCAGAGCGACGCGGAAAAAGGCGCTGAATGGCCCATGACCAAGTACGCGCGCAGCATCAAATTGAACGCCCGATCGCCCTGCGAAGCTGTTTCTGCAGAGCAGATAAATGTAGGGATAGAGTACTAGCGAGAGTAAAACGGCAGCGCCTGTTAGGTTGCGAATGGGTGGAAACTGGAGGTCGTTTATCCCTAAGGAGAGCCACGAGCGGAGTATGGTCTGAACGGGGCCAGACACTTCAAGCAAGTCTGTGTACACATAGGCAACGATGTACGCGGGTGACGCCAGCGGTAGCATTAACAGCCAACTCAAGGTGGCCCGTCCGCGAAACTGACAAGCACCAATGAGCCAGCCGGTGCTGACGCCCAAGAGTAGGGACAGCCCCCCGGTCAGCATCATAAGAGCCAGCGTATTCAGCAGGTACTCGTTAAGCACTGTTTCCCTGAGGTGATCCCAAATAGGACCGGCCGGCTGAGCTAAGGAGAGCAGCGTGACAATAATCGGCAATGACACCAACGCGGCTACAAATAGCGCGGGTAATACCAGTAGACCGCTAGCTTGTTGTGATGGAGTAGGCATAGACTATTGCGAGTGATTGTCGGCGAGTAGTGTATTCAGGTGCTTGTAGTTAACAAAGTGTCGCATCGATTTAATAAGAATGTGGCCCTAAACGATATTTCTTTTGAGTGTAAGGCCGGTGAAGTCACCTGTTTGATTGGACACTCGGGCTGTGGCAAGACCACGTTGCTACGACTGATGGCCGGGTTGCTGCCCTTGCAGTCCGGAGAGATTGCACTGAACGGATCTACGCTTGCCAGTCCGTCAGTGATGGTACCACCCGAGCTGAGGTCGGTTGGTATGGTGTTTCAAGAGGGTGCCTTGTTCCCTCACATGAGTGTCATTGATAACGTCGCTTTCGGCTTGCGGCAAAATGGTGCCAAAGAACGCGCACGTGAGTGGCTGGCCCGTGTTGGTTTGTCTGACTACGCGGAGCGATACCCCGATAGTCTGTCGGGCGGGCAGCGCCAGCGTGTAGCGCTGGCAAGAGCTATGGCGCCCGAGCCTGCCGTTCTGCTTTTTGATGAACCCTACGCCAACCTCGACGTTCCGCTGCGAAGAACGCTTCGCAAAGATGCTCGGAATATCATTCGCGAGACGGGTGCGGTGGGCGTTTTCGTCACTCACGATCCGGATGAAGTGCTGGCCATGGGTGACAACGTTGTCGTGCTCGATCAAGGAGTTATGGTCGAGAGCGGTACGCCTCAAGCCCTGTACGAAACACCTCGGTCACGCTACACCGCAGAATTATTTGGTAACCCTCAGATGCTTGAAGGTGTTATTCACGATGACGGAATAACATCGCCATTGGGTGAGTGGGAGAGAAATGTTCTGACTGACCCAACCACAACGAATGGATCGGTTACGCTGATCGTGGACGCAAGCCAGTTAGTGTTGCAGAGCGATAGAGACGGCCATGAAATCACGTATATCGATAGCATCGGTGGCTTAAGCCGGGTGACTGTCAAGAGTGGTCAAGGCACGCCGATAGACTTTGAATGTCCAAGAGAATTGGCTGCTGACATTGTTGTGGGATCCTGCGTTCGGGTAACAGCCAGAGCCGGTTCAGTTTTCGCGACACAGATGTCGTCCGAATGAATAGAATATGACTCGTTTACACACTTTATTTAGAGGTAATGACATGCGCTTCCTATCGCTCTTCTTCGCCCCACTGGTGGCTCTCGCCGCACTGACGTCGTGCTCTACTGACGATGCCCCGGAAGGTGCGAGTGCAGGTGAACTCAACCTGTATTCGTCTCGTCATTACGACACGGATATTGCGCTCTACGAGAACTTCACAGAGGCGACCGGAATCAAGATCAATTTGATTGAAGCTGGCGCTGACGAGCTGATTGAACGAATCAAAAGCGAAGGTGCGGCGAGTCCTGCTGATCTCCTGATCACCGTTGATGCCGGTCGTCTGTGGCGAGCAGAGCAGGCCGGTATTTTTCAGCCCATTGATTCACCGATTCTGAATGAGCGTTTGCCTGAAAATATGCGACATCCTGAAGGTCTATGGGTAGGGCTGTCTAAGCGGGCTCGGGTCATTGTCTACAACGCTGAGGCAGGCCTACCCGAGCCGCTGAGTGACTATGCCGATCTGGCTGACCCAGCGCATCGGGGCAAGGTTTGTATCCGCTCCTCTAGCAATATCTACAATATCTCTTTGATGGCATCTATCGTGTCTCGAATGGGCGAGGCAGCCGCTGAGGAATGGGCTGCCGGAGTGGTCGAGAACTTCGCCCGCACACCACAGAGCAACGACACTGGCCAGATCCGCGCTGTGGCGAGCGGCGAGTGCCAGATAGGGGTTGCCAATACTTACTACTTAGCGCGACTTGCGGCGTCTGATGACCCAGCTGACCAAGCCGTGTCCTCAGCCGTGGAAATCGTGTTCCCGGGTCAAGAGGGCAACGGAACCCACGTCAACATTAGCGGTGCGGGCCTCGTGAGCACGTCTCCCAACCCAGAAAACGCGATCAAGTTTCTTGAATACCTAACCAGTGAATCAGCACAGCTGTTATTTGCTAACGGCAATCACGAATATCCAGCTGTATCAGGCATTGCCGGGACATCAGCGGTGGTCGGGTTAGGGGAGTTTAATGAGGATACCTTGAACGCCTCTGAACTGGGTATTAACCAAGCCGCGGCGATCATGGTCTTCGACCGTGCTGGTTGGAAATAGCTCTGGCTAGAGGTCTAAGCCGTCAAATATTGAGAAGCCCGCTCTCAGCGAGCTCCTGCGTAACCGTCTGGGCGCACAACAAGAAGCGCCAATCCGACAGGAGACACAGACATGAGAATTGGATTCATCGGTCTTGGCAATGTGGGCGGCAAACTCAGCGGTAGCTTAATCCGTAACAGGCATGACGTTACGGTGTTGGATCTAAATCCTGACCTTGTGGCTGAAAAGGTTGCCACAGGCGCAAAAGCAGCTGATAACGCGGCCCAGCTGATGCGCGACTGTGACGCCGTAATTACCTGCTTACCTTCTCCAGCGGCGTCCAATGCAGTCATGCAGGAAATGCTGCCCGAGGTCTGCGAAGGCAAGATTTGGATGGAGATGTCGACCACCGATCAGGCTGAGGCGGTGCGTCTGGGCAAACTGGTGATCGAAGCAGGCGGTGCGGCGGTGGACTGTCCTGTCTCAGGTGGTTGTCACCGGGCTGATACGGGCAACATCTCCATCTTCGCAGGCTGTGACCGAGCCACCTTTGAGCGTATTCTGCCCTTGCTGACTACTTTGGGCCGCCGGGTTCTGCACACGGGTGAACTGGGGTCTGCGTCGATGCTCAAAGTGCTCACCAACTATCTCGCCACGGTGCATTTGGCGGCTAACGCAGAGGCTTTGGTTGTCGCAAAGGCCGCGGGGATGGACCTGAATGTGGCTTATGAGGCGATTGCGATTTCTTCGGGAACTTCGTTCAGCCATGTCACTGAAAGCCAGGTGATCTTGAACGGATCGCGCGATATTTCTTTCACCATGGATCTCGTGAAAAAAGATGTGGGCCTTTTCCAAACGATCGCCGAACGCAACAACGTACCGTTAGAAATCTCACCCTTAATCTGTCAGATATTCGACGACGGCATCGCACGTTACGGCGAGCGGGAATTGTCGCCCAACATTATTCGGCGGCTCGAGGACGCGACGGGGCTTGATATCCGTGCGCCGGGATTCCCCGCGGAAGTGACTGATGACGAACCGGAAGAGCCGGGTTACGAAGTTGTACCGACAGGGCTGGGTTCAACAGCCTAGTTATTTCGCACTGCCGACACCTGCGGGTCCAATTTTTGCCTGGTGAGGTTTTCTGAACCAACACTTAAGGGACGGAAGCGTTTCATTTAGTTTTGGCGATCAGCACAAAACGTTCCCTTTTGACCTCAGCTTCAACTCACCGCGCATGCGATTGACATCAAAACCTAATGACAGAGCCTTTTTGAGCATCCTAGGGCTCCTCTATGACTCGGGCATTTATAGTTCGGGTAGTGCTATTCCCTATTTTTTCTATAACTAGAAAATCAATTCATTTTATTTGGATTATTGCTTCGTTTAGCTTAAGGAAAATAGGGGGCCAGAGATCCCACCGCGGCTGATATACACGAACTGCTTCAGGGACTCTGGAATGGGGATAGGCGTTGGAATTCATTGTGAGTTCAAAGCCCTAGCCCGCTTTTTGGCACTAAGAATGGGAGTGGTAGCAATGAGTAAAACCCTTGAGTTCGTCTTTGACTTCGGCAGTCCTAATGCCTATTTGTCATACAAGGCATTGCCCCCACTGTTGGAGCGGACAGGTGCGAGTTTGGAGATCACTCCCTGCTTACTGGGCGGTATTTTCAAGGCAACGGGTAACCAGCCACCCCTGATGGCCTATGGAGATGTGGCGAACAAAGTTGCCTACGATCGACTAGAGATCGAGCGCTTTGTTGCGCGTCATGGCTTGGATCGCTACCGCTTTAATCCACACTTTCCGGTCAACACGCTATTACTCATGCGCGGTGCGCTAGTGGCTGCTCGGGATGGTTTTTTAGAGCGTTATCTAGAGATTGGGCTCGTTGCCATGTGGGAAGACGGGCTAAAGATGGATGATCCAGAGGTCTTTGCTGCCGCGTTTTCCAATGCGGGACTAGATGGTGAGGCGATTCTCGCTGGTACCGCCGATCCTGATATCAAGCAGGCACTCATGGCCAATACTGAGCAAGCCGTGAGTCGCGGTGTATTTGGCATCCCTACGTTTTTTGTTGGTGAAGAAATGTTTTTTGGTAAAGACAGGCTTCATCAAGTGGAAGAGCAGTTGGCCCTCTAGGGGGAATAAACTCGCTAGTCCCTAATTTATTCGACTTACACCCTAACTGAGGAATTCGTTATGTCATTGCAGGTAACCCCAACCGGTGCGGCGTGCGGCGCTGTTTTTACAGGTGTCGATCTTACTCAGGACGTTGATCAATCCGTGATTGATGAGATCCGGGCTCATTGGTTAAAGCATAAGGTTGCTATTTTCCCTAACCAGAAGCTCAGCAACGATGATCTTGTTCGCGTATCGCGGTATTTCGGTGAAATTGGCGAAGATCCCTTTTTCGGCAGCATCGATGAGAACGAATTCATTTGCGCTATTCAACGCAAAGCCGACGAGACGGCACCCGTGTTTGCCGAGTTCTTCCACTCTGATTGGAGTTTCATGCAAACACCCCCCGCCGGAACGGCTTTGTACGGTATTGAGATCCCCCCTGAGGGAGGTGACACCTTGTTCGCGGACCAAGTCAGGGCTTACGAAGAAATGCCCGACGATCTGCGTGCGCGTGCCGAGGATTTGATTGCAATTCATTCGGCAGAGTTGGGTTATGCACCCGATGGTGTTTATGGCGATAACGAGGTCTCCAAGCAGCGAAGCATGCGCATCCGTCCGAGCGAGAAGGCGCGAGAGAAGCAGGAGCACCCTTTGGTCAAGCCGCATACGGAGACAGGTGAGAAGGCACTGTTTTCATCGCTAGCTTACATTCAGGGCTTCGTAGGTATGGACAAGGAAGTGTCCGACCCGCTGCTCGGTGAACTCTACCTGCACCAGTCAAAAGAAGAGTTTGTCTATCGCCACAAGTGGGAGAAAGACATGCTGGTCATTTGGGATAACCGTTCGGTGCTTCACTCAGCGACCGGTGGTTACGACGGCTACGATCGGCTGCTACATAGGACAACAATCGCAGATAAGGCTGGTTGAGTAATCCTTGTGTTGGATCCGTTAGCGAACACGCAATGTTCGGGTAGCCAGTATGATTATGTCATTGTCGGTAGTGGCTTTGGCGGATCGGTAAGCGCCTATCGTTTAGCAAGCAAAGGCTACAAAGTACTTGTGGTTGAAAAAGGTCGGCGGTACGCCGGTGATCGTTTTGCCAAAACCAACTGGAACTTGCGCAAGTGGCTGTGGATGCCGGCGCTTGGCTTGAAAGGCCTTATGCAAGTGGTGCCTCTTAGGCATGTGACAGCCATGTCAGGCGTGGGTGTAGGTGGTGGCTCGCTCGTTTATGGCGCGACACTGCCAAGGCCCAAGGCGGCCTTCTTTGAAAGTGGTAGCTGGGCGGGCCTCGCCGATTGGAAAAATGAACTTGCGGAACACTACGACACCGCAGAGCAAATGCTGGGTGCCACAGAAAATCCAAGGCTCACATCGTCAGACAGAGTCATGGAGCAGCTGGCGAAAGACATTGGCCGAGAAGAGCACTTTCGCCCCTCCACGGTAGGTATCTATTTTGGTGATGATAGCGGTCAAGCTTCCACTGACGCCGATCCTTTTTTTGGGGGTGAGGGACCTGACAGATCGCCTTGTATCTACTGCGGGCGTTGCATGCTGGGTTGTCCAAATAACGCGAAAAACTCGCTCGATAAAAACTACCTTTATTTGGCAAGCAATCTCGGTGCTGAGGTTGTCGCTGAGACTCAAGTTGAAGACGTCGCTCCTGCGGGTGATCAATCGGGCTCAGAGGGCTATTTCGTCTCCTTAAAATCGAGTTCTGGACTTTTAGGTCGTCAAAAAACGATTTACGCCAAATCGGTTGTCTTCTCGGCGGGTGTGCTCGGCACCGTTCCCCTGCTTTTAAAGCTCAAGGCTAAGGGGTCTTTACCGCATTTGTCGGACGCTATTGGCCGTGGCGTTCGGACCAATAATGAGACGATCACCAATGTGACCTCATCCGATCGATCGGCTTATTTCACCGAGGGCGTGACGATTGGGTCGATTATCGAAGTGGATGATCACAGTCACATCGAACCCATTGTGCAGGGGCCCCAGTCAAATGCGTGGAAGTTGCTCATACTTCCTCGGGCTCAAGGCAAAAACTTCGTCAGTCGAATGGCACAGATGGGCAAGTCGTTTTTGACAAAGCCTGTCCGGCACATCCGTGATCTGGTCTCCAGGGATTGGGGTCAGCGGTCCTTTGCGCTCCTATTTATGCAGCACCTGAACAGCACTGTTTCACTGAGAACAGGCCCTTTCGGCATGCTTGCGTCGAGCGAAGAATCGGGCGAGGCACCTTCAGCAAATATTCCGGTATCCAACGAGCTCACCCGACGCGTCGAAAAGTTAATAGACGGCACGTCTTATTCGATATCCACTGAGGCTGTGCTTGGAACGCCCACTACCGCACACATACTTGGCGGTTGTGTCATGTCTGAGAGTGCTGAGACGGGTGTTATCGATCAGTACAACCGCGTCTTTAATTATCAAAATTTATACGTCTGTGACGGCTCTGCCGTTTCCTCAAATCCGGGTGTAAACCCCTCTTTAAGCATTACGGCAATTACCGAGCGAGCTATGAGTTATATCCCGGTCGCACGGTCAATCGAGAGCAGGAGTACTATTTCTAATGTCATCAGCTCGTAGCCCCCTGGCGGGTCTCAGCCCTTCGGAATTGATGGATGTTTTGGCCTCGCAGAGAGCGGCTTTTGCTGACGCGCCTTACCCTTCGCTCGCCGAGCGGATCAAAAAACTCGATCGGTTACATAACGCCATCATCGATCACAGAGACGCGATTATTGCAGCGGTCGATCAGGACTTTGGGGGTCGCAGCACAGCAGAGACATTGATGGCTGAAATCTTTCCGCTCTTGGAGGGGATTGCTTACTGTCGAAAAAACCTTACGCGATGGATGAAGCCACAACGCCGGTCCGTACCGCTTATTTTGGCACCCGCTTCTGCAACGGTGCATGCACAACCCTTGGGCGTTGTTGGCATTGTTGTTCCCTGGAATTTTCCGGTCTTCTTGGGACTGTCGCCCCTGACCTACGCATTGGCAGCGGGTAACCGCGTCATGATGAAAATGTCTGAGTTCGCGCCAGAGACGGGCAAGGTAATCGCAGAGATTTTGAGTTCTGTGTTCAGTGACGACGAGGTTGCTGTTGTGAATGGCGATGTCGAGACCGCAACCGCGTTCACCCAACTGCCTTTTGACCACCTGGTGTTTACAGGTTCGACCAACACCGGGCGCGTTGTTGCGCGTGCGGCGGCTGATAATTTGACGCCGTTGACGCTGGAGCTTGGCGGTAAGTCGCCTGCCATCATTCACCCTGACTTTCCACTAAAGGAAGCGGCGCGCAGAATTGCATTTGGGAAGTCGATCAATGCGGGTCAAGTGTGTGTTTCGCCTGATTATATTTTGTGCCGTAAAGATCAGGTGAACGATTTTGCGAAAGCGTTTATCGACGAGATCACCACGAATTACCCCGAGGTTGATGGTAACCCCGACTACACATCAATCATCAACGAGCGGCAGTTAGCTCGCTTACGACAATATATTGTTGATGCCGAAGCCAAGGGTGCGGCGGTGCTCACTATCAATCCGAAGGGCGAAGAGCTAAGCGGTTCAAGTAAGCTTCCGATGACGGTTGTTATCGATGTGAACGATGACATGTTGGTCATGCAGGAGGAGATCTTCGGCCCAATTCTGCCGATCGTTGCTTATGATGACATCGATGATGCCGTCGCTTACGTGAACAGCAAGCCGCGTCCACTTGCTTTGTATTATTTCGATTGGAGTGATCGACGAGCAAAAGACGTCATCAACGGAACGCATTCCGGGGGTGTTTGTATCAACGACACCATGAGCCACGTCATGACAGACGATATTCCCTTTGGCGGGGTGGGGCCGTCAGGCGTAGGCCAGTATCACGGTAAAGAGGGCTTTGAGACCTTCTCGAACCTCAAGGGCGTGGTATCAAAAGGTCGAATCAATTCAACGGCGTTTGTCGGTGCACCTTGGGACCGACCCATATTTCGCTCACTCACCGCCATGCAATGGCTGCGTTTCCGAAGGCGGCCTAGCTAGCAAGGCCGAAGGCTTCGGCTAATTCGTCCGTTTAGAGAGACTGTAAAACAAAAAAGCCCGCTTACGGCGGGCTCTTTTATATTTGGTAGGACCAGCGAGATTCGAACTGGCGACCTCTACCATGGCAAGGCTCACAGGACTCGCCACAACACCACCCTTAGCTATCATGTCTGGGCGCCCAAGGCTCACAAGTCCGGAGTCAATTTGCATTGGAATCAGGGGGATATCGATGGCGTGTGAGACAACTCTGTAGTTAAAGGTTAGTACTCAACGACCTGTCCCTGAACAGGGGCCGAGGTATGGAATTGGACAATTTTCCAATGTTCACCGCGCTTCTCTAGTACTCCCGTGACGCGGATGCCGGGTACTGTTTGAGACTTGCCGTTGTTGGAAATATGCCAGTCCACTATTTGCGAGAACCACGCAACCTCACCAGAGTTGGAGGTTTTTATGACTTGGCTTTTTGTGTCAATTCTCTCCACCTCGAAGGCGCTAACCTGCTTTGCGAAGGAGTCTCTCACCTCGTCGAATCCAACCCATCGCTCAGATGCATCGGTGCCAAAAGTCACCATATCGGAATCTTTTGCCATAGCGTCATCGAACATTGCGACACTCTCTTTTTCAAAGGCGTCCATAAGCTGATCAACTGCATTTTTCAGATTAGGTTTGGCATGTTTTTCCGACTCATGATGGCCTGCGTAAACGGTCAATGGGGCCATAGCTACCATGGCGGAGAGTATGGTGCTGTGAATCAATTTCATTTCTGTCTCCTTAAATAACGGTGGGGGGTAGTCCCCCACCTCAGGTTGATCTACTCGGCGCTTACTTGAGCACGTAAGCTCGAACAATCAGCTCTCTGTCCACGGGTCGGAATGTGACGATGTCGAGATTAAAGGTGCCATCATTCAATGCCACCACATGCCGCATCGTTACAGTGCCGTCAATAACTTCCCAGCGACCTGAGAAGTTACCTACGGCAATTTCGTTACCAGCAGCGCCACGACCAGAGCCGTAGACGGTGCCACTGGCACGATCCTCGTCATAAGTTAGCCGAAACGTGACATACACCCGACCATAAACACCCATGTCGCCCTCGGCGTTAATAATCGATTCGTCGTCGCCCAGAGTGAGCGAGGTCATGTTCATCACAGTATCCGGCTGACGCTTTTCGAGGGTGAGATCCTCAGCAACTACAGCCATTGAAAAAAGTGTCGAAATAATGATTAGTAAAAAGTGCTTCATTGTTTTTCTCCGTTTCTCATTTAGATCTGTTAATCCAGGCAACAAACAGGATGGTCAGACTTTCAGATTTCTCCTGTCTTACCAATTGTTGAATGTCATTTCACCAACGTATGAGCGTGGGCTGTGGCAGCTAACAAGTTCTTCCATACGCCCTTGGATTTCGGGATTTTTTGAGACGAAGTCACGCCATTTATTCGCCATGTCACCTCGGGCTTCGAACGAGTACCAATGGTTCATTTGCACAAAGTCGTAAGGTAGATCTTTCTCAAATCCTAGATAGGGGAAGAAATAATGAATTCCCCACCCCTTGAACCCTGCAGCATCCGTCTGTGCTTTATTTTTCTCTGCTGCTGCGTAAAGAGATTCAATCGATGCTCCTTCCTTAAGTGAGCAGCGGGCAAATTGGAATGGCTGTCTTAGATCTCGCTCCTCAGCGGGAATACGCGTGTGCGTGACTCCTGCATTAAAGACGGCGATTGTTGTGTGGCATGAACCTGCGGATGACGCGTTTGGATGCTTCTCGGCAAGATAGGAGGGGTAGTTGTTAGCAAAACTTCCCCATTCTTCGTACATGGCCTCGCCGTCAGGCCAAGTGCCCCAAACTATATAGTCGTACTCACTAGCATCCCCAGCGTGCATTGGGGTGAGTACCGCTTGCATGTATTTTGTACCCTCGGATTTAGAAAATGCTCCGTACCGCTTGGAGTCCGCAATAGCATCAGCGATCGCCTTTCCCTCATTTAATTTGCAATACATAAATTCAGATCTAACTTCATATTCTTGCGCGTTTACGCTCATTGAAATTACAGCGAGCAAAACTGATGACACTAAGTACTTCATTTGCTACCCCTTCTTGATTTTTATGATGCGGGCGTTGTTCACCCGTCTTTACCCTAGTCCATAAATAGAATCGATTGTCCAAATTTTGTCGTGTTTGCCGCATTGCGTTGATTATTTATGCGGTTCTATGACGCTCAAGCCTAGTAGGCGTAGTGTGGAAGTTGTCAGCAAAGACTGACCAAGGACAGAAAATTATTTGGGGGCAGTAATGAAATATAAACTTCTAGCGGCACTCGCCCTGAGTGCAAGTTTTTTGGGAATGTCTGCGTGTAGTGACGTAGAGGCAGGTTCCAGCAACGCGGAAACAGTGAAAGCATGGTTATCTGCGGGCCAGATTGGCCAAGAAGCGACAATCAATGCAGTCAAAGAACATATGGCAGATGACGGTCTTTTTTACCGGCCTCGCTATGTGGGCTTTGGCTTTACCTTTGACAATACAGACGAGTCAGGTCGGATGGTCGTCGAGACAATTGTCCCGGGCGGACCGGCGTCTACAGTTCTGCAAGTGGGTGACGAGTTCATGTCTGTGCGGGGTGTCGAGGTCAATGCTGATAATCGAGATTCAGGAAAGTTGCGCTTTCGTGGAGCACCTGGCGAAGAGGTATCTGCTGTTATTAAGCGTGGCGATGAAATGATGGATATCACCGTAACGCGTGGGAAAGTTGAATCTACTGTTTCCAAGGCGAACATGATCGATTGGATGTCATCGGGTGATCCAGATGACTGGGGTGATGACTCTTTCACCCTGCATGAAGTAGTAACAAGTGGGGATGTAGCTTACGCCTGGACCACAATCGCTAACTCAGATGATGTGACCGGCAATACTTTTGAGACCCACGTCGTAACGCGCTTCGAATTTAATGAAGACGGAAAGGTGGTCGGGATCGGTAATTTACGGGAGGGTCGATTCATCCTTGAGCAACAAGGTTTCTCGATTACTCGATAACACGATTTGAAAGGGCGCTTATTAAGCGCCTTTTTTTGGCTCAAATGCAGAGGTCTTATTGAGGTCTCAGTCACTTGAGAAATACTAAAAAGAGGAAGAAAAGCATGAAGTACGTTTTAGGATTTTTAATCAGCGTCTTAGCAAGCATTGTCTCGATAAACGCCAGTGCGGAAATTTGGGAAGATTACGATCTAAGTCAAGAAGTAACAGAGCTTACCGTCGTTAAAGTCAAACCGAATTATGTAGACGGTTATCTCACCCGACTAGAGGGAACCTGGGTAAATTCGATGCAGGTTCTTAAGGACCAGGGAGTAATTAAGGATTTTGCTGTATGGGCTGCTAATGTTGCAGATACTCCCAACGTTTTTCTAACTGTCACCTACGAGAACATGGGGGCGATGCAACAGAGTGCTGAGAGATACCAGAAGATGGTAGCTGAAGTAACTAAACGCTACGAAAGTAATCAAGAGGAGAATCAGGAGATATCTCAAGGGTATGAGGATTACCGAGAGATTATCGATCGAAAGGTACTATCTCGCGTGACTTATAAGTAAATCCACTAATGTAGAAATAATTATTCCTGCACAGTAAAAAGCCCGCTCATAGCGGGCTTTTTACTGTTTGGTAGGACCACCCAGATTCGAACTGGGGACCTCTACCATGTCAAGGCTCCAGGTACACACCAAGACACGCTGGGACGCCTCAAAGATTAGCATCAGTAGCTCTAAAAAGTTATGTTTTGATAGAGGATCCGCAATGTGCTGAACTAGATTGAGGTGATCGGGGAGGAAACTTGTCATGTCAAATTCAACAATCGATAGAGCAAGAAAAGCAGACAAAGCTACTCACAATATTAGTGAGCTGACAGGTATGGCAAAAATGGCCATTGCTGATGGCAAGGTCACATCCGAAGAGGCTGATACCGTGAGAGCATTTCTTGCCCAAGCGTCAATGTATCCTTCTCCCCTGATAGAGAATTTGATCGAAGATTTTGACCGTATCTATGCTGATGGCATCGTCGACGATGAGGAAAAGCAAGAGCTCTTTGAGTTGTTCTCTAAATTAGCAGGTGATCCATCCACATTGGGAGAAATGGCGAAATCCAGTAATTTACCTCTCTGCGACCCGCCTCCGCCGATCAGGTTTGAGGGCAGCAGATTCTGTTTGACGGGCACCTTTGGATCGCAACTCAAGCGAAGTGGTTGCGAGAAGGTAATCAGAGACCGAGGGGGAGTGATCGGCGGAATCGCAAAAAGCACTGACTACTTAGTTATCGGTGAATATGCCACGTCCTCGTGGAAGCACAGTAGCATGGGGAATAAAATCCTCAAGGCGATGGCGTTCAGGGATGACGAGGGTAAGCCTGCCATCGTGAGCGAGGGTCAATTCTTAAGCGCGCTGTAATTCCAGTTATAGGGTGATGCAGAGCGAAGCAAATCTTTTGCTAATGGCTGTGCGGTTGCTATATCGACGGCAATACGTCAGGCAAATCTTCCAATTCTGCGTGACAGGGTTATTAAGCCAGAGAGTCTGGAGGGAGGTATTGAACCGATAGCACCTCTGGGCGCTGAGGCGAAGAAAAAAATTGATGTTCAGGTTGTAGATTCTGTTGTTGGCCTTGAGATTGGTATATCTCTCAAGGGGCTCAACTTTAAAGATTCACGAAGTAACAACTACGATAAGAACCTCACTGGTCGAATTTATGAAATGAATGACGAGATGAGATTAGTTCATGAGCACTTACCACACGCCTTCATGGTGGGTATCTTTTTTCTCCCAATATCATCGACGACCGACAAGATAAAGGGCAATTCTTCCTTTGCAAACGCAATTACCAAGCTCCGAGGACGTACGGGTAGACTTGACCCTGCCCTTGGCGCGCATAGCTCTAAAGCTGATGCGTCTTATGTTGGACTGTATGCCCTGGGAGATCCGGAGGATAACTACTCAAGAGGTGCGGTGCGATTCATGAACGTTAAGTCGGATCCGCCACGGCAGGGAAGGCCAAAGGTGGCTACCACCTTATCTCTCCAAGAAATGGTCGTTGAATTTATCGGTACTGCTACACAAGGATCAGATAGCATTAAATGGGAATTGCCAGAGGACGACTAGTCGGCTCCAACTACATCCATATTAACTGCTATGTGATGCGCTTGATGCTCAAAGGAAACGATCAGAGACCAGCAAGAATTCTCAAATAAGACAGCTGCAGTAATTTTAGCGATTGATGATTCGCCCAATTTCAATTGCCCCAAGCAGGCTCAGGCAAAAAGGTGAGCCCCTACTTAGGATGCGAAGATACCAATTACGGCGAGTATTGCGACGACCCCTAGAAATAATTTCATCACTTTTGATTGGTCTTTACTTGGAACAAATCCAATCATCATGAAGAACACAGCGCCTAACGCGAATGCTAGAATAACGACCCCTGGACTACCATCTCCAATCACGTTCTATCTTTCCTTTTCCTCAAAAAAGTAGCGGTAACTTAGCATCCAGTACATTTGCCTCGCAATGGTTCATCGGCCATGAGACAACGGAGAAAGTGCAGGGCAAAGGTTTCCCCAATAATATTCTTGTTTACAGCCTTTGTTCCAATTCTCTTGGGTACGCCACCCCCTCGATGTCAAACCTTAAAACATCCAGCTTATAAAGTATTTGAATGTATCGATTCATGGTTGCGGTGTAGCTCTCTTGAAGCCCCATTGAGCATCCATGGCTAATCGTACAGACATCAACTAAACCGATAGTAGCGCCCACCATTAAGTGCTGACGAAATTTCTCTGCGCATTCCTCTAGTGTTTGCTCCGTTTGAATAGGAGTAGCCCCGTAAGTCCCATACATATCACTTATAACAAATCTCGCTGTTTTGTAGAGCGTGTCGAATTCCCTTGCCTGCTTGTCGATGTCGGTATTTTTTTCGGTGCGCTGTTTGACCTGCTGGTAGGCGCTGAGAACCTGATTTGCAATACTCTCGCTAAGCTTCTGTTGCTTTGACTTTCCAAATAAACCCATGGTCTCGCTCCTCAATCCATTTTTTTTGATTCAACCCAAAAGATTGGGGAATAGGCAATGTTCTGCGTCGCAATTGACACACGGCGTATCTATTGAGACCGCGGCGCGTGACTTATTGTTTTTTATGTTTATTCGCTGGGTGTAGTTTCTGAGCCTTGCTCCGCGCGCATTGCAAAATTAATTGAAATTAAACGAGGGTATAGGATGTTTGGATTTGGCAAGAACCGCGTTTATAAGCAGACATGTGCCGCTGCATTCGAGGTTTATGAAATGATGTATGGAGCAATGTATCAAACGGCATCTGGTAAAGGGTCAAGTATGGCGGCGGAGATTGCTGACTACATGGCATTGAGTTCTGTGGTTGGCAACCTCGGGGGATTCGAAAATCCTGAGTTAGACGCGGCCTTTGAGGCTATGGTCCGAAAAGACAGAACTGTGGGACTGTTAGATGTGGGCTTGCTGGTGATTCAGTTTTCAATTGGCTTTCCTGAGCCACCTAGAAAAATTTCGCAAAAGTTAATTAACGAATATTACACGCTAGGTGCTAATCGTCTGCAGATTGAAGGCCGAGTTTACGGTGAAGACTTTTTTGAGCGTTGGAAAAATGATCCTACACAATGAGGGATAGGGAAAGACCAGTCATGTCTGAATCTATTTACATTGCAACCAGCCCCCAGTACGAGGGGATAGTAAAAATAGGAAGAACTGACCGTCCTGTTCAAGAGCGTATTGACGAGTTATCAAGTCGCGATTACGGATTTGAGGGGGAAGTCCGCGACACGGAGTGGGAAGTAGCAAACGTAATTATCGTTGATGACAACGTCGCGGCTGAGGCGATATTGCATCAACGCTTCGATTCCATTCGAGTGTCAGATAGTCGAGAGCTATTTTATTCCAATGACCCAGAGACCTTAGCAGCAGAAGCGGTCTCTATATCTGACGGCAAGCTCCTCTTAGAGGACGTAGATGCTGATATTGCGATTGAGGTGCTGGATACGCTTGTTCAGCTGGGACTTGTCGTTGGGGTCGGTGCTATTGCTGGTCGCGTGTTACACAAAAGATTCAACGGCCACCCGCGCTATGAAAAGTTTGTTTCTCAAGCCAGTCAACATGGGAGAAACGCACAGTGCTTCGCGTCAGCAGTAGCTAAAGATGCCGAAGCACGCTGGACGTCCACTGCACCAAAACGAGCAGAGATTTACAACGCGGCGGTTTCAACGGCGAACAATGCAATGAATGTTGGTCGAGAGAATTGGGATACTTCAAAACCTCTCCGGACTGATGTTGCTCAAAAAGCGCGAGAGAGGGCAGAAGGGTTGAAGAGCGGTATCGGCTCTGTATCACAATGGGTGCGAGAAAAAATCCCGAAGGGGTTAGGAACGGGTTCAACAGAAGATTAAGCCTCACCAAGTCTATCCATGCTTGGCCCTGTCATCTATTTGAACTTAGTAATTGAAGTCCATTAGCGTCTGGTTTTCAAATCTCAGTGTTGTTATTGACACACTGAAGTATCTGTCCTTTCCTTGTCTTGAAGGGTTCGCCATAGCCTTGGCTACTAATAGTTAAGTGGCAACGAATGGTTGGGGGAAGATGTTTTCGTGCGTTGGATTATCAAAAAATCTTTGAAGTATTTGCTCATAGTTACCGTATGGCTGGGTTTCGTTGTCTATACCACTACAAATGAATTTTTGATGGATACGATTTCAGCTGGGTTATCTAGAGTCGCAAATATCTCAACTCCTCACGCAAAGCAAAAGTCTGATATGGCAAGACAGAGAGCGGCAATTCAGAAGACCAGAGCAAAGTCTCAGAAACTAGCCACGAAAATGGTTAAGAGAAATGTTTTAGACGTAAGTAGTGGGCTTATACCTGTTGGCGGTGTGGTCATAGGTCTAGGCTTGGCTGCGGCAGACGTATACGCAGCGTGTGAGTTGATAGACCTTCACAATGAATTAAGCGAGACATTGGAGCTTGATGAGGAAAACTCTGTAGGGAACAAGTTGTGCATAGATGCTGTTGCACGGGTCGAGTCATTATCTGACGTGTCAGAGGTGGCTGCGTCCTCGAAAGCTGAGGGTTTGGCGCCACAGCAAGTTATCGAAAACTACTTCGAGTTTTTCAACAATGAAGACAGAGCGTCACTTAATTCGTCTTCAGGGGAACCTTTCGTATTCATTATTGGAGGAAAGCCTACTGCGTATCCTAAATATGGTGATGCTGTCGACTTCGATGGAATGAAGGCTTCAGGCTGGTCTTACTCCCGCATTCACAAAAACGAGTTGGTTTACCAAGACGACATATCCGCAATGGTCGATATCAACTTCTCACGATACAACGATGATGATGAAGTGATTTCCACCACAGATGTCGTTTATTTGCTGGTCATGCGAGATGGCAGGTGGAGGGTGAAAGGTGGGTTTGTGAATGGGAATCTGACTCTCGGTAAAGATTGAGATTAGATAACCGCTGGAACTGATATTTGGCTAGGGACGGGCTACTGGCAGCGAGTATCATAGAGGACAAGCTCGAGGTATCTATCCAGCATAGCAACTACAAATCCTGTGAGGTCGAATGACCGAAGTCATATACGCCATACAAGTTTCAATAGTGGTCGTACTTGGTCTGTGGGCTTATAACCGCTTGGCCAAACGTTGGACGTCTACACTCGGTGATGACGTAGTCTCTGGTTACGTAAATGACGTTGGTTACGTGGCGGGTGAAGGGGGCGGTTCCGTTATCGTGTCTTATGGATATTCGGTCGCTGGCACGCGTTACTTTGGGTCGTTCGTTCCGCCTTGGAGGCATTTGGTAGGTTTTGATTTCAAGATGCGTACAGCGGAGCTTGAGGCGATATTTCAGGAAAAATACCCCCAAGGCTATGAAGTAAGGGTGTTTTATTTTCGGGACTCACCCGCAGAGCATTGGTTAGATTCCCCTCCCTCAAAATGGGCCGTGTTTTGGAAGGCAGTTTCGCTTCCTCTTGTGATACTGGCGCTGACTTACATTCCTTTGATGTTCATTAACCTGCTGATTTACCTACAACCTCCATAACCACAGGCGGTGAGTCCACAGTCTCTGTTTCTTCTTTAACCGCAGGCTTGCAGAGTAATAGGCTTTTGAATCGGCTCATACGCTTGAATTTAGCCTTGCAGGCTTCCCGTCAGATGACGCGGTCTGTTCCAATAACTTAATCTGATCTCGACCAATAACTAAGGTTGTAAACTTTGTATCCAGTGAAAAAGCTCAACGCTAACCCAATGACAGTCTCTATGACATGGGGGTTTCCCACCAAACTCATCCAAAAGCCGAAAACTACAAGTCCAGCCACCGCGCTTGTCAAACCTCTTACTTCTCTAGCGTTCATGTCTCTCCTCGCTTCTCAGGCATTTCCGCGAACACTAGCAAAGTATCGATTCTTAAAATAGATTTTTCAGAACTCTCTAGAGGCTGGTTCAGAGTCCAGAAAATGCTTGAGGCAAACGCCCTATGCGATTGTCCTTAACACACCAGATTTGCCATAAGCTCGATCGAGTAGGGCGTGAGCGGCAGAGACTCTCTCTGCATGAGGTTTTCAACTAAGGAGATATGTAGTCAGAGGTTATCAAACAACTCAATCGTCGATTGAGGCAATTCGGTCAAGTTGGTCGTCCTAAATCTCTAGGTTTGCTGATTTTCGAGCTAATTCGACTTAACCTAATTTCATCCCAAATGAGAGTAACACCAATGCCGAAAAGCGTTTTAGTAATCTTGATATCCCTGTTTATTGTTGGTTGCTCAAGTCAGCCGCGAATAGTCGTCAATCAAGCTTCAGTCGAAAATCAGGAGCAATATGACCAAGACTTTAAGCTTTGTTATGACATTGCTAGCACTATCGATTTATCAGATGAAGTGGCTATCAAGAGCGTCGCTGGCGCGGCTATGGGAGGCACTGCAGTAGCAGGTATTGCATCAGCGGCTTTTGGTGCTGTCTTCGCTCCAGCCATCCCCTTCATCGTAGCAGGGAGTCTTGCTGGTGGAGGTTTATGGGGAGCCTCGGCTTCCAAAGAGGAGAAGGTCGCTCGCGAGCGGATAATGGTGCAATGCCTACGTGGCAAGGGATATGAAATTTACTCTGCCAACGGTTAAGCCCCAGTAACGGTAGAATCATCAAGCGGCCCTGTCAGCTGAATAACCACTGGCGGTAAATCCACTATCTCTTGTTCTTCCTTTACAGCAGGTTTGCCATAGGCTCGGTCGAGTAGGGCGTTAGCAGCTGAGACTCTAGCCGCATCCGTACGACCGTTTCTGGCAACATCCACGAGTGTTTCGAGTGCTTCTTCGGTGTAAGTCTTGGCAAGCTCCGAGAGGCGCTGAGACTGCTCAGGGGAGCATTTATTAGTGGAGCCTGATGGACGTCCTGCTCCTTCTCGAAAGCCACCATGGCAAGACAAATTACGCCTCCTTGATTTAAATCTTGATATTTACAGTACTGTTCTTTGGTGAGAGTCAGAGACAAATCCACTCCTGTTTTCTTAGGGGTGCACTTAGCCTTTACAGGCCAAGTGATGAAGTTGTTCTTCGGAGCCGAGCCGTCGTTCAAATCCAGTGATGTAGCGTCACCTCTAGGGTAGGGGGCGGTTGAGCTATCTCCCCATTACGCGCTGCCTCTTAACGCAGAACCATCAGAAGGCCACATCACCGACCGCTGACTATCCGCAGGTTACCGTCAGGTATTGCCTGCTCGTGGACAGTTCTCATGCGAGGGTTCCGCCCTTACCCAGCTGAGGTCATTGCCAGTCTCCATGAGGACCGTTTGATCGATCATTTCCTGACTACCTTCACAGCCATTTGTCTAATTCCGTCCATGCTTCTACTTAAAGAGTATCTCGTAGACTTTGGGACCAAATTCAGCAGTGACTAGTGTTCGTCGACTGCCTTTGCCAGGAATTAAAACCTCTGCATCAACAAGTGAGTTTCGATGTTGTCTAATAAACCACTGCAGAGAGGCAAACGTCGGGAAGACTTTGCCACCTTGCAGCTTGTGGAACTCATACCAATCTTGGATTGGACGCAAATGATTCAGCCTCACTCCCTGGTTCAATTTCAATCTCCTTAATCGCACCAGCCACGGTGTTATCGGGAGTATTGGGGAGTAGGTGGGCGGCCCATGCTATGGAGCGCCCATTTTTTAGACGAGCCAGTTAAATTGAGTTACCCATACGACGTATTCGGGCGATGGATAGTCTGATTTCTCTGTGGCCTCTCTAAAGGACGGTAGTAGTTTTTCGATACGGGATTTTGTGATGAGGGGCTCCCAATCGGAACGTTTGTATGGTGAGCGGCCTAGAATATCGCTCGCTCGCTTTGCTAGCTTTCTCCAACCAGGATTCTTTCCGTCACGCTCAAACAGTCGAACATGGGCTACGTATAAAGCAAACTCAGCGTAGCCAGGTAGATGAGTGGCTCTCGCGACATTGCTCTGTTTGGTTCGCCTAGATATTTTTAGAAGCTGATCAAAACGATCGAAGCACAGATCATCAATTGTTTTTCGGGCTTCTTGCGGGTCGTCTAAAGGAGGTTGATTAAGGGTAATAAGAGCTATGCGAGAAGATATTCTTTCGCAGGCAAGCTCCGTGACTAAAAGTGCGAGATTTTCCGCTGAAATGAGGTCCTTGCCGCCCCCAATTTCAAACTCTTCACTAATTTTATCTGCGACTTCAGATACCGAAAAATCACCTGTGTTAAACAGAGCTGCATACGACTTTTTCGGTAATTTGCTCATCTGAATACCCTCCCAACTATTGCCTTTCGGTCCTCTACATTTCCATGAATATAGCGCGCTGACGCGGTGAGGGTTTTATGTCCCATTACTTGCATCATCTGTGCCTGGCTTGCACCAGCTCGTGCAAGATGAGAGCCACATCCATGACGTAGCCAATGAAATGTCCGCCCCTGAAAGCCAGCTTCACTGCATGCTTTCCGCCAAAGCTTTTGATAGTGGAAAGGGTAGTTACCCCGATAGCTCCCAAAGATAAGTTCATCGCCTCGCCCCATCGGGAGTTTCTCTAGTTCCTCAAGGCAACGCTGCGTCAGCACTGAAATATGTGGGGTGCCATTTTTGGTGATCGATACAGAAGCTGTGCCGTCATCGAAATTGATGTCTGACCACGTGAGCTGCTGAACGTTGCCAATCCGCATTCCTGTGTGAAAACCGATCAAAATCATGGGTACGAGTCGCCGCCACTTTTGATCAACAACTCTAGCGACTTTAATCAGCCGCTCTACCTCGTCTTCCCTAAAGTATTTTTCTGGATCGACTGGTTCTGGGTATTTTTCAATTCCGATCGTGGGCGGGGTGTAGGACCGCTTTATTACTCGCAGTCTGCGTGCGTACTTATAAATACTGCCTAGCGTCGATACGAAGCGGTTAATTGTGCTTCCTGCCAGCGGCTGTCCAGTGGGTTTCCCTGCGCCTGAGATACCACCAGTGAGCTTGCCCCTCGCCACCAATGCAGAGATAGCATCATCGACTTGGTCATCACTGATACCGTCAATCGGTAAGTGCCCAAGTTGCTCAATCCAGAATTGAATGCGACCCAGAGAACCCGAGCCATGTTCGCGCGAGGCGATCCACGCCTCTGCAACGTCTTTGAATGTTGTCATAGTGACCTCTTTCAATCGCTAGTAGACCGATACCCTGAGAAGGGCGTTCTGTGTCCACCGTGGCAGGTGCGATTTCTCGAGAAATCAATGACTTATCTAAATTTTGGTAGGACCAGCCAGATTCGAACTGGCGACCTCTACCATGTCAAGGTAGCGCTCTAACCAACTGAGCTATGGTCCTATGGGGCGGCAGAGTATAAGGGGAGTCTTCGTCTACCTCAAGCACTCATGCGAACAAGCCGCGCTCACTATGCTCTAGGTCTTTAGCGCCTCTTGTAATGCCTCTAAATCACCTACGCCACCCATGCTGGAGAGATCCTGCCGAACGCCTAAAGCATACTGCGGCGGAACAACTTCGGGTTCTTCTCCTGGTGCACCCGGTGGCGTGTAGTAACCCAGTGCATACTGCCCCATGGCATAGCCGGCGAGCTCCTGTAGCGTGCGGCTCAAATCTTTAGCGAGCTCTGGAGGGCAGCTTAAATACTGGTTTTCTTCTTGGCGAAGCCAACCCAGTGCATACGTAATGTTGATGCCAATGCGATCTCCGTCGCTGTTGTTAGCACCACCACCATGGAACACCGAGCCTGAGTAAATAAGTACAGAGCCCGCTTTCATCTCAGCTTGGGTTACTTGCTCAGGCTGAATGTTTTGGTCATCAGGCCACTTTGTGCTGCCTGGGACGACTTGCGTTGCGCCATTCTCTGCGGTGAAATCTGTGAGTGCCCAAATGGTGTTGAATTGGGGCTCGAGGTGCGACAAATGCTTGCCCCAGGCCCACTTATCCCGGTGAATCGCCTGCGCCGTTTCACCCGGACGAATACGGATAATTTGGGTGAGGTGAAGTTGGACTCTCTCACAGAAAGGCGCGAGGAATTCGCGGCAGGGGTTCAGGATGGTCTCGTGCTCGATGAGCTCTCGACATTTTTCCGAGCGAATTAACAGACCGCCCGTTCGCGTGGTACTGAAGCCTGCAAAGGGGTCTTCCCCGTTTCGGGTGTTATCCATGTAGGGGTCAGTCTCTTCACGCAGTGCCGCAATGAATTCCGGGCTGATGACGTTGTCGAGAATGACTGCACCATCTTGCTCAACTGCGGCAACGATAGTGCTAGCGTCAGCATCGGCAGGGAGGTGTTGTAGTTCAGGCATGTCTCGTTCCTCTTAACCGGTAATGGCAACGCACTTAATTTCGATCTTGAAGCTCGGATCAACCAACGCAACGACTTGCACGAGCGTCTGAGCAACCTCGGGCGGCTTTCCGTAGATTGCCTGTCGCGCCGCGAATAGGTCTTGAACCTGTGTCATGCACTCGTGCATGTCGGTTACGAACCACGTCTCTTCAACAACATTATCCATGGTGCAGTCGAACGCTTTGAGTACTGACGCGACATGCTGATAGGCATTTTCCATTTGCTCAACAAGGCTTTCAGGTGCTTTGCCGTTTGCATCGGTACCCACTTGTCCCGCCATGTGGAGGGTATTTCCGACTTGGACCCCTTGGCTGAAAAGGTCGGCGTAAGGCCCGTTTCTAAACAGTTTTTTGTCGAGTGCCATGAGTTACCTCTCCGTTCTTATCTTAGTTATCCGTAGGTACCGCTATCTCTTCACTCTCTTTGTAGCCGTATCGGATGGCTTTTGCGAGCAATGTGTCGGTTTTCTCGAGTCGGACTGGCCTAGTGTAGATTTGCCAAGAGTCGCTATTTTTCTTGTAGCTAATCGATGCGCCATCGGTAGTAGCAGAGAGGCTTACTGCTTTGGCGCCCGCCTCAAGCGTCTCAACCTTTGCTCTCGGCGGTGCGGTTTCGGGTTGCGATTCTCCCTGCCACATCTCAAAGACCATCTCGCGTTCAGAGACATCTGCGCGGTCGCCAACCTGCTCGTACCAATCCTCAAGAGCCGCTATTAATCGATTCAGTTCCTTTCCATAGTCGGGCTTGCCGGCAAGATTGTTGATTTCATGGGGGTCGGCTTTCAGGTCGTAAAGCTCATAATTGGGTCGTGATGCTTGAAAGTAGAAGGCCTGTTTTTCAGTGAGTTGCCCTGACGCCTGAGCCTGCCAAAGCGATTGCATGCTGGGAAACATGTCTCTAAAGACCAGCGGTCTGAAGTAGGGCGCATCGGACATGAAGTTCTGAATCAGTTTGAATCGTTCATCTCGCACAGAACGCGCCCGATCCTGAACCTGGTCCATGCGATCTCGCCCGGCAAAGAGGTATTTTCGAGGCGCTGTGGTTACCAAGTCCTGCCCTTGAATGAAGCCTGGCGGTGTCAGCCCTGCCCAGCGCATAACAGTGGGTGCAATATCGACAAAGGAAGTGAGTCGAGTCTCTACCGTCCCAGCTCCCTCGCCCGATGGGTAGCGAATGATGAAAGGTACGTGCGTACCGGAATCGTAAATGGCTCGTTTGGCTCTGGGGAAGGGGTCTCCGTGGTCGGTGGTGAAGATTACGATAGTGTTGTCATCAAGCCCGTCTTCGACCAGCGCTTCAAGAATGCTTTGTAACTGCGTATCCATGAACGCGATGTTGTCGTAATGCTGCGCAATCGACGCGCGAGTCTCGGCTGAGTCGACAAGATAGGGAGGTACGCTCACTGCATTTGGATCGGTGATGGCAATAGTCGTTCGCTTGCGCTCCTTGAGCAGGATGTTAGTAAAGGGCGCCCACTGCTTAGGGTAATCACCTGGCACCACAAGATAGGACTCGTGTGTTGAGACGAGATTCATCATCACAAACCAGGGTTTATCGTCAGGTAGTCGCCGCCACAGCGCGGCTTCAATAGGCCCCCAGAAACCACCATCATCCACGTCCCATAGCGTGAAGGGCTCGCCAAACTGATAATCTTTTTTTGCCCAGTTCGCCGTGCTATAGCCTCCGGCGCGAAGCAACTCGGGAAAGGCTTTGACTTCGGGTGGTGGGACAGCCTCATAGCCTGTAATCGTCTCGCTCAATCTGCCTTGGGAAGTACGCATTTGATGCGTGCCCATCGACGTCGCGTAAACACCGGTTACGAGTGAGGACCGCGACGGCGCGCAGACACCCGAAATGGTGTGCATATTGGTGTAAATCACGCCTTCTTTCGCCAGTCGGTCGATTGACGGTGTTTTGGCCAGCGCATCACCATAGACTCCGACGCGAGGACTCATGTCTTCAGCCACAATCATGAGGATGTTGGGCCGAGATTTTTCTGCGTTGGATTCCGCTGTCGCGCTCGCATGGAGTGGGTTAGCGTGAAGCGGTGAGGCCACTAGCAGCACACCAACACTGATCCAATGTCTCAAGCCCGAGGAGAGTCTCACTGATTCATCTCCTGTTGTGCTGCTTTTTGCTCTTCTTTACTGAGCAGCCAGGGAATAAATATCTTGCCCTGATCCATCGCTGCCTTTTTAGCCGGTATATCAGGAATCAAACCATTGAACTTGTCCTGTCGGTTGGGCGCGACTAGCCAGCTGGCGGGAAAGGGTGCCACCTTGGGTCCATCTTTATCCCGCAAGTTCATACCCTCAGCCAGTCGCGGCGTGTAGGGAATAGCATTTTGTCCCGAGGGACCTTGCGCCTGTGCATACAGCGCTTTTCGCAGTGCCTGACGCTGATGGTAGTAGTCAGGGTGGTTGATGAGGTTGGTGAGCTCGAGCGGGTCCGCGTTTAGGTCATATAGCTCTTCGATGTCCCACACGCCGTGGTACTGAATGTATTTCAGTCCATCCCTCACGATGGCGAGCGTAGTTGGTGTCATGGGGAAAGACCATTCCCAATAGTATTGGTAAACAAAGTCCGGTTCGCCCCATTGTCTTCGGCTCTGACTCCCCGTCATTAACGGCCAGGCGTCCTTGCCCTCGAAATGAGCTGGTGCTTGAACTGCTGCGGCTCCGAGGAAGGTGGGCGCGAGATCAAGATTGCGGATGCGGGTGTCGTTAACAGCACCTGCAGGAACCCGGCCCGGTGCCGCCACAATCATGGGTACGCGAATGGATCCCTCATAAGCGTTCCGCTTATCGATGAGGCCGTGATCACCCGTTAGAAAACCGTTGTCACTGTAAAAAATGATCACCGTATTTTCAGCAATGTCGGCCTCCGATAGGTAGGCGCGCAATGTTCCAATGCTGTCATCTACCGAAGAGAGCGCGCCGAAGTAATCCTTGAGGTAGTCGGTCATCTTGCGATCGCTGGCATACGCGAAGTCGATGCCATGCCAGCTATTTCGCTGATTTTTTACCCACATGGGTTTACCTTCCAAATAGGCATCGGTGATCTCAACCGAGCTTGGCAACTCAAACGTTACGTCATCGTATTGCCCGCGATGACGAGGCGCGGGCACTGCATCTGAATGGACCGCCTTGTGGCTGAGGTAGAGAAAGAAGGGCTTTGTCGCATCTCGCTGCTCTTCTAGCCAAGTGAGTGCGTACTCGGTGATTTCGTCGGTGATATACCCCTGCTGAGGCACGCGCTGGCCGTCGACGTTAATTACATTGGTAGAGCCGTCTGGTCGTTTGATGGGGTAATAGCTGCCTTGCCCGGCAAAGCTCACCCATCGGTCAAAACCGTCGCGAGGTGAATCGTTTGACTCACCCATGTGCCACTTACCAAAAAAACCAGTTTCGTAGCCGGCTGCTTGAAGGTACTTGGGGAAGAAGGTCAGGCCCGCCTCACTGGTGTTGTTGTTATCTACAATGCGGTGGTTCTGTGTGGTCATCCCCGTCAGGATGGTTGCGCGACTCGGAGAGCAGAGTGATGTGGTCACCACTGCGTTGGGAAAGTAAGTCCCGTCCTCGGCAAGTTGGTCGATGTTGGGTGTTTTGACCTCGGGGGTTAGAAAACCCATGCCGTCAAAACGCAGGTCATCGAGGATGACGAAAATGATGTTTGGTGGCCGCTCTTCGGCGCTGAGGGTGTGGTGCGGTATGACCAACGAAAGAAGAGTCATCAAAAAGAGGAGAGGTCTTTGCACACGCACCGTTTATTCCTCGCGGGTTTGCATCTTTTTCATCATGTCGACAAAGCGCTGATCAAATAACGGCGGCTTGCGCGGCAGATTGGCTTTATGGGTGGCAATGGCGTTCAAAATATCCGCCACAATTTCTGGGTGCTTGTCAGCGATATTGTCCTTCTCACCCAGATCACGTCGTAAGTTGTAGAGCTCGGGTGTTTCTAACGGCTCACCGCCTTGTGGCTGGTCGAACAAATGAAGTTTGAAGTCGCCTTTACGATAGGCTCGCAACTCACCCTTTCGGTAGAACGCCATTTCTTCTCGCGGACCTTTATCGCCCTCGAGTAATACGGGCAAGAGATTGTGGCTGTCGAGTGTTTGGGGGGTATCTAGCGCGAGGATAGTTGCGATGGTTTCGTATAGATCCAGCACGCTACCCATGTCCGAGATAACCTCGGGTGCAACCGTTCCGGGCCACCAAAAGATGCCGGGGACGCGAACACCGCCTTCGTAAATTTCCTGTTTTGAGCCTTTGAAGGGACCGGTGCTTCCCGCGAAATGCGTGCTCGCCAATTGCCAAGGCCCGTTATCGCTCGAGAAGAAAACGAGCGTATTGTCGTCGATGCCCGCCTTTTCTAAGGCTCCAATAATTTCACCGACGCTCCAATCGATCTCCTCGATGGTGTCACCGTAAGGGCCTGCCAGACTCTTGCCCTGAAAAGGCTCATCAGCGAACACGGGAAGGTGAGGCATGGTGTAGGGCACGTAAAGGAAGAAGGGCTCTCCGTTTGCCGTCTCGATGAATCGATTCGCTTCATGCGTAAGCCGGGTTGTCAGATTTGGCTGGAAGGTGGGTTGCTCTAACAGTTCGTCCTTGCAGCCACTCTCGTCACAGCGACTTCGCCACAGAGGGACGTTGTAGTTCGACGAGTCCGGGTCTTCAAAGGCGATGAGGAAGTCATTCAAGATGGCATTGAGTGCTTCTGTTTTTCCGGTCTGCTGCATCATGAACAGCTCTTCGATACCCGGTCTTCCCTCGAACTTCATGTCGTTGGAGTAGGGGATGCCAAACCAGTAATCAAATCCATGGCGCGTGGGGAAGTGTTCAGACGCATCCCCCAGGTGCCACTTGCCCATGATGGCGGTGCGATACCCCGCCTCCTTTAGCATCTCCGCAATCGTCACTTCACTTTCGGGGATACCGTACTTGTCCTCTGGAAATAACACCGGGCTGCCCACGCCATAGAGCCCCGAGCGGACAGGATGTCGTCCCGTGAGCAGTGCAGCGCGGCTCGGCGAGCACACGGGAGCGGGCACGTAAAAGTCTGTCCAGCGCTGACCTTCATTGGCAAGACGGTCTAACGACGGGGTTTTGATATAGGGATGGCCATAGGCCCCGGTATCACCCCAGCCCATGTCGTCTGCGTACAAGATGATAATGTTGGGTTGAGCAATTGTGGATGAATCGGTTGAAGACGGTGCGGCAGGCGAGCTTGCTGCGAAGAGCATAAGCAGAACACCAAGTGCCGCCGTTAACACTCGATAATGCGACTGAGAATGTCGGTATCTCTGCAGTGCTCCGATTACCATCTTGCCCCTCATCTTCTTTCGAATGAGTTCACTCAACTGACTCTTTATCTCACACCAACGAGCGATTTAAAACGCAATGAGGCTTGGGGACTGATATGGAGACCTCTTACTGAAATGGCATTTATCTCTGAGCGCCTCAGATTGCTGCGCGCTCTGGTTTCAGACTATTTCAAGGGTCTTGCGGTGTTGTTTTGATACCGTCGGCTTCAATGGTGATTTTGCGCGCTTTATAGAGCGCACCGACCGCCTGCTTAAACACTTTTTTACTCACGCCAAAGGCGGCATAAATGGCAGGCGGTGGGCTTTTATCATTGAGGGCGAGGAATCCCTCGTTCTCACTCAATGTAGCCTCGATGGCGTCGATGACTGGCTGAATCTTTGACTCGCTGAAACCCGGCCGGTTGAGTGATAAATCAATTTTGCCATCGTCACGGATTCGCTGAACAAAGCCTGTGATCTTCTGACCGCGTCGCACCCGTCGATAAAGCTCATTGCTATAGAGTAGGCCCCAGACTTCATGGTTAATGACGGCTTTGAAGCCAAGCTCAGTCTGCTCGGCAATAAGCAGGTCCACTTCTTGGCCGACTGTGAGCGCCGAGGATGTTTCCTCAATCCAGCGATTAATGCGCGTAGAGCCTGTTGGTCGACCTTGATTGTCGAGGTAAACCTTAACCACCGCGTGACCGCCTGCCTTTAGGGGATGCTGTTGTTCGCCAAAGGGGATGAAGAGGTCTTTACTGAGTCCCCAGTCGGCGAACGCGCCCAGATGATTCACCTCGGCGATTTTTAGCCAAGCAACTTCTCCGATAGTGATTTCGGGACGCGCATTCTCCGAGTCGTTGTCTTTAATAGCGGTGTCTTTAATAGTAAGTACCTACGTAAGCGCCAGGGCAATTGGCTCGCGTACACAACCAGTGCGATCAACCAATGCCTTCAAGAATTAAGGTGGGTATATCGGACAAGGCCTTTATACGAATTCCCTATCCGCCATAGGTTACGCGCTTTGCGCGGTTAGTTATCAAAAAATATGCTCCTTTTATTCACAACGCTCCTTGTATTACTAATATTGGCACGAGACTGCGTGAATCAATCCAAGATTTTGTAGGAATTCGGTGGGCGAGCCAGTAGTCTCAAGACTCACTGTTTCATACTGATAATAAGGAGACTGATATGGCCATTGGTGTCGTCGCAACACTGCCTGTTCAAGAAGGTAAAAACGAAGAATTCGAAGCGGTTTTTTTAGAGCTCGCCGCGCAGGTAACTGCCAACGAGCCTGGTTGCATGTTCTACACGCTCAACCGCAGCAAGTCTGACCCACAGGTTTACAAGGTGCTCGAGTCATACACTGACGAGGACGCGCTCAAAGCACACGGCCAAACCGAGTACTTTAAGGCTGCCAACGTGAAGTTGGGCCCACTGCTCGCAGGTCGCCCGGACATCGAGTATCTCGACGGCGTCTCATAAGCCAGTCCTGCTATTAGAGCGGCTCCTTGGCGAGCTGCTCCGCCTTCCACTCCATCGCCATTCGCACACGACTCTCCACTGGGGGGTGCGTGTAAAATAAGAATTCCTGCAGCGCTGAGGGTCGTGGGTCGCGGTACTCGGCCGTCTTGACCAGCGCAGAGGCGAGTCCATCGGGTAAGCTCACAGTCTCGAGCGAATAACGATCTGCATCCGCCTCGTTCATTCGCGACAGTGTGTTGTTGAAGGGCTGAAACACCATCATCAGAACTCCCACGAGCAAAATTAAAACAGGCACGCTCGCTGGGTTTTGAATGTCCTCATCGGCGCCAAAGGTGCGCGCCACCGGCTTGAATAGTCTGTCTGCGAGCAGGAATGCGATGACCACCTGCGTGCTTAGTAGAAATACCACCCACCAAATATGACCCGACACGTAGTGACCAATCTCGTGTCCAGTCACCGCTTTTACTTCGTCGAGATTGGCCTCTTTCAACGCCACGTCGGAAATGGCAATCCTGGCGGAGGAACCGATGCCTGAGACGTTAGCTGTGAAGTTGTTCGACTGGCGTGAGCCGTCGTACATGAAGACACGCTCGGTGGGAATATTTGCCTCAATGGCCAGCGCCTCAACAGCTTGTTTGACCTCTCCCTCTGGCACCGGTGTGTACTCGTTAAACATGGGTTGAATAACAGCCGGTCCCAGTAACATCATCGTCGCCATAAGGCTTGCGGTAATGCCGCCAAACCAGGCCCACCACAGCTGGCCCGCTTTTTTGATCAGCACGTAAAACGTCGCGAGTAACAAGCCCATAAGCACGGCACTTTGCGCGAGGCTCAAACCCGATTGCCCAAGGAAGTCACCCAGCGGTTGATCCGTCATGTCGTATTGGGTCTGCCGATACCAGCTGGTGTAGATGGTCCACGGTAGCTCGATAATGGCAGACAAAACGATAAAGGCCGCGCTAACCCTGAATGCGCGATTAAAGGCGCCCTTCCCTGAAAGCTTGTAGGACAGTGAAGTGAGGATGCCGCTCCGGATAATGAGCCAGGTCGAAATAATAGTGACCCCAAGCGACCACAGCATCAGCCACTGATTACCGGCTGTGTAGGCGGCCGCTTGAGCCAGCGCCTCCGAACCCAGCGAGTCGATATAGGTGTTTGTTGCCGCCTGTGCATCAAAAGCCATGGTCTTTACCCCCAATTTTTTTTATTGTCCGAACCGAAATGTGCGAGCGGTAGGCACGTCGCGCGGCCTGATCGGAAAAGTTATGAAGCCATCATAAAGCCTGTCGCGTATGGCTTAAAGGTGAGCGACATCGTCTAAAAGTAAGGATCTAAGATGAGGGCCCTCGAGCTCAGAGTGGGTAAAACAGCGGCGAAGCGCCTTGAGACTGAGGGATGGCATGCGGACCTCATTGACGGTCTGATTGGCGCCTCCGGCGGGCCAAAGTGGTTGATCCTGGGTCGTATGGATCGCGTGCTGATAGAGGACTTATTAGCCGAGCGAAGCAAACCTCTCGACGCCGTTGGCTCATCGATCGGCTCCTGGCGACATGCGGCGATGGCGCAGCCCGACCCTGTTGAGGCTTACGACCGATTTGAGAAGGCTTATCTCACCCAAAAGTACAAATCCAAAAAGCCCACGGTGCCCGAGATTACCGAGGTGGCACTGTGGTTGATGCGATCACTCCTCGGAGAGGCGGGTGAGCGGCATGTTGCTGAGCACCCTTGGCTTCGGTCGCATATTGTTACGGCGCGCGGTAAAGGACTGAACGGTCGTCAGCCCGGTAAACGACTGATCGCTGGCATGGGTGCTGCTGCTTTGGGAAATGCCTTAAGCAGAAGCACTCTCCCAGCGTCTTTCCAGCGCGTGGTTTTCGCATCACAACAGGCCACACCGCTTAGCCCCTTGCTCGATGGCTTTACAACCCAGTATGTCGATCTCAGCGAGGCAAATGTGTTCAACGCACTGATGGCGAGCGGCGCCATCCCCTATGTCTTTGAGGGGGTGTACGAGATTGAAGGTGCCGGTAAAGGCGCTTTTTGGGACGGCGGCATCATCGACTATCACTTCGATTTACAGCGTCTGCCCAAGGACGAGGTGTGGTTGTACCCGCACTTTAGTAGCCGCACGACGATTGGCTGGTTTGACAAGTTCTTGCCCTGGCGGTCCGACCAACAGGTGTCGGCCGATCAGCTCATTATGATTTGTCCGACAGATGAGTTTTTAGCCTCGCTTCCCTTCGGCAAAATCCCTGACCGCCGTGATTTTGGAAAGATTCCCGAGTCCGTAAGAGAACCCTATTGGCAAACCTGTGTTGATGAGTCGCAACGTCTTGCAGACGAATTTTCAGAACTTATTCACGGATCTAATCCGCTGGCGGGGGCGATTAGACTCTAGTCCGTAAAATTGCCATGCCGTCCTGCGCCACCACTGAAACGGGCGGCACCTGTAATCGCTTCAGTCGTCGCAACCTCGTAACCACCGGCGCCTTCTTGGATTAGCGCTTCGTCAACGTCAAGGCTCCACTGTGCAATCGCCGAGCGACGATCTGCTCGCATGCACATCTCAGGGAATTTCGCGATCTCTTCTGCGAGTGCGATCGCCTCGGTGAGCGCATCGGTATCCGTCACCAATCGATTGGCAAGCCCAATGTCGAAAGCTTCCTGAGCCTCGACGGCACGCCCTGTCAAAATCATATCCATAGCGCGGCTATGGCCGATCAGTCGGGGTAAACGGACTGTACCGCCGTCTACCAGCGGCACTCCCCACCGTCGACAGAACACACCAAACACCGCAGTGGTATCGGCAACGCGCATGTCACACCAGCAGGCGAGTTCGAGGCCTCCTGCAACTGCGTGTCCAGAGACGGCTGCAATGACCGGTTTATCAACCTGCAAACGCGAGGGACCCATGGGGCCATCGGCTCGCCCGGTGTGCTCAATATGATTTGCTTTGGGGCTGCCGATAGCTTTCAGATCAGCGCCGGCACAAAACGTGCCGTCGGCACCGGTCAAAATGGCTACTTTGAGTGAGTCGTCGGCATCGAAAGCGCGAAAAGCCGATAAGAGCTCTGCTGCTGTCGCGCCGTCTACTGCATTTCGCGCCTCGATGCGATTGATCGTGACGATAAAAATTGGACCGCGGGTTTCGGTGAGTACGAGTGGTTTGTCGGTCATTGCGGATCTTTTCCTTATGCTCTAGCCCTGGTTCACTGGCCCTGGATTCTGCTTTCCACTTATCAGCTCATTTGCCCGTGGTGTTCTCCCGCTCGAAAACAATTCGGCCATTGGAGATCGTCAAATCCACCTCAATTGCATGAATGCTGTAGGGGTCTGCGGTGTAAGGGTCGGATTCGAGTACGACTAAGTCGGCTTTCTTACCTGCTTCCAAGCTGCCTATTTCATCTTCGAGACGAATTTGCCAAGCCGCGTCAATGGTATGAGCGCGTATGGCTTGATCAACACTCAAGCGTTCATTTTCGCGCGCCTGAACGGGATAGTCAGGTGTTCCCGCGCGTTGTCGCGTGACGGCCATTTCAATATTGAACATGGGATTGAGGGCGTCCTTTCCAATCCACGACACGGGGTAATCGCTGCCCAAGGTGACCCTGCCGCCGTTGCGATGAATTGACGCCAGTGGATAGAGTTGCTCGAATCGCGCGGGGCCTAAAAACTCCATTGCAATCTCGTCGTATTCAAACCAGGTCGGCGTTGTTTGTGCGACGACTCCGAGCTCACCGAAGCGTGCAATATCGTCTTTGTTAACCACTTCAATGTGGCAAATCGTGGCACGAATATCGGCATCTGGGTGAGCCTTTTGACCTGCCTCGATCGCGTCTAAGGCGGTTCTTACCGCCCCATCACCAATGGCGTGAAGGTGTAAATCAAAACCAAGGCTATACGCCTCATAGACGGCGTTGAACACCTGCTGATTAGTTAGAAGCGGGGTGGCCTCGTGACCTTCTGGCGCGATGTAAGGCTCCAGCGTTACCGCTGTTTTTGCTTCAACCGTACCGTCCAGTGAGAGCTTTAGCGTTGTTACTGAAAAGAGCTCATGATCGAAGGTGTTCTTGAGCTTGGTGAGCCGCGTATGGGCAGTCTCAAGATCTTTGGGTTTATTGATATACAGCGAACCCACCAGTCGAAGCGGCAGTTCATTCGATTGAGCTAGCTCGCTAGCTACTCTCATACCCAAGCCCATGGTATCGATCATTCCCGCATCAAAGGCAGCAGTTAATCCAACGGCAGACATGTCGTGAAAGAAGCCTGGCGCCTTATCACGCAGTGCCTCCTCACTCACTAAGCCAAGGGCATCGCTTACAGGGTCGATAGCGGCACCTTCAACCAGCCAACCAGTAGGGTTTCCCAACATATCCCTCTGGAAGAAATGCGCGCCAGGGACAGGGTCAGGTGTACTAGCCGTTATGTCCGCTGCTGTGAGTGCCAGCGAATTTGCCCAGGCGGTGTGGCCACCTTCATCAATAATCAAGGCAGGACGGTCGGGTACGACAGCATCGAGTTGCGCAGCCGTGGGGCCATCAATACCAAAGGCGCGTGCAAGAAAACCCGACCCCAATACGGGGTTTTGATCGGGGTAGAGCTGCGCGTGCTCTGCGATTGCCGCAAGAACTTCTTCAGCGCTTTGCCCTGGGGAGAGCATGACACCGTTTAACAGGGGCAAGGTATCCATGGTGTGGATGTGCGTGTCGATGAAGCCCGGGAAAACAACCCTTCCCGCGAGGTCCACCACTTCGGTTGCATCAGTCTGAAAAAGTGCCACGTCAGAATCGTTGCCTACTGCAAGAATGGTTTTTCCCGCTAACGCGATGGAAGAATGGCGATTGCCCTGTGTATCCATCGAGTACACGGTGCCGCCCTTCAGAATAAGGTCTGCACCGACGACGGTCGCATTAGCTAGCGAGGACCATAGAGCGAGAAGGCATAGTGTTAATCGAATCATCGACATATCTCGGTTGGTGCTTTTATTTCTGAGCAGCATGGAAAAACGATGGCGGCAAAACTCAGCTCTGTCTCTTAAATGACCTCGAAAAGCAAAGCGCCAATGACTTAGGCAGCTGTTCTTCAGTGCGAGAACTGCTTAAGCACGGACTCGACAGTGAGCGTTTTTAGCGCATTACCTGACTCATCGAGCATCTCCGTAAGACGACCATCGGGGGCATGCAAGTTGAACAACACGAGGGCTCCCTCGGGACCTCCGCGCTCCATGTGCACATCGCCCTCAGGCATGTGCGAATAGCTTCCGGCCTCACGGACAGTAGATGAAGCTTCCTCTCCATCCTCGTAGGTTATAACCTCAAGAGATCGTTTGAGCACCGTAGAGCGCACTTCGCACAAGTGGCGATGAAAGTGGCAGTACTTACCGGGCTCCCAGCGGTACAGCAAGTCAATGTGACCGTCGCCGTCGTAGCCAAGAAGGGCACCGGAATAGCCGATTGGGTATGCGAACCTCGAGTCAGCCCCGTAGTCCTGCCAGTCCAAATCTTTGGCTTCTAAAAGGTTTATTTTCATATACCTGCGCCATTGGTTCTCGTTTGCTGCATTAAACTAAACATAGCATGTAAGCGAAATTATGCAGAATTTTGCACTCAGACCTATTTTTTTAAGTTGCACAATGGCCTTGCTCCCGAGTTCCGTGGGCAGCCTGATTTTTTGCAATGCTATGTTGGATCCGAGGGCGGCGGCCGGCTGCAAAAATGTTTAGGGGTGTAATTCTCGATATCTGAAAATTAACGGCGAATACACACCAATTCATACAAGCTGTGAGTCGTAATTGATCGTCGAAGCCCTCATACTTCGCGACCTCGCCGATACGCTATTACGCATAGTTCTGGCTGTTGGTGAGATTGAGCTTAACGACTACGCGGCTAGACTATTGCACCGCCTACTGGTCATTAACGTATTGCTACCTACAGATGCTTTACATCGCTAAAAGTTTGATCGTTTAAAACACCATCGCCAGTTTTATTTTATGTTTGAACGCGCCCTCATCAGAAACCCCGATACTAATGACTGGTCATTGTTGACCGGTTGTGTCGATGTATTGGTTGCTGTAGAGCACGGCGAGGTTCTGGAAGTTATTGAGGCGGCAGAGCATCGTGCCCAAGCGGAGCAGTTGCATGCAGTAGGCTACGTTGCTTATGAGGCGAGCCATGCCTTTGATCACAAATTTCCCAAGCGCGATATAGAGATCCCGCTAGTTTGTTTTGCCTTGTTCACGGGTGAGACGAAGCTCGAGTCACTGGTGGATCTGTACAACCCAGCAGACGCCTCTTCCTATCATTGGCAGCTTACCGAGAGCCAACAGTCCTTTGAGTCGAAGGTGTCGCATATCAGAGAAATGATCGGTGCTGGCGAGGTGTATCAAATCAACCTTACGTCGCGCATGCGACAGTCTGAGGTTGTCACACTGTCTGACTTTGCGCGCTGGTCGCAGGACATGCCCTATGCGGTTTACCTCGAAGGGCCTGAGCTAACGATTTGCTCCGCTTCACCTGAGCTGTTTTTTCAGCGCGAGGATGGCGTTGTCTGGAGCAAGCCGATGAAGGGAACCGTCGGTAGGCATAGCGAGGCGACAGCCGATGAGTCGAGCGCCTTGTGGTTGCAGCAGTCACGTAAAAATCGCGCTGAAAACGTCATGATCACTGATATGGTGCGCAATGATTTGGCGCGTATTTCAAGTACCGGCAAGGTGTCTGTGGATGAGTTATTTGGCGTCGAGCGATACCCCAGTGTTTGGCAGATGACCTCGACGGTAAAGAGCGAAGTGGACGCGAGTGTTGCCGAGATTTTCCGCGCACTTTTCCCTGCAGCGTCGATTACGGGTGCGCCAAAGCGTGCCGCTCTCGAGGTTATTGATGAGTTAGAGGAAGAGCCTCGCGAGATTTATACCGGAGCAGTAGGGCGCATAAAGCCCTCTGGTGCCACCTGTTTCAATGTCGCCATTCGAACGGCTTGGAGCTCAACTGCTACCGGCGATAGTCGTTTCGGCTCGGGCTGCGGCATTGTTTGGGACTCCGATCCCACTGAAGAGTTTGAAGAGCTCAAAACGAAAGCGCGAATACTGCGACAGCCAGACCCTCAGTTTCACTTGTTTGAAACCATGGGCATCGTGAATGGTGAGATACCCAGACTTAGCAGGCATCTATTCCGGTTGGCTAATTCTGCCAAATATTGGTCTTTTGATTTTGATACCGAGGTAACGAAGCGGTATCTCGACGATGTCACAAAGCAGGTTGTTAATGGACATGAAAGCGACGGCTTGTCAGCTTCGATCTTTCGGTTACGCCTACAACTTGATCGCCATGGTGCGCTGAGTCACCGTGTTGAGGCGATTGAGCTCTCACCGATGGAATCACCGCAGTCAAAAGAAGCGCTGCACACCGATGAGCTCCCTGTAGTGGAGTTGGCGTTAGTCCAAACAGCAGTGTCAGCCGACGACACGTTCCTTACCCATAAAACGAGTCGACGTGAGGCATACAACCGAGCGGTGGAAGAAATACCCGGAGGGTGTGAGCCTGTCATGTTCAACACCTCGGGTAACGTCACTGAGAGCGCGATTGCGAACATTGTTTATCAAATGAATGGCGAGCTTTTCACGCCGCCGCTTGCTGACGGTTTGTTGCCCGGTGTTCTGCGCGATGAGTTGCTCGACAAGGGAGTGATCACCGAGCGAGCCTTACCTGTCGTTGATCTAAAATCGGTCGAAGCGTTTTGGTTGATCAACTCACTGCGAGGTTGGCGCAAAGCGATTCTCGCCGAGAACAAGGTCTGATCACGACTTGGACCCATGAGCTCTTGCGTGCTGGTTGCGCAAACTGAAACTTTTGTTTCTTTGGTTCTCTATTTAAGTCTCGGTTTTGCGCGCTGCGCTCCCTTGCGCAACGTTCTATTTCTCGCTGCTATCGAGAGTAAAGAAACCGAACAAAGCCGCAACGCAGGAACCGGATGTGTTGGCGGATTGCTACTCTTTCGGAATGAAAAATCCTGCGAAAGAACTCTCCGACTCTGAGGTGTCCCGTGTCGTCGAAATGGCGTGGGAAGATCGAACGCCGTTCGAAGTGATCGAGGCGACGTTTGGTCTCAGTGAACCCGAGACGATCAAGTTAATGCGCCGCACGATGAAGCCAAGCTCGTTTCGGCTCTGGCGAAAGCGCGTTACGGGTCGGGTCACTAAGCACCGCAAGCTTCGCGGTTTTGATGTTGGGCGCGGATATTGTCCGACACAGTACAAACGCTGATTTAAGGTCTAAGGAAGAAAGATGGTTGAGCTGGCAAATGCCATGGTCCTATTGTTGCTGGGGGGTATGTTGTTTTTCCCCGTTGTTGTTGCGCCTGTTGTATTCACGTCATTGCCTGAACTTGAGGCGGGTCAATTTCTAAGGTCAATGTTCCCGCGCTACTACCTCTTCATGATTTTTTTCAGCGCCCTGGCCTTTGGGCTCTACCAGAGTGCTGCTGGCTCTGAGGTCAATATCGGTGCAACCGTTTGCCTGCTTGTGGCACTGAGCACCCTCTGGGTTCGGCAGTCGTTGGTCCCGCGTATTAACGATGCGCGCGATGCGCAATTGGCTGGCAATGCTGATGCTGCGGCAAAATTTGATCGAGGGCACAGGTTATCTGTCGCCATCAACATGCTGCAGTTGGTGGGACTAATCGCTATCTTGTTTGTCTAAACTTCTGTTTTAGGCGCTTCCGGTCTGTTAGCTGAAGCCAGTTCTAATAGACAAGCCTTGAGTTTATTGGCCTACTAACGCTCTCCATAATGACGATAAAAAGGAAGGGGATCTAATGAGCAAGACCATTGAGTTTATTTTTGATTTTGGCAGTCCAAATGCGTACCTGTCTTATTATACCGTGACCCAGGTCGCCGAGCGCACGGGCGCGACACTCAAGATCACTCCCTGCCTGTTAGGCGGTATCTTTAAGTCCACAAATAACCAGCCACCCATGATGAACTTCGCGGGTGTGTCAGGGAAAAACGCGATGTTCATGCGCGAAATCGAGCGCTATTGCGATCGGTTTGGGCTGACGAGGTTTTCTAGTAACCCGCATTTCCCCGTGAATACGCTGCTTCTGATGCGTGCCTGCGTTGCGCACAGCCGTGACAATGCTATAGAGCCGTACATCGAAGCCGGTCTCAAAATGATGTGGGAAGACGGTCTGAAGATGGATGACCCTGAGGTCTTTGCCAAGGCGTTTGATGACGCGGGTTTCGATGGGAAGGCATTGCTGGAATCTACGCAAGACCCTGAGGTTAAGGCGCAACTGATGGCAAATACACAGAGTGCGGTCGATCGAGGCGTATTTGGTATTCCTGCTTTCTTTGTGGGCGATGAACAGTTCTTTGGCAAAGACCATATCGAGGAAATGGAATGGTGGTTGGGTAATCGCGCTTGAGAGAGTCGATACTTCGAAGCCAAATTACAGATCAAGAATGATCGACTAAATGAGCCGGCACCGCCGGCTTTTTTGTTTTGTGCGGTAGTCGTTTTGCTCTAGCTGCGCTCGCTTGACGCACTACTGGTGTACTGTATGTTGGCGCTTTCGCAACACAGTTAACGATAAAAATCTGAGTTTGAGAGGTCAATGTGAAGCCAGCCCCCATAAAAAATCGTGTCACTGAGATGACCGGTGTCGACTACCCCATTCTCCAAGCACCGATGGGTTGGATTGCCCGCGCTCAGTTGGCTTCTGCGGTATCAAACGCAGGTGCGATGGGCATCATCGAGACCTCATCGGGTGATTTCGATGCGATTAAGGGTGAAGTCGCCAAGATGCACGAAATGACCGGTAAGCCCTTTGGTATGAATGTGGCACTCGCGTTTGTGAAGGGCACAAACGTGATTGATTTTGTTATTGAGCAAGGCATCAAATTCGTCACAACCTCCTCGGGAAGCCCCGATCTTTGTACGAGCGTGTTCCAGGAAGCTGGGATAAAAGTTTTCCACGTTGTGCCGACCTTGGATATGGCGCTGAAAGCCCTGGACGCGGGCGTTGACGGCTTAGTTGTAGAAGGCGGCGAGGGTGGTGGTTTTAAAAATCCGCGTCCCGTCTCGACGATGGTACTGCTGCCGCTCATTCGCGAGCGCACCGAGGTGCCTATCATCGCGGCTGGTGGCATTTGCGATGGATCTACCATGGCGGCGGCGTTTGCTATGGGTGCTGAGGGCGTCCAATTAGGCACGGCCATGTTGAGCTGTGCGGATTCACCTGTTCATGAGAATTGGAAGAACGCCATTTACGAAGGCAAAGAGACCGATACCGTGTTTTTAAACCAGCAGGGTCGTCCCGCGCTCCGCGCCATGCGTACAGAGCGTACCGGTGAGCTGGAGCTTATGGGACAGTTTCAGCCCTTTGAGCATATGGCCAATATTTTGGATCTCTACTTTGGTGGCGATTTGGAGGCGGCGATTCCATTGACCGGTCAAGTCATGGGGCGCATCAACGAAGCTAGATCCGCGGCTGAGATTGTGGAATCAACGATGGCAGGGTTCCATTCTTGTTTGTCAGGCCTGCAAGGGCAGTACGCGTAAGCAATGGTTCGAATATCTGTAGAGAGCTAATGGTGATAAAGCTCTTGGATAAAAAGCAAAAAGCCGGCAATCGCCGGCTTTTTTGTGTCTCCCATTCTGAGATTTATCTGTGCGTGTCTCAGAAGAGTCGAGGAATCAGTGTAGGGGTGTTCTTCCGGTAGGCTCGATACTCAGGGTCGTCGCCCCAGCGCTCATCGCCCGACTTTCGAAGCAGTGGCACGCCACTAATTTTTGTGAGAAGCAGTGCGACAAAGAACGGCGAGATTAGGAAGATATACGCGCTGCCGCTCAGCGACGGGAGCGCCATAACAGCCACACCTGCCCACAATAAAATTTCGCCAAAGTAGTTAGGGTGCTGCGAGCGCGCCCAGATGCCTGTGTTGATGAATTTACCCTCGTTGGCAGGGTCGGCTTTGAAGGCGCTCTTTTCGTTATCGGCAATGACCTCGATAGCCATACCGATCACCCACATTGCGGCGCCCACGAAGAAGACATTACCCAGCGCATTCGCGTTGGGCGTCATGATGGCTGCCAATGCTGCACCGGCCGTAATGAAGACCCAGGTACCTTGGAGAGTCCATGTAAGTAGAAAGCGCGGTGTAGACAATTTGATCTTCCTGAACCGTCGGTCTTCTCCCGCTTTCTGGATCCGCATAAACAGGAACGGGCCAAGCCGCGCTGCCCAGACGATAACTGCACTCGCAATCAGCTGCTGTCGCAGACCCAAGTCGGCGGCTTGCTGAATGGCAAGGATAGTGACAGTGATGTAGGTCAGGCTGCCCACTAAATCGAAGTAGTGCTCGGTCTCAAAAAGCCGTGCATGTATGAGTCCAATCCACTGAACGATAAAGACCCCCAATGCCATCGCCGCCATGAGTGGCAGGCCGTAAAGGCTCGAGCCGGTTTGATCGCCTAGCCACGAGACGGCAAAAACCGCCAATGTGACGGCAATAGAAATTGATACGAGTTTGGTGCCCATGTGACTGCCCCCAGAGTTTTTCGTCACGCAGTGTAAACAAAAAGATTCGATATCGCAGAGGATTGTTGCCGAAGCTATTGCAGACTGTAGTTACTGCAAGCAGTTTTAGCGGGAAGACGCATTCAACCCTCGACCTGAGATGCCGAGGAGATCTCTGTTACTGAGCCGTATTAATGAACGGTCCATCAACGCAAATGCGCCGGCCATCGGGTGATGCACAAGCACCACAGATACCAACACCGCACTTGGTGGTGTAATCGATAGCGCTGAACATTTGACCACTGTCGACGAAGTCTCGCTGTACGGCCTCGGCCGCGTGGATCATGGGCTCGGGACCGCAGTTGTAGAATTCGGTCCGTGCCAAGGTCTCACTGTCGAGCGTTTCCAGATAGGCTCGAAGTGCCTCGGGAACCCGACCACTAAAGCCTGCACTTCCGTCATCAGTTGCGATGTGCACTTCTGCGACTTCACGACACTCATCCGTGAAGTAAAGGCGCTCTGCGCTTCGTGCGCCGGCGAAGATTTGCACAGGGTTCTCATCCGACCCGAAGTCGCGGGCGATTTGGTAAACAGCTGCTAAGCCGGTGCCACCGGCAACGCAGATAATGTTCGCGTCGTCTTTCGGCATAACCGACGCGCCGTGAGGTCCACGTATATAGACGTCATCACCAGGCTGAAGTTTGTAGCAGGCACTTGTGAACTGACCGACATCAATGACCGCGAGGCGCAACGGGGCGTCGGTCAAACAGGAAAATGGTTTCTCGCCAACGCTAGGTATCCATACGAATACATATTCCCCAGGCTGAATATTGATGTTCCCATCAAGGGTTACGACCGTAATGTCATCACAGACAGGCTCATTCGAGACGACTTTGTAAGGTGCGAAGTCCATATCTAGCTCAAGGTTTAGACCGCCTCGGGCTTTGTTACTACCAAACTCGATGTCGTTTTGAAGCTGACGGAAGTAGGTGTTCATATCTTCCGTGTCCATACCGCTGAGTGCTGATCCCACACCAACGATTGAAGCCCCTGCATGCATGGCTGCACGACAATCTTCTGCCGTCGACAAGCCACCACAGCCGATAATCGGCTTGTCTGTGATGGACTTCAGTGCACGGATACATTTGAGCGCTGTCGGTAAAACGCCGCTGCCAGACATGCCGCCCATGCCGTTGCTGAGTACTGGGTGGCCATGGCTTTCGGTATAGCCTGGTCCCACGGTATTAATCGCACACAGCCCGTCGGCCCCAGCTTCCAGAGCTGCTTGACCGATGTCTTCGATACGATCGACATTTGGCGTCAATTTAGGGATTACCGGGACGTCCACAGCGGCTTTTACAGCACTCACTATGGCGCGCACCATTTCTGGGTCTTGCCCCATGGCCATACCGTAGCCTTGCGCGTGGGGACACGAGAGGTTGAGCTCTAAACCGTCGGCTACTGGCGCTAAGATCTTTGCGACCTCGACAAATTCCTCGATGCTGCCGCCAAAGATCGAGACCAGAAGGAATCGATCTTCCGGCACGTTCAGGGATTCAAAACCTTTTCGCGCTTCTTCAGCGCCAGGATTCGTCAGGCCAACCGCGTTCACGAAGCAACCCGGCGCATACTGCGAATATACGGGCTCGCGATTGCCTGCTCGCGGAACAGGGCCAACGCTTTTAGTTGTGACAACCCCGACTTCTGGGAGGTCGTCGAAGATCCGTTGGATGATACTGGGTGCAGTTGAGACGATGCCCGAAGGAATAGTGAACGGACCGCTCACCGTTTTTCCAAGAAATTCTGTTTTCACCCAATGCTCTCCATATTGCCGCGGCGATTATAAAGCCCCCACGCGGTTCGAGCTATGTGATTACGCCGCATATGCCGGGTTTTCTTTGAGCAGATCGTGTCGCTGGTTTTGAGAGAGACTCGTGTTCTAGGTTCCGCAAAACGTTCGGGTGACCCGCTCTGATGCGTCTGGGGTTGCCGCCCACAACAGGTCGTTGTCTGCCCATACAAAGGGTGTTTGCCAGCGCTGAAAAGCTTGCTCCAAGTGTCCATAGTCCCTGACTTCTGCGTCAGCGATGGCGGCAGCCACTTGATGATTTCTGGGGATCACGACGGGGTTTGCACTGACCATGTGGGCATTGAGCTCGTCACTCAACGCTTTATTTGTGGCGCGTCGGCGTGTCCACTCGGTTCGCCACGCGAGTAGCGAATCGGATGGTGTGAACAGCTGATGGATCGGCGTGTGATGGCTGTCCTCAAGTGCCTCATGGGTAAGCCAGCGGTAGGCGAGGGTGAGATCAAGGCTGTCTTTTTCGAGCGTTTGCAGGAAGTTGTCGAGTAGGGCCGTGTCATCTTCTCGGAAGGCGTCTAACCCTAACTTTGCTGCCATTCGAGCTTTGTAAGCTTCGGTATACCAGCGGGGAAACTCGTCGATTACCGCTTGAGCAAACGCAATTGCCTTGTCCTCTTCCTCGTTCAAAGTCTTGAGTAGGCAGGAGGCTAGGACACTGGTATTCCAATGCGCGATACCAGGTTGATTGGATAGCCGATAGCGTCCCTGCGAGTCGATAGCACTGAATTTGGCATCCGCTTTATAACTGTCGACGAAGGCGCAAGGGCCGTAGTCGATTGTCTGGCCTGATAGCAACATGTTATCGGTATTCATGACGCCATGAATGAAGCCAAGACTTTGCCAATGGGCTACCAGTGACGCGATACGTTTTACGGTTTCCTCGAGAAGGACCTCCGCATGCTGGCCAGTTGTCGTTACGCCCTTCGCTTCAATCACCGTTTGGTAATGGCGGTTGGCAGCGTAGCTAACCAGTTCGGATAGTCCCTCGCCGTCCCGAGTCATGGCGAAGTATTGGATACTGCCGAAGCGTAGGTGACTGTCGGCAACGCGAACCATGACGGCACCGGGTTCCCGATCATTTCGGAAGACAGAGTCTCCTGTCGCAACTGCCGCAAGCGCGCGTGTGGTGGGTACCCCAAGACGGTACATCGCCTCCGAAAGTAAGTACTCCCTTACCACAGGGCCAACGGGTGATAGGCCATCACCGCCGCGCGAATAGGGCGTAGGGCCGGCTCCCTTTAACTGAATGTCGTACCGCTGACCGTCTTCAAGTACCCATTCGCCCAAAAGTACGGCTCGACCATCACCCAGCTGAGGGTTGTACTGACCGAACTGGTGACCCGCGTAAACCGATGCACTGGGTTTCGTTCCGGGCAGGTCACCGTGACCACTGAATGCGCTGAGAGCCTCATCTGATTTTGCCCAGGCTGAAGGCCAACTTAAGGATTCTGCGAGTGAATCATTCCACGCCATCCACTCGGGTTTTGAGGCTCGTTCCGACTGGGCAGTGCTTGTATATAGCGTGCCGAGATCCTGGTAGCTGTGTTCCCATTGTGCTGGGGTGGTCATAAGCACTTACGCCTTTTTGAGCCCTACTTACGTTTGATGAGCGACTGTATGAGGCTCGCTGGGTTGTCGAAATCAACATCATCTAATTTTAATCGCCGCTGTATCTCGCCTTTCAGGCCCTGTTCGACGATCTCTGAAACGTCTACTTTACACCAGCGGCGCGGATTGCCGTCGCTAAGCTTGCCACGGCAGTCGATTGGCCATGCGACGTTCGCCAAGCGGGGATTAACTCTGCAGTTCGGTACGAGATTCAGAGCTTCGTTGTTGAGTTGTGCGGAAGCTTTCGCTGTAAAGCTGTCTGTGGCGCGATCGAGATTGGCTGTGGCCTCAATCGACGCCACGTTTGTCTCAAGGGTTAATCTCTCAATTATGGCTTCCGTGCCCGTGAAGGTTTGTATCATCGACAGGCGATCAAACAGCGTTCCATTCTTGTTCCACTTCGGACCTCTCTTTCCCTGCGCACGGCTAATCGTAGAGCACATTCCCCCCTGGAGATCGACTGCTGCGAGAGTGACTTGATCGCCGTTTATAACTATTTGCCCATTGAGCTTGGCAAGGTCATTTTCGGCCTCAGGAAGCACCGCTGCGAGGTCCCACCCTGCCGAAAGCTTTCCTTTTGCAGCACCGAGGTTGGCCATAGCCGCTAGCAGTGATGTTGCGTCCGCATCTGTGAGTTTGCCGCGAGTCTCGATACTCAGCGGGTCAATTTGCGTATTGATCTGCGCATAAGCCTCTACCGCTCCTTGCCAGAGTGTTGCTTTTATATCTGGGAGAACGATGCTCTCGCCTATCTCGATTTGGGACGAAAAATCAGAGATCTCGATGTTATCGACTATCAACCGTGTCGCTGAAATTTCAGCGCTGCGCGAGCGCCAAAAAGAAAAGAGATTGGTGGTCAGCTCGAAACCTTCGAGTGAAATCTGTTGCACTTCCGAGTCCCTCGTTCTTGAGGAAGAGCTGTCTCGAGGACTGTTTGTTGGTGAATAGCCCTCCGGCGAAGAGCTCTCTGGCGACGAGTTTTCTGCCGAAGGGCTCTCGGGAATAATGAGGGTGACTTGAGACAAGGAGAGGCGGACGGACGGGATCAGCGAGAAGGTGGCCTCGCCCGTGTGCGTAAGGGAGATGCCCTCTTCTTCTAAGATGCCGCTCGCAGTATCGATCAAAAAGTCCGCATCAACTTGGGATGAGATCCACGTCAGAGTGCCTAATGGAATGGCTATGAGCAGACCGAATAGGATCCAGATGATGCGCATTTGATGCCCCTTTTAGTTCCGTGCTCGTTATTTTTGGTGCTCGAGTCGAATTTCGTGGTGCCATTCCGAAATCACGCGCCACCAGCAGATCAATCTCGCTGGGATTCCTCGAAGCGTTTTTGATATCGCCGCTCAACGTGTTGGTTGAGTATACGCTCTCTTTCAATCGCCACCATGGGGTCGGTTTTTAGTTGCCAGAGGGTATCCCGCGCGCGTTTATAAGAAGCCTTCAAGTCGACAACTGGCTCTGGATAGTCAATCGGATCGAGCATCCGCTCCATGGGCGACATAAGCCACGGCTGATGAACCAAGGGTGTGGGTAAATCTTTGAGCTCCGGCACCCATTTTCGGATGAATTCGCCATCGGGGTCGTGATCTAGAGACTGTTTTATCGGGTTGTAGATGCGAATGGTGTTAATGCCTGTGACGCCGGCCTGCATTTGCATTTGTGGGTAGTGAATACCCGGCTCGAAGTCGAGAAATAGTGAGCCCAAGTGGGTGACGCCTGTTCGCCAGTCTTGCCAAAGGTGATGAGTTAGGAAGCTAACCAGCATCGCTCTTGAACGAAAATTCGCATAACCCGTGGCCTTGAGCGCGCGCATTGTGGCGTCAATCAAAGGGTAGCCTGTCATCCCTTCTTTCCATGCGACCACCAAGTCATCGTCCTGACCACGTGGCTGCGCCGCGTAGCCTCGATTGATGTCTTCGAACTCCATTCGACATTCCATCTCGAACTTCTGTATGAAGTGGCAGTGCCAGTGAAGCCGCGATTCAAAGGCGCTCATTGCTCGCGTCCAACCATGACGCTTTTCCTGCTGTTGCAGGGCTTGGTAAGCCTCGCGCATGCTCAAATTTCCCCAGGCGAGATAGGGTGATAGACGTGAGCAGTGCGTCCGACTCTGCTCCGGTTTTGAGATGAACTTTTGATAGCCCCAGCCTCGGTCATTGAGGAAACTATCCAGCACATGCGAGGCCTCGGTAGGCCCACCTACTTGCATTTCGCTCTGCTGGTTTTGCCATCGGTCGAATCGGTTACTTCGCAATGCTTCAAGCTGATCGTGGCCGGAAAAGCTGAGCGTTTTTAGTGCCACAAGTTCGACCTCGTGGCACTCGGCAGTCATGACTCGGTGCCAGCTGCGGTTCCAGCCTTTTCGATCTTTACGCTTTCGCTGAATGCCGTTGGTTTGGAACTCTTGCCAATCAATACCCTTGCTCGCGCAATAACTGGACACGTGAAGATCGCGCTGAAAGGTGACGTCGAGGCCTGTTTCTTCGTAGCTGAGCAGGGTTTGGATACCTAGCTTCTCGTTAATCGAGGCAAGCACATCGAGCGCGTTCCCCTCAACGATTTCCAGCTGGTGCCCATATGACTTCAGTGTGTTTTGCATATCCGCGAGCGATTGGGCAATAAACTGCCAGTGTCGTCCGCGGTAATGGGCATTGTTGACCAAGTCGGGTTCTAAAATGTAGATCAGGAGCGTCTCGCCCCCGAGTCTGATTGCGCGCTCTAGCGACGCATGATCGCTCAGACGTAAATCACGCTTGAACCAAACAACATTAACGCTCATTAGTCGAAGGCCGCTGCAAGAATCGGATTGTCTACCGCTGACAGCGACTCCGCGTCTAGCAATTCAAGTTTGCCTTTTCGCAAAGCACTCATCAGCATCCGATAGGCATCGCGATCAAAGACCGTCTCTGGTTGTCCTTGCGAGGCTGCCTGTGCGGCCGCTGGGTTGTCGAAGCAGCCTAGCCATGACCAATGATTTACCAAGTGGAACTGTGCCTCTGGCTGATCGGGTAGCGGTCGGATGTTGCGTTCCACCAAAAACAGGGGACCGGGGAACGGCCAAGCGGCAATGCGGTCCCGATCGAGAACAGAGAGCAAGCGCGCATTGTGCTCGTCTGCACTCTCGTCTCCGGCGCAGGCACCATCACAGCGCTTGAGTTGATACTGAAAACAAGGACCCTTTCCTTTATCCAATCCCAGCATGCGAAGGCAAAGCCCGTGGTCGCTGGCATGACGTCTGATGGTGTTATCCACGTGCCGTCTGTTGTGGAAAAGTCCATAACTGTCTTGCGCGCGCTCCCCCCAGGGAGAGAAGTCGGCGCTCGTTGGCTGCAGGAAGTTATCCTTCGAGCGCGTGAGATGAATAGTCCAGAGTTTTCGAACCTGCCGTTGACGACGGTTGTAGAGAGGGGTCTCGGCTTTGATTGCGGCGTTCTCGACAAGAAGGGCACCAATCTCACCTGCGGTTGCCTGCGCTTCGATGCGTGCCACCTGACTCATGATTCGTTGGTGCCGTCCTGGTTTTCGTCCTTCCTGAAAATGGGAGTAGACCCGCGCTTTTATGTCGACGCTTTTGCCAACATACAGCAGGGTCTCTTCGCTCGAAAAGAAGCGATAAACACCACTGTAAGTGGGTAATTCTTCCAGCTTATTTCCATGCGAAGTGATGGTGATGTTGGCGAGCTCTGGCATCATTGGCGCATGATTCCTCAAGACGACACAGCGACCCACCCCCGTCCATATTTTGCACGGGTAGAACCTGCGCCTCGTTTTCTACCGCACTGCAATGAGCCTCGGATTGTCTCGCTAGGACTCGCGCCCATGCAGGGGAATTGGGTGGATGTCGATCAATCGGGCGAGTGGGGTGCCCATAAGCTTCGGCTCCGTGAGCGGCTTGGAAACCGCGTTTACAGCGTGCGGCCAGAGGCCCAACATGCAGCCATCGAACTTGCCGAACTCGTGAGTTATGAAACGCAGAGTGATGGGCTCCCGAAGGGCGGTGAAGCTTTGTGGCAAGCATCGCTGGGTGTTGCAGACGATTTGGTGGTCATGCTGCCCGATGATTACGGCCGTTATCGGCTGGCTGCAGCCTCTTTGTGCAGTCCAAGCGACTGGCTGCTCGAGGAAAAACTGGGCCTTACGATGGAGGAGGTTCATAGTCCTATTCCTCGATTGAACGCGGAAATTGGCGAGCAAATTGATCGATTTTTTGCCCGCTTACCCGCTGACCGCTCAGTCCAGCGATTCAATTGGTCGATCATGCCGCACCCAAACTATCTCTCCCGAGAGCACTGGGAAATTGCCGCGGAAGCCAATGAGCTCTGGTACCGGGCGGAGCGTCAGTCACTGCGCCGCTTACCGAAAACCGGAGCGATTGCCTTCACGATACGTGTCCATATTTGTGCGCTGGAGTCGTTAGCTAGCATTGATGGGGCACTCGAGTCGCTCTGGCAAGCAGTGGCAGACGCCCCCGAAGATCTCCAGCGCTACAAGGGTCTCGACATTCTGGCGCCGGTCATCGCGCGCTGGCGGTCAAAAAACCAACTTTAGGCATGTAGCGTAATTAGTGACAAAGGAAAGAACCCGTAAGAGATATCCGTGAAGCTCAAGCTCAAAGAAATTAAACATAAGTCCAATATCGATCGCTTTGTCATAGAGTCAGTGGACCTCAGCCTCTACATTGCGTTTGTTCAGATTAATGGTGAAGAGCATCTGATTGCAGACAACACGGGCAAGCCACTTAAAACAACAAATCTCTTATCGATGCAGCGCCAGATAAAGCAATTTGGTCAGATCGATGCAGTCCTGCGGCAGCGCAGCGCCTACGATGAGATGGTAGGGCGTGGTGCTCAACAGGTGGGTGACAACACCATGGAGTTGTCTTTGGGTAATCAGCCGCTTCCAGAGTGGCTTAATTAACTCGGCACCCAACCTCAATCATGAAGATTTATGAGGCTGGATAGTAGACGAAACCTGCGGTCTTGATGACGTATTGCTTTCCGACTTCCGACTTCCGACTTCCGACTTCCGACTTCCGACTTCCGACTTCCGACTTCCGACTTCCGACTTCCGACTTCCGACTTCCGACTTCCGACTTCCGACTCGGACTTTAGCCGCGGGCAAAGAGACTAGAGACCTTTATTGACCGGCCGCTACAGGCTGTTGCTGAGTAATGCAGTGAATACCCCCGCCCATAGCAAAGATCACTCGAGCATCCAGGCTCTCAACGTGCCGATCTGGGTAGAGATCTTTCAGTATTTCGACCGCATGCTCGTCGGTACGATCTGCGAAGGCAGGGACTAAAACAAAGCCGTTACCAATGTAGTGATTGATGTAGCTGTAATCGACCCAGCTGATGTTGTCGCGCGTGACTCTAGGAGCAGGCATTGCTCGTACCTTGAACCCGGCGTCCTCCAAAACACGGCACTGGTCTTGCCAGAGGGCCTCGTCGGGATGACCCGTATCAAACTGCCGATGCAGTAGTACAGACCCATCGGGTGCAAAGGCGGCAATCATATCGACATGACCACGAGTGCCATGATCTTGATAGTCCCGCCACAAACCCCGCTCGAACCATATTGCGCGCGATGTACCCAAGAGCGGGTGTACTTCATTTTCCACAGACGCCTTATCGCGACTTGGGTTGCGACCTGGATCGAGTTGCACGGTCTCTGTGAGGAGGACATCCCCGCCGCCGTTAACCGTGATACCGCCGCCTTCATTGACTAGGTCAGAGGCTAGGCGAGTAGCGCCAGCGAGTTCAATAATATGACTGGCTACTTTGGCGTCACTCCGCCAGTCAAAGGCGGTGTGATCTCCCCAGCCATTAAACACCCAGTCAATGCCGCCGAGTGCGCCGTTCTTGCAGACAAAGGTAGGTCCCGTGTCGCGCAACCAGGCGTCGTCGATTTCAAAGGGATGAAGGGTAATGGCCGAGGATAATTTTCGCGTGGCGATGCTGATCTGGTCTGGGTGACAGAGCATGTTGACTTGCTCGTGTTCTGAGATGCTGTTCGCAACCGTTGACCAAGCATCAAATGCGTCATCATCAGTAATACCCGACGTATCATAAGCGCCCGTGGGAAATCCCATCCAGGTCGCCTCGTGCTTAGCCCACTCGGGCGGCATCTGCCAATCACTCATTTTTCAAGGCCTTGTCTGAGTGCCAAATTCCCGATTTCGAAAGTGGTGACTGCCACTTGATTCCCCTGCTGAAGCACTATCAGCGCCATGAGAGCCCGGGTATCGGACCCTTCTCGCCTTCACCACTGTGCGTTCTTGCGTTGATACGCGGATCTGTCAGTGCACTGTAGGTATCGGGGCGTCGTGTACCGAAGAACGGAAAGAGTTGTAGCCAATCCTGTCGCTGCGCAATATCGATCTCAGCGACCATCGCGACCTCCTCGTCCTCCGGAGCCTCAACTAACATCCGACCGAAGGGGTCGACAATGAAGCTGCCACCATAAAAGCTAATGAGGCCCTCTGTGCCGGTTCGATTCGGTACTGCGATAAAGAGGCCATTTGCGATGGCGTGCCCCGTGATCACTTTTTGCCAAAGTGGACGGGTGTTGAAAGCGGGATGGTCTGGTTCTGAACCTATCGCTGTGGGATACGAGAGAATGTCGGCACCTCGAAGCCCATAACTGCGCGCTACTTCGGGAAACCACTCATCCCAACAGGTGGGCAAGCCGAGGTTTGTGGTGGCGTCACCAATCGGCACGCTGTGCACGGGGTAGGGCGATTCGCTCGGTCCCTCGGCGAAATAGTGGTCCTCAAAATACCCTTCAGTCACGGGGATGTGCAGCTTGCGCGTCTTTGCTACCAAATCGCCCGCTGGATTCACCAATATAGCGGTGTTAAAACCGAGGCCATCGGCTCTATCCACGGCCTCGTAGAGCGAGGCTTGCACATACACCTGATTATCGACGGCAGCTTTACGGGTGAAGTCGAATGTTGGCCCGTCCAGTAATGATTCGGGAGCACGGTCTGCAGCGGTTTGCGGCCGCGTATCAGCGGGATAGCGACTCAGCGTCAGCTCAGGCAAAAAGACAATATCTGCACCTGCCGATGCACAGGCAGCGATACCTGCATTCAGATGCTCGAGGTGCGTACCGTGATCTTCGTACCACTTCATTTGATACAAGCCAATCGACAGGGGGCGCGAAGCCCGCGCCTCTGAAGGACATTGACTAGGTTGTAGGGGCGACGTTATCAGTTTCACCATGGCTGCGGTTGCTCGCGACATTACGTGTTGTTTATTGCGAAATATACCAGAGCGGGGCAGCAAGCGAGTCCCTCTATCAGGGTAGCTAACAGTCTCCGCTTAGCAGTTATCGAGCGCAGTCTGAACAACGCTCACGTGCTGTCTCGGTGCAGAAAAAAGCGCATCCAAGTGGTTATCCCTTGTTTCCGCCCAAGCAATGTAAGAATCAGAAAGCGCCTCGGCGAGGCTTTGCTCTATCTCTCTGACTGGAGTCTGAATCTCATAATGCCGCTGTGAAACCGCCGATGACCAACCTTGGACATCGCCCGCGAAATATTTGGCGACAATCGTCTTGGAAATAGTGCCTGCCTCAGATTGGCGCGCTCCCGAGCAGTATTTTCCTGCTTCGCTGGCAGTAATGAGGATCTGATTCGCCTGAGCTAATCCTTGCTCCTGAAGTATCGCCGCTCTGAGCAATTGGCCCCCCGCGTCGATGCGTAACCTAGCGAGGAGTGGCTCAAGGTCCTCGTCTGCGTCCGACCAATTACCCTGTAAGAAGCGTTTAATGCGTTGAGATAATTCCCAAAGAGTCTGAGCTGAATCGCCACTTGTGTTGGTTGGATAATCGCCCAGCAACTCAGGTGCGCGCCAAAACGCTCGCCATTCCTCGCCTCCCAAGATGGCGCTAGCAATCGTGTAGACAAGGCCATCGCTTCGCTGACTCAGATTCGTCTCTAGCAGGTCGGCAATAGCGCCTTCATCTTCAGCGCGAAGTTTCTCGACGCAATCAGGAGTAAGACGGATGAATTCCAGATCGAAAATAAGTTGCTGAGAGGCTGATGCACTTCGACCCATGGTTGTATTTCGCTTGGCGATGTTTGCTTGAAGTTCGCATTCGCTCAGTGCCAAAAAATCGATGATAGATAATGTATCGGTGTCTTTTCGCGTCGGGGGAATCGCCACTGCTGGAGGCTTCGTAAGGCTTGCGCGCGTTATGCTCGGAATAGGGATCTCCGACACGTTGCTGAGTCGCGACACATAGTTTTCGAGCTTGCCAGCGCCTAATTCACCAGAAGAGCAACTGCCAAGAAGTATCGTTGGCAAAAGCAGGGCGACGGCTCGGCTAGCGAGCCGCCGAAAGCCACTTGTCACGCGTTACCACACCTTTCTTCAAACGACGCCTGCGCTCTGGCTAGCCAGTCGTTAAGGGCCGTATGGTTTTCATCGGGCGCCATCTTAGCTGCCCATCCTGCAAACTTAATCACCGCAAGTAAATCGATGTCGGCCATGGTGAATGCGTCTCCCGCCACAAAGGGTCGGGTGGCGAGCTCATTGTTGAGTGTCTCGAATGCGTGATTGAGCTGCGCTCTGCCGCGCTCAGCGAGTTCGGGGATTTGCTCGGTATCTAAGGTGCCGGGGAGGGCTCGACCTGCGAATGCCGGGTTTGAGTTTCTTAAAGCATCGCCGGTTGGACGGAAGACCTCGTTAAAGAGCCGGTGGTTCCAATCTAATACGACTGCGCGCTCCTCGTTCGTCTCACCCAGCAGGGGCTTCTCGGGGTGAACTGCTTCGAGATATTGCGTGATCGCAAATACGGAAGAGAGCACTCGGCCGTCGTCTAGCACCAAAGCGGGAACAGTTCCTGTGGGAATGATTGCTTTGTAGGCGTCAGAGCGTTGCTCGCCCTCAGGAAAATTGATTTGATGTGTATCGATCTCGATACCCTTGTAGTCCATGAACATCTTCAGGCGCTGAGGGTTTGGTGCAGGGTCAAAGGTATATAGCTTCATTTCTCTAGTCTCTTGTTGGCGATTTTTCTTGTTTTGCTCATGGCAGCGTGCGTTTCCTTTTAACACGGTCTGCCACGACCTTTTTCAGTTTGCATGAGATGGTTTTAGTCAGTTGCTTGGGACTGCAATATTTTCAGCCAACAATATTGGCGTTTCTATTGGCGCTTTGCACATGCCCTTGTTTACAACCACTTTTGTCGTAGCACTTCACTGTTGATTCGACCTAACCGACGACCGCGGGAATAAGTAACAAAAGTGATTGTTATATGCATTATCTGGACAACCGAGTTTTTTCAGGGTCGCTTTAGTCTGTATACTCCGCGCTCCAGAAAAACTGTCAACCGAGTCTTTTGAGTCATGCGATATTTACTAGTCACTATTTTAGCGCTTTCAGCCTCTGCGTTCGCACAAACCGATGAGCAGCGTGCAGCTATTGCCGATCGAATTAAATCTTTCTCAACCGTCTGCGTAGCGGGCGAAGATTGCGGTGGCGCTGCGGCAGCGGGTGCCATGGAAGTTGCTGCCTTACCTGGCGAAGCAAAGTACGCTGGATGCGCTGCGTGCCACGGCCCTAATGGTGGCGGCGGTATTGGCCCTCAGTTGGCGGGCCGCGACGCGGACTACATCATTGGTCGCCTCACTGCTTACAAAGCAAACGAAACAGTGGGTGCGCAGAGCGCGCTTATGTGGGGACAGGCTGCGATGCTGAGTGAGGAGGACATGCAAGACCTCGCGGAATACATCACCACTTTCTAAACCACGAGCACGGGTTGGCTCCTTCATTGCCAACTCTGGTTCATGTAGCGAGGTCAATGTCCTTTCGATAAGCGAGGGCCTCGCTTAAATCCCCTTCGTTGACCTCGTCACGACCCTCTAAGTCCGCGATGGTTCTACCAACACGCAGGCATCTATGTAGGCTGCGGCCGGAAAGCTTCAGTTTTTCCCCGGTCTGTGCCAACCAATTTTTTGTGTCCCGCCTCATTGAGCAGTGACAAATAAGGTCGCCTGTACTCACGCGCGCGTTTTGACATCCCTGTCGCTTGATCTGTCGGTGATACGCCTCCGCGATTTTACTTTTCAGTGTATTAAGTCGGTCATGCTGTTGGTCCGCAGGATTCATAACGTCTGCGATTTTTGATCTTGAGACTTTAATAAAAATATCAATTCGATCGAGCAGAGGGCCGGAAAGCTTCGAGTCATATCGGGTCAGCGCGGCGTTCGAGCATCGACAAGCGCGGTGGCTGGAATCTCGATATCCGCAGGGGCATGGATTCATAGCAGCAATGAGCTGAAACTGGGCAGGGTAGGTTTGCGTAATCTCGGCTCGACTTATTCGAACTTCGCCCGATTCCATGGGCTGGCGAAGGCTCTCGATAGTCGCGAGCGAAAATTCAGGCAGTTCGTCGAGAAACAAGACCCCTGTATGCGCTAGGCTAATCTCCCCGGGTGTTGCGTACCGGGTTCCGCCAACGAGTCCGGCGGCGCTTATGCTGTGATGTGGCGATCGATGAGGGCGTTGACCATCGAAAGCTTGACCTACGACGTCATAAATAAGCGATGCTTCCAGCTGATCTTTTTCTGAGAGTGCTGGCAACAGCTGGCCAATTAAGCCCGCAGCCATGGTCTTGCCCGCGCCAGGTTCGCCTGACATCAAGAGATGATGTCCGCCTGCGGCACACAGTGTCGCAGCTCGCCAAAGCTCGGGTTGGCCAGACGGTAGGGGGGTATTGGGCCTGGCACTAATAGTTGGCTCAAGCGCTCCAGTTGCCGGCCGAACCCGAGCTAGGTTCTTGGGGAGTCTAAGCTCATTTAAATGCGCTACCGCGACGACGTGCTGTGCGAGTGCAGACATTTGGGCTGCCTCTGCGCTTGGCACAAACAAACGCGTGGAAGTCTCACGGTTGCACCAGGCGGCAGCGAGTAAACCTGATGTCGGCAGAATATCGCCGCCCAAACTGAGTTCGCCATAAAACTCTGCGTCGTTAGCGAGCGTCTCTGGAAGCTGCTCGGAGGCAATAAGAACCGCTACTGCAATGGCGAGATCAAAACTGGCACCCGATTTAGGTGTGCTTGCGGGAGCAATATTGATGGTGAGCCTGCTATCGGGCCAACGAAAGCCCGACGATATGACGGCGCTGCGAACACGCTCTTTAGCCTCTCGCATAATCGACTCAGGCATGCCCACCATGGCGATGGCCGGCAAGCCCGGACTGAGGTGGAGTTCGACGTGAACGGGAACTGCCGTTAAACCAATGCGCGAGCGCGTTGCCACGCGTGAGAGCGACATAAGACATCCTTGTCATATACGGGACATCCTGTCCCGAGAGTTAAATCTATCTGGCGCTGCGCTCTAGCTCGTCGAGCTTAGCAACAAGGGCCTCGATCTCTGACTCTAACTGCTCAACCCGAGCCCTGGTGCGCGCGAGCACAGTTGACTGTGCATCGAACTCATCGCGACTTACCACATCGAGATTACCCAAGGCAGACTTAGCAACGGCCTTTGCGTTACCAGAGACTTCATCAGCAAGCGTCTTCCCCTCTCGAAGAATCGATCCGAAAAGCTTTGTAGCCGCTTCTGCTGGATCAGGAATACGGTCGTTGTTTGCCATGTTTGAAGCCCTTTTTTCAATGGTCATGAGACTACCGGAATTACATCTAAATGTACTGCATCAATTGCGTGCAGATTCCATCTGCTATCGCACTATTGTGGTGCGAAGAGATTTGCGCGTGCCATGATTTACGCTCAACTCAGGTGGTTAATTTTTATTAAGCCGCTGTTTTTATTCAATTTTTAATGTATTGGTGCGCCGCTCGCAAAGTGTTTTACGTCCCAAGCTGCGTGAGCTCACGTTAAGCGAGAGGTCACACACAGGAGTCGAGTAATGCGAATCATAAAAGCCCTCAAAGCAGCCCCCGCGGCACCCAGCAAGACGGTCGTTGAGTCGCTTGGATCGTTGGAAACCATTTAAAAGGAGAGTACCCAATGAAAATGGTCACCGCAGTAATCAAACCCTTCAAGTTAGACGACGTGCGAGAAGCGCTGTCTACCATTGGGGTGCAAGGAATCACCGTGAGTGAAGTGAAAGGTTTTGGCCGACAAAAAGGTCATACCGAGCTTTATCGAGGTGCCGAGTATGTGGTCGATTTTCTACCAAAAACAAAGGTAGAGGTCGCGGTCTCAGAGGAGATGCTTGAGCAGACAATCGAAGCGATCTCTGGCGCAGCGCAAACCGGAAACATTGGTGACGGCAAGATCTTTGTTACGTCGCTTGAACAGTCCATTCGTATCCGCACCGGTGAGACCGGTGTCGACGCGCTTTAAGCGAATAGGAGAAGCATCATGGAAGTTACAGCTGAATTGAGTTACGCGTTAAACACCTTTTACTTTTTGGTGTGTGGCGCATTAGTTATGTGGATGGCGGCAGGTTTCGCCATGCTCGAAGCCGGTCTTGTTCGCAGTAAGAACACGACGGAAATATTGACAAAGAATATCGTCCTATTTGCGGTCGCGTGCACAATGTACATGCTCGTAGGGTACGAGATTATGTACCCCGATCTTTCCAACTTTATGCTCGATGGTATCACCGCGGAGAATCTGGATAACGGTTACGCGCCGTCTGCCGACTTCTTCTTCCAGGTGGTATTCGTTGCGACTGCTATGTCGATCGTTTCGGGTGCCGTTGCTGAACGAATGAAGCTACTCGCGTTCCTTCTCTTTGCTGTCGTCATGACCGGTTTCATTTACCCCATGGAGGGTAACTGGACTTGGGGTGGTGAAGCCGTGTTCGGAATAGAGGCTTGGACGTTGGGCGACTTGGGTTTCTCTGACTTCGCCGGATCCGGCATTGTTCACATGGCGGGCGCCGCAGCTGGTGTTGCGGGCGTTCTCGTCATCGGTGCTCGTAAGGGTAAGTACACATCGGATGGCAAAGTTAACGCGATTCCCGGCGCTAACATGCCGCTAGCGACGCTTGGCACATTTATCCTGTGGATGGGATGGTTTGGGTTCAACGGCGGATCGGTACTTGCTACTGCAACGGTTTCAGACGCAACCGCGGTGGCCAATGTCTTTATGAACACTAATGCAGCTGCAGCCGGTGGTTGTATCGCAGCTCTTACAGTCGCTAAGTTAATGTTCGGCAAGTTTGATCTGACAATGGCCCTGAACGGTTGCCTTGCAGGTTTGGTAGCCATTACCGCAGAGCCATCAACGCCAACGGCGCTTCAAGCAACGATTTTTGGTGCGCTCGGTGGTGCACTCGTTGTGTTCTCAATCGTTACTTTGGACAAGATGAAGTTCGATGATCCCGTTGGTGCCGTGTCAGTACACGGTGTCGTGGGACTACTGGGACTTTTATTGGTGCCCGTCACAAACGGCGAAGCGTCATCCTTCTCAGGGCAGCTGATTGGTGCAGCAACCATTTTTGGATGGGTCTTCGTTGCTTCATTCGTGACTTTCAAGGTTATCGGATTCATCACACCGGTCCGTGTCTCTGAAGAGGAAGAGTACGAAGGCTCTGACATCTCTGAGTGCGGTCTTGAGGCCTACCCTGAATTTACGTCCGGTCGATAGTGGTTTGAGTGAGACCTTGGGGGAGCTTAGCTCCCCCTTTTTTTGCCTGCTTTTTTTTGCGGTTACCTATTTTTAACTTTTATAACCATTGTTCGCCATCGCTCAGGTCTTACAGGAAATACGCTGTTACCACTGACCACTGACCACTGACCACTGACCACTGACCACTGACCACTGACCACTGACCACTGACCACTGACCATTGCTGCCATTGACACTTGAGGTGAGCGCATGCGAGGGACACCAACTGGCCGCGGTTGACCGCTCCGCAACCATCATCAAGTTTTCCGATGATATCTGCCAATTAATTCGATTTGCCCGTTTGAGTGCTTGGGCATAGCTTAAGGGCATGGGAGATGCGTCTGGGCGCAATCTCTCACTCATAACAAATCTCATTTGGAGGCGTTAACCATGAAAGCTATGAAGTTTGCCTTTGCAGGGTTGGCAGTATTCACAGCACTGTCTGCACCGGTACAGGCTGAAAACACTTTTGCAAAACCCCCTAAGTTCTGGTGGCCCGAGCGCATTGACCTGACGCCATTGCGTCAGCATTCGCCCGAGTCGAATCCCTACGGTCCAGATTTCAACTACGCGGCCGAGTTCGCAAAAGTTGATTTGAATGCGCTTAAAGCAGACATCCGCGCGACATTGACGGACTCGCAGGATTGGTGGCCCGCGGATTACGGTCACTACGGTCCATTATTTGTTCGTATGGCTTGGCACAGCGCCGGTACCTATCGTGTTGCTGATGGTCGCGGCGGTGCTGGTGGCGGTCAGCAACGTTTTGAGCCACTCAACAGCTGGCCCGATAACGGTAACCTCGATAAAGCTCGTCGCCTGTTATGGCCAGTGAAGAAAGCCTACGGCGCGAGCGTAAGCTGGGCTGATCTCATGATCCTGGCAGGCAACGTTGCCATGGAAGACATGGGCTTCAAAACCTTTGGCTTTGCCGGTGGTCGAACCGATGATTGGGAGCCTGACCTCGTTTACTGGGGACCTGAAAAAGTCATGCTCGCTGATGAGCGATACAGCGGTGAGCGTAAGCTCGACAATCCGCTCGCTGCTGTGCAGATGGGCCTTATTTACGTAAATCCTGAAGGACCAAACGGTAATCCAGACCCCGCGCTTGCTGCTCACGATATTCGCGAGACTTTTGGGCGTATGGCAATGAACGATGCCGAGACAGTAGCGCTGATCGCTGGTGGTCACACCTTTGGTAAGGGTCACGGCGCGCACAAGCCAGACGAGTGCGTTGGCGTCGAACCTGCCGGTGAAGCACTGGAGGAGCAGGGCTTCGGTTGGAACAACAAGTGCGGCAAAGGCCACTCGGAAGATACGGTGACCTCTGGTTTTGAAGGTGCTTGGACAGCGACGCCTACCCGCTGGAGCATGCTCTACCTCGCCAACTTGTTCTCGTTTGATTGGGAAATGACGCGAAGCCCCGCAGGTGCTATCCAGTGGATTCCAGTTGATGGACAGGCCGCAGGAACAGTACCCGATGCACATCGCCCTGATATCAAGCACGCGCCAATCATGTTCACGACAGACCTGTCGTTGAAAGCAGACCCTGCTTACCGCGAGATCTCGAAGCGATTCCTCGAGAACCCTGCGGAGTTTGAAGATGCGTTTGCGCGAGCATGGTTCAAGTTGACGCACCGCGATATGGGTCCACGAGCACGCTACGTGGGTTCCGATGTGCCCGAGGAAGTGTTGATGTGGCAGGACCCAATTCCTGCGGTTGACCACGACCTGGTAAGCAAACGCGATATCAAGAAGCTCAAGAAGGCTGTCTTGAAGTCGGGTGCCAGCACATCATCACTTGTCAAAGCAGCTTGGGCTTCGGCGTCTTCGTATCGTGACAGCGATATGCGCGGCGGCGCCAATGGTGCACGTGTTCGACTCGCACCCATGAATTCATGGGAAGTGAATGACACTGATGAGCTGGCCTCTACACTGGCGGCGCTTGAGAAAGTGCGAGCTGAGTTCAACGACAAGGCGCGCGGCAATAAAGCGATTAGCATGGCTGACATGATTGTTCTCGGCGGCGCTGCGGCAATCGAAAGTGCGGCGGCTGAGCGTGGACATGACATCGAGATTGCCTTTGTTCCAGGGCGTATGGATGCCTCGCAAGAGCAGACTGATGTGAACTCGTTCGCGGCACTCGAGCCTGTAGCTGATGGCTTTCGCAATTACTACGATGAAGACCGCAACTACATGTCACCCGTGGGTGCGATGATCGATAAGGCAAACTTGCTCGATCTGACACCACCCGAAATGACAGCGCTTGTCGGTGGTTTGCGTGTCTTAGGAGCAAACAGTGGTGGCTCGTCTCACGGTGTTTTCACTGATCGCAAAGGCCAGTTGAGCAATGACTTCTTCGTTAATTTGCTCGATATGGGTGTTCAGTGGACAGCATCAACGGAGTTCCCGGGTATCTATGTCGCTACGGATCGCGAAACCGGTGATCGCCGTTGGACGGCAACACCCATCGATCTGATGTTCGGCTCAAGCTCAGAGCTTCGCTCTATTGCAGAGGTGTATGGCTCAAATGATGGTGAGGCGAAGTTTGTCAGCGACTTTGCGTCAGCATGGACCAAAGTGATGCAATCAGATCGCTTTGATCTCGACGTTCAGCGCTCTGGTGGCACTGTCGCTAATCGTTAAGCGTTGATTTGAAGGATAAAACCCGGCCCTTTGGTCGGGTTTTTTTTTGCTTCGTCGCAACTAAGGCATTCGTGACTTCATTAACGCTCTGGCTTGCGCCATACTCTGCACAAATAATTCGTATGTAAGATTTGGAAGAGGTTTTCATGAAGCTGGTTACCGCGATTATCAAACCGTTCAAGTTAGACGATGTACGCAGCGCACTGTCAGATATCGGTGTTCAGGGCGTGACGGTTACCGAGGTGAAGGGTTTTGGTCGTCAGCGCGGTCACACCGAGCTTTATCGCGGCGCGGAGTACGTTGTCGATTTTCTGCCGAAGCTTAAGCTCGAGATCGCAACCTCGGCAGATCAGCTCGATCAAATCGTTGACACGATTATCTCTGCTGCCAGTACGGGTAAGATTGGCGACGGTAAGATTTTCGTCTCCGAGCTCGAGCAGGTTGTACGGATCCGTACCGGCGAGACTGGTGAAGAAGCGATCTAAGCAATAAGCGAATCGATCGCTGCAGGCAGATATGTCAGCGATCGGACCTCTTTTACACCCAGCAAGTCTTCATCTCCATTGGCGTTGAACCAAATAGGTGTGACACCTGCATTGATTGCGCCTTTCACATCTGTCTCTATGCTGTCACCAATGTGAATCATCTCATTTGATGTGCAGGCCGCCTCGCTCATCGCTACTTCAAATATCTTCGCGTCGGGTTTGGCGCTACCCACTTCATCGGCTCTGAAGGCCAACTTGAAGAAAGGTCCTAACGCCGTCTTGTGCACATCGGCATTGCCGTTGGTGATAGCAATCAATGTAAAACGCTCCGCTAAGCCAGATAACACATCGATCGCATCAGGAAATAACACGACCTCGTTTCTGTGCGCCATAAAGGCGGCAAAGGCATCCTGTGCGGCACTGATGGCGCTGTCAGCGGGAACGGCTAAAGACAGAAGTAACTGCTCCATTACTTCGAGTCTTAGGGCTGTGACGTCGCCAACAATCATGGGTGATTTATCAATGATGCGCTTTCGGCAACCCATGACTCTATCTTTGGTGAAATGCTCACTGAGATTGGGAAAGCGAGTTGTTAAGTGCTCCCACTGTGCTTTATCCGCCGCCAATAGCGCGGGTCGCGGATCCCATACGGTGTCGTCGAGATCAAATGAAAGAGTGGTTATGGTCACGTTGGCTCTGCTGAAAGGTGGATTGCGTGATTAGCGTTTGGCTTTCTTGGTTTGCTGTGCCCGAGGGTGGGCCTGGTCATAAACTTTAGCCAAATGTTGGAAGTCGAGGTGTGTGTATATCTGTGTCGTCGCGATATTTGCGTGTCCCAGTAGCTCTTGCACGGCTCTGAGGTCTCCGCTGGATTCAAGAAGATGACTTGCAAAGGCGTGGCGAAGAACGTGCGGGTGAATTCGCTGTGACATCCCGTGCTTCACTGCGAGCTGTCTAATTCGTTCTTGCACTGCACGATGACTGATACGCGTGCCTCTTTGGCTGACAAACAGAGGTGAGTCGAAACTGAGTTGCTCATCTCCCATGGGTCGGTACTTCATCCATTCACCGATAGCGGTTAGAGCAGGTCCGCCGACAGGGACGACACGGGTTTTTTGACCTTTACCGACGACGGTGATTATTTTTTCTGAGGTATCGAGATCGTTGATATTGGCACCAACTAATTCGGACAGTCGAAGTCCTGCCGAGTAGAGAAGCTCCGCCATCGCATGGTCCCGCGCCATAAAGGCGTTCTCACTCTGATGGTTCAGCAGTTGACCTACCTGGTCGGCTTCAAGGCTTTTAGGCAGCGTTCTTGGCGCTCGGGGGGCACGCACCCCTGCGGTGGGATCGTTAAGCTCTGGGTGGTGTCGCGCGAAAAATTTATAGAGTGATCTCGTTGATGATAAATGGCGTTGAATGGAGTTTGGCGAGAGTTTTTCTCGACTTAGCTGAGCCACCCATCGGCGAAGTAGCGCTTGATCCAACGCACTTGCGTCATCAATGTTCTGCTCAGAACAAAAGCTCACAAGCTTTTCGAGGTCACGGCGATAGTTAGCGAGTGTGTGCGGTGAGTACCCCTTTACGACGCCAATGTACTGTAGGAAATCGGAAACCCCTTGCGCCAAGTTGACAGAGGTCAACGCGGTTAATCCGCTGAGTCGCTCGCCGACTCCTTGGTCGACGGGGCGTTTGCTGGTGCGCTCGGCATGGCTAGACTTCCCATTACCGCGGCTAAGTATTCAAGGAACATCGTACCGTCAGCAGCGCTATATCGTGTGGCGTCTGCCGAGCCTACCGCGATAAACGCTCTGGGTCCTGAACTGTGGTTTACGATCGCGAGTGCCGCAGAACCATCTCCGCTCGCGGTGTCAAAAAGCGCGCTCAACTCGTGGGATCTGACAGGGCCACTTGTGGCTTCTTTGCTTCCGAGCAGGTGCATCGCAGTTTTAGAGGCGGCTGAGGCGTCGTCATCGAGCAGGTGATAAGCGGCATGATCAATCTTGAAATGCTTTCGCATCAGGCTGCTAAAGAGACTGCTTGTTTCTTCCCTCGAGCTGCGGGCGGCGAGTGCAGCAATAACTTCTTGAGTGGCACTCAGCAGCGTTTCATTGTGTTGCGCTCTACTGACAAGTAGATCGAAGCGTCGACGCAACTCGGAGTTTCGCTCGCGCAATACCGACACTTGTCTTTCGACTAATGAAACCGCGCCGTCGCTCGCATGGCTGATACTTAACTCATCGAGAGCCTCAGGATACTCGTCAAAGAAATTTGGGTTTTCTGCGAGGAAACGGAGAACATCATCTGCGCTTAGGCTGTTTGTATTGGAGTCAGATTCCATGGTGCTTACTAGAGCGTGAGCTTCCCTTCAAAAACGGTTTCGGCGGGCCCGGCGAGCCATACAGGTCCATCGCTGCCATCCCATGACACTTCGAGCTTACCGCCCGGTACCGAGACTGTCACGTTGTTCGAAAGTTGGCCTAAGCGAATACCATGAACGACGGCTGCACAGGCACCTGAGCCACAGGCTAGGGTCTCTCCTGCGCCGCGCTCGAACACGCGTAATGTGATAGCCGCGCTATTCTCAAGCTGCATAAAACCGACGTTAACGCCCTCGGGGAAGACGTCGAGCGACTGAATCATTGGACCTATTTTCTCAACAGGTGTGGCTGCTGCGTCATCGACCCGCAACACCGCATGAGGGTTTCCCATCGAGACTACGCCAGCTTTGACAGTGACGTTATTGAGCGCAAGCGTGTGTTCAACGCTATCGATCTCTGCGATGAACGGAATATTACTGGGTTCGAAGACAGGCGTTCCCAGCTCAGCTTTGACATTCCCTGCCTCATCAAAAGTGAGTTTACGAAGGTCGTTGCCCACCTGCAGGGTGATCGTGGTGTTTGCAGATAATCGTTGTTCGTGAATAAATCGTCCGACACATCTAGCACCGTTGCCACACTGCCCGGCAGGGGAGCCATCAGCGTTAAAGATACGATACTCGAAGTCGGCGTCCGGACGTTTGGGTGGCTCAATAATTAATACCTGATCACAACCTACACCCGTATGCCGGTTTGCGATCGTTCGGATTTGCTCTTCGCTTAGTTTTATTGCGGTTCGCACCCCGTCGATAACAACAAAGTCATTGCCGGCGCCATGCATTTTGGTGAACCGAAGTTTCATCGGAGAGCCTCCGGTATTTGCTCGTCCTGCCAGAGTGAGGAGAGGGTTTCTCGCTGGCGAATGACGTAGTGTTGAGCTTCTTTGACTAGAATCTCGGCGGCGCGCGGTCGTGAATTGTAGTTCGAAGACATCGAGAAGCTGTACGCACCAGCGCCCATCACCGCGAGCAGATCGCCTTCATGCGCTGAGAGTTCACGCTCTTTACCGAGGAAATCACCGGTTTCACAAACCGGTCCCACAATGTCGTAGGTATGTTTTTCAGCATCCTCTGAGATCGATACTTCAACAATATTTTGCCAAGCTGAGTACAGTGCAGGCCGCAGTAGATCATTCATCGCCGCATCCACGATCGCAAAATTCTTGGTGTCGCCTGCTTTTTCTACAAGTACTTTGGTAAGAAGAGCGCCGGCGTTTCCAACAATAGACCGTCCAGGTTCTATCATGAGCTCTGCGCCAAGTGGATCCAACTCGACGCGCACAGCAGATATCAGGTCCGACGGACTTGGGATTGATTCATCCGCGTATCGGATACCGAGTCCACCGCCAATGTCGATGTGCTCGATGTTGACGCCTGAGTCACGTAGCTCGAGTACAAGGTCGCGGAGATGCTGAACAGACTCAATGAAAGGCTCTATCTGGGTCAGTTGGCTACCGATATGACAATCGACGCCAACGGGTTCGAGATGAGAGGCGCTCTGCGCATGCTGATAAAGTGCTAGGGCCCGCTCCGCGTTTACACCGAATTTGTTCTCCTTTAGTCCAGTCGAGATGTAAGGATGTGTTTTGGCGTCTACGTCAGGGTTAATTCGTATCGATATGCGCGCTATCTCACCGCGTTCAGCGGCGATTTGTTCGATAAGCTGGAGTTCAGTGGCCGATTCCACATTGAAACAGCGTATACCTACCTCTAGCGCCCTTGCGATCTCCGCCGGTGATTTGCCGACGCCCGAGAACACCACTTTTGATGCGTCTCCCCCTGCAGCCAGAACACGCTCCAACTCACCACCCGAAACAATATCGAAACCGGACCCGAGTGACGCTAAAAGCTTAAGGATGGCAATGTTCGAGTTCGCCTTTACTGCGTAGCAAATGAGGTGTGGGGCACTGTCAAACGCAGTTTTCCAAGCCTGAAAAGATTCGGTAATGGCACTTTGTGAGTACACGTAGAGCGGCGTTCCGTGCTGCTCTGCCAGCTCGGCTACCGGCACATTCTCGCAGAGCAATGAACCAGCTTGGCGGGTAAAGCCGTTGGGAAGATCAAGATCTGAGGTCATAGTATTGGTTAATTAGATGAAGGTGGTTGTGGTGCCGGAAGGCGAAGTTCGCCCGGTTGCCCACAGGCCGCAGTCAGTGCCAGCACACAGATAAGCCCTAAAGTCGTAACAATTTTCACTTGGCGCACCGATGACAAAACGCGAGTATATCACTGCTTCGTCACGCTACCGTGACTCATGGGCAGGAAGTCGTTATCTTTGTGCTCGACATTTTTTGCATTTATTTAACAATATTCAGGAGACGGCATGAGCGCATCTGCCCGCTATTACGAGTGCATCGAAGATACCTTTGAGGATGTCGAAAATCGTTTAGAGGCACTCGACTCTGATCCTGACATTACCGTTGCAGAAGGCGTAATTAACGTCACGTTTGCGAATCGCGTCGTCTTTGTTTTCTCCCGGCAACCCGCTGTTGAGCAACTCTGGTTGGCAACGCCAGGGGGTGGCTTTCACTTTGTTTGGCAGGAGAGTGTTGAAGACTGGGTGGATACAAAAACCGAGCGCGCCTTTAAGGAGCTTCTCGGTGCCGAGCTTACAGAGCATGCGGGCGAAACCATCGTTTGGTAAGGCCTTGATATATCGGCCAACGTTTGCAGCGCTTGGTTTCATTACCACGTCTCTTTCGTTCGCTGATGCGATCCATGAACCTCTCTGGGTGGAGAACTTATCGCCGATGGCCGCATTGCTGGCTCTCCCATCGCAACGTTCAGCCGATATCCGTGAGGGCCTATCGGTTACCTTACACTCCGATATCGCAACTCATTTTGTTTCCCAAGCGCGCAGTGACGAAACCGTGTTTTTTGATGGCGAAACGCAACGCCATAGTCTGGGACTTCGGTGGGGTATTTCACCAGACTGGGAGCTTAGCGCTGTCGTGCCTTTTACACGGCATGGTGGTGGGTTCACTGATGGCTATATAAACCGCTGGCATGACTTTTTTGGTATGCCGGACGGCGGACGAAGTGAGGTACCTGAGGATCAACTTCTGTATCAATTTGCGAGCCCCCAAATCGATAGTGCTTTGTTTGAGTCCGCCTCTCGTCTTGGCGATGCAACACTTGAACTCACGTTTATGGGTGAGCGTCAGCGAGACCTGCAGATCGCTTATGCGGTCGGTTACAAAGCGAGCACAGGGGATAGCAGTGAGTGGACGGGGAGTGGATCGTCAGACCTTTACGGTGTTACGCGCTTCAGTGGTGCTCACAGAAGTGAGCTTCCGCTTTACTGGCATGGGCAGTTAGGCGTCACTTCGGTGGGCGACAGTTCTCTACTTGGTCCTGAACAGCGGGACTGGATTTGGTTTGGTGGACTCTCTGCGGAGTGGCATTTTAATGAGCGATGGGCGCTAATTGGGCAAATCGATAGTCACTCGGCGCTACTAGATAGCTCGCTGGATGCACTTGGAGAGCCGGCAGCGATGCTCAGTTTGGGTTTGCGCAGGCAGCTCACCAGCAAGTGGGCGATCGATATCAGCTTCGCCGAGGATATCGTTGTCGAGAGTGCTCCCGACATCATCTTTCAAGCATCGCTCCACTATCGCCCGTAGATCGACGCTATCGACATCTTCTCATAACTAACGAGCTAGCTTGTCGCCGTAATACTGGAGCTCGTTATCTCATTTCGGTGTTTGCGCTGGCGTTAGCGCTTAGAGCCAGCTGGTGGAATTGGGATTCAGGGCTCTTGAGCGATTCGGTGTTGGCTCTCCAAGAGAGCCTAATGGCTTTAGCTAAGTTTTGCTCTAGCGCGTTCCGCTGCCAATCGCACCTGACGAGGCGCAGTGCCTCCGATATGGTCCCTGGCAGCAACGGAACCTTCTAGCGTCAGCACTTTAAACACATCGTTTTCTATCAGTGATGAGAGTGTTTGTAAGTCTTCCAGCGATAGCTCACCAACGTCGATGCCTTTGGTCTCTGCCATACCAACGGCTGTCCCCACGATTTCATGTGCATCCCGGAAGGCGACGCCTTTGCGCACAAGGTAGTCTGCAAGGTCCGTTGCTGTTGGATGGCCCAAGCTCGCCGCACGGCGCATCGACTGCGGCTTCGCTTTCATTGCCGGCACGAGATCCGCAAATGCCAGCAGTGAATCGTGCAGAGTTTTCACTGCATCGAACAAAGGCTCTTTGTCTTCCTGGTTGTCCTTGTTGTAAGCCAGCGGTTGGCCCTTCATCAGAGTGATCAAGGCAACGAGATGCCCTTGTACCCGGCCCGCTTTTCCCCTGATGAGTTCAGGGACGTCAGGATTTTTCTTTTGCGGCATGATCGAGGAGCCGGTACAAAAGCGATCGGGTAAGTCGACGAATGCAAACTGGGCACTGGTCCAAATAATCATCTCTTCCGCCATTCGCGACAGGTGCATCATGGTGATCGCAGCGGCCGCCGTGAACTCAATAGCAAAGTCTCTATCACTGACCGAGTCTAGCGAGTTTTCTGTGGGCGCCGAAAAGCCAAGTGCCTCTGCAGTCATGTGTCGATTAATTGGATAGGACGTGCCTGCCAGTGCAGCAGCACCCAGCGGACACAGGTTCATACGCTCTGCGCAGTCGGCCAGACGGCCATCATCTCGCGCGAGCATCTCGTTCCACGCCAGTAAGTGGTGGCCAAAGGTTACCGGCTGTGCGACTTGTAGGTGGGTGAAGCCGGGCATAACAGTATAGGCGTAGGTCTCGGCTTGATCGATTAGCCCTGTTCTCAAGCGAGTCAGCTGGCCGCGGATGCTATCGATTGCTGCCCGCAGGTATAGACGAATATCGGTGGCAACTTGATCGTTACGCGATCGACCCGTGTGAAGCCGTTTGCCCGCATCACCAATGATCTCAGTCAGTCGAGCCTCGATGTTCATGTGCACATCTTCAAGCTCTACTTGCCATATGAATTCGCCGGCGTCGATCTCGGTCAGCACCTGGTCGAGACCTCGATGAATGTCTTTCAAGTCATCGCTACTCAAAATGCCACAGGCGGCAAGCATATCGGCGTGGGCGCGTGATCCCTGCACGTCGTAATGCGCGAGAATATGATCAAACGAATACGAGGCGGTAAATTCTTGTACGAAGGCATCAGTGGCCTCGCTAAATCTTCCGCCCCAAGTTTGGCTTGTATGACTGTCTAAAGAACTGGACACGCGATAAACTTCTCGTAATTTACAGTCTGCTATTGTATCAGGTACAAGTGACGGCTTGTGTAAGCGTTGCGCTGAAAACAAAAGCGGAAAAATAAAAACATCAGGGGGATGTATGAATTCAATTACGATCGCGACGCGCGAGAGTCCACTCGCGCTGTGGCAAGCGCACTTTGTTGAGGCGGAGTTGAAGCGCCACCATCCCGGCATTGAAGTGAAGCTTCTCGGTATGACGTCCCGTGGGGATCAGCTACTCGATAAGCCATTGTATAAAGTGGGTGGTAAAGGTCTCTTCGTTAAAGAGCTAGAGACCGCTTTGATGGACGAGCGAGCCGATATTGCCGTTCACTCGATGAAGGATGTCCCCATGGAGTTGCCACCGGGTCTTACACTGGGAGTTATCTGTGAACGCGAGGATCCACGTGATGCCCTGGTTGGCGTTGATAGTTTCGATTCACTGCCGCATGGCGCGAAGTTAGGCACCTCGAGTTTGCGCCGCTCATGTCAGGTAATGCAGCGACGCCCAGATCTCGATATTGGTTTCCTCCGAGGCAACGTCAATACGCGGCTGGCGAAACTCGATGCGGGAGAGTTCGATGCAATTATCCTAGCCTGTGCTGGCCTCAAGCGATTGGGTTTTGATGACCGGATTGGCGCTGCAATCGATGAAGACTTTCTACTCCCTGCTGGTGGACAAGGCGCTGTTGGGATCGAGTACCGCTCCTCGGACGCCAGTGTGGCTGAATTGCTGGCGCCGCTGGCGCACGACGAGACAGCACGGCGCGTCATCGCTGAGCGAACGGTGGTTCGTAAGTTGGATGGTGGCTGCGACGTACCGATCGCCAGCTTTGCCGTGACTGAAGGCGATAGCCTGTGGCTTCGCGCTCGCGTTGGTTCCCCTGACGGCGCAAACGTCATCGCTGCAGAAGCTCGCGGTACGGATCCTGAAGCATTGGGATTAGAAGTAGCTGAAGCGCTGCTGGAAATGGGCGCAGCAGAGATTCTTACCGCAGCACGATCGTGATTCATGTTGTTCTCACACGCGCCGAATCTGATGTGAAGCGGCAGCTAGATCTCCTCGCAAACAGCGGATTCATAGCAACAGCCCTGCCATTAATGGAAATAGAGCAAGTGGCTATGGGGTCTGCCGTTGAGACTGAGCTTGAGAATAGTAAGACCTTCATTTTTACATCGGCGAATGCCGTGACGCACGGTCTCAGTCATGTCATGGGTGCTTGCCTCAGCGCCTCAACGAGAGTGTTGGCCGTGGGCAGAAAGACGAGAGAGCTGCTGAGCGATAACGGTATCGATGCGAGTAGTCCCGATCGCGAAGATTCCGAAGGGCTACTTGAACTGCTTAATGAAACGGATAAGAGTTCGCCTCGCTCGCTTAATCGCATTGCCCTAATAAAGGGTGAAGGAGGTCGCGATTTAATTAGCTCGGTGCTAAGTGAGCAGGGGCTTAGTGTCACTGAAGTTAATTGCTATCGGCGGATCTGGCCATCCGTTCCACGGAGCACAGTTTCGGATGCGTTAGACAGTGCAGAGCCACGCTATATTCATATCGCCAGCGGTGAGACACTTTCGCGTCTTGAAGAACTTTGCGCAGTTTGCGGCGTGAACGCTCGCGAAAGGCACACAGTCATCCTGCCGTCAGATCGTGTTGAAAATCAGGCTCGAGAGCTGGGCTGGCAATCGCGTATAGTAGCGGCGGGGGCCAGTGATGAGGCGTTACTCGAGGTATTGTCTACACTGTCCTGAGCTACGTTTACAAAGGGACAAATTCATGAGCGAGCAGACCGCCCGCAGCAAACCAGCATCAGCATCAACTTGGTTAAGTACGTTGGTGCGTTTGCTGGTTTTACTCGTTTTGGCTGGCACTGGCGCGGCGGGGTACGTCTATATGTGGCCCGAGGTTGAAGCCTTCCAAGCCAAACAGGCAGAAGTCGAACAAAATCTTGCTTCCTTGGCTGAGGCTGACCAGGTCTTAGCTAGGGATTTGGCGACGCTGATCGACACTGAAGTCAAGAAAAGCGAAGGCGCCACATCGGCTGCTTTACAGTCGGCCGTCACTCGTTTCTCGGCAGAGCTAGATTCAATTCGCGGTATTGAAGAGCGTGCAGCAGGGAAGCTCAATGAGGCGAATCACCTTCTGAACCGAATGTCGAAAATTGACCAGGGTGCCTGGAGACGGACGGAGGCTGCTTTCAATATTCGTCTCGCTAGTCAGCGCTTACAGTTCGCGGGTGACGTGCCCGGCGCCCTGAGCCTTCTATCTCAGGCTGATGTCTTGCTTAAGAGCGACTCTGCCGATGACGTAAGTGCTATTCGATCCGCTATTGCATTCGATCGCACGCAGTTAAGAGCGGCTGAACAGCTCGATATGGTGGGTTTGATGGGGCGTCTGTCAGCACTGGATCGGCAAATTCAAACGCTGGACTTAACGGCATTTGCCCCTTCGGTTGGAGGTGCAGGATCCGATGCTTCGAAAAATAGCGATACCGATGCGAGTTCATTCGAGCTAACCTCATCTTTGACCCTCTGGGAGCAAGCGCTCGATACACTCGCTTCTTATTTTGTTATCACTGAAGTTGAATCTCCCAAGCAAAAACCGAGAACCTCGGATTGGTCACGGTTTGTGGTCCTCTCGACAAAGCTCAATATCGAGCAGGCACGCGTGGCGTTACTCATGAGAGATTCAGAGAGTTTTACCGATTCCCTTGCGCGAGCCGGAGGGCTATTGGAAGAACTCCTGTCGTCGAATGGCGATCCTTCTCTGTCGGCGATTAAAGAAGAGTTAGCAGATCTCAGCGCAACTCCTTTGAGACTGGAATTGCCTGCGCTTGAGTCTTTAAAGCTTGTCAGTGATGCGTCTAGAGGCAGGGGCGATGCAGAAGGTCCCAGTGGGTCTCTCAATACGCATTCCAGCGATCAAGTGCCGGCGGGAGATCCCGAATGAAGCGATGGTTGTGGGTTATCACTGCGGGATTAATCGCAGGTGTTGCCCTCGCGTCATTTATTTCCCGAGACCCGGGTTATGCACTACTGCAGGTGGCGGGCTATCGGCTTGAGACAAGCCTGGTAGCTTTGATTCTTGCTGCTACCGCGTTGTTTATCTTCATGCGATTCGCTGGGCGATTAGTAGGAGGCATATTGGGCGTGGTCCCTGGTCTCGGCCGTTGGTTGGGCAAGCGCAAAGAGGAGCAAAATCTAGAACTCATTCACGCTAGTCTCGATGATGCTTTGGCTGAAGATACAGCGGGCATAGCAAGTAAAGTAGGCAAGTTGGAGAAGTCATCGTGGCACTCTGAGTCGCGAGCAAAGCGCATCAAGCAGTGGCTTCTATTGCGGCAAATTCGTTCCAGCCAAAAGCCCGCACAACTTAACAAGATCTGGAGCAAGGCCGCAGCGTCAGATAAGGCTGACGTAGCTTTGAGGGTCGAGTACATCGCGCGACTTCATCAACTGGGTGCAACAAACGATGTTGACGTGATGCTTTTGGAGTCTGCTAAGTCTTCTTGGCAGGATGCCTTGAACGGCGTGCTTGCTGTTTATCAGCCTAAAAATGCAGAGCAACTCCTGGAACGACTGACTCAGTTCGCGGCGACCGAAAAAAATGGCGCTGCATCGTTGGCGGTAACTCTACTGAAGGCTAATGCACTTGCCGGCGATGCCGGTGATGACCTTTTGATCGAGGCGCACAAGAAGCGCGCATCAGAGCACTTAATAAAAGCATTGGGCGTTCGTAGACTTCAAAAAGTATTCTAAGCGCTAGGCCCTCAGTACTGGCATAGCCAAGCAGCGTAGGGTCACTCAGACTTACTTGATCTTCGCTTAAGGCGCTGTTTTTTTATTTTCTTCGTCCGGGCAGTGTGATTCCTAGGGAGTCCCACATGTCATCAACTTTTGTTTTGACGTCCTCGCTCATTTGAATCGAGGTTCCCCACTCGCGATCGGTCTCACCTTCCCACTTGTTGGTGGCATCCATACCTACTTTTGAGCCGAGTCCGGCAACGGGTGATGCAAAATCCAGATAATCAATCGGTGTATTGTCGATAAAGACCGAGTCCCGGCGCGGATCCATTCGCGTCGTCATGGCCCAAATAACGTCTTCCCAGTTGCGTACATCGACATCCTCATCAGTAACAATGATGAACTTGGTGTACATAAACTGGCGCAAAAAAGACCATATGCCTAGCATTACTCGTTTTGCATGCCCCGGATACTCTTTACGCATGCTTACGACTGCCATCCTGTAGGAGCAGCCTTCCGGTGGGAGATAAAAATCGACGATCTCAGGGAATTGTTTTTGCAGCAGCGGGACAAACACCTCGTTAAGCGCAACACCCAGAATCGCGGGTTCATCCGGTGGTCGACCCGTGTAGGTGCTGTGATAAATCGGGTTCTTTCGCGTGGTCATCTTTTCAACGGTAAACACAGGGAAGCTTTCAACTTCGTTGTAGTAACCGGTGTGATCACCAAACGGACCTTCGTCAGCCATTTCCTCGGGGTCTATGTAGCCCTCCAAGATAATCTCAGAGTTAGCGGGTACGAGGAGTTCGTTGTCTTTACATCGCTGTGTCAGGCAGTTTGCGAGCTCGGTCTTGCCACCGCGCAGTAAGCCGGCGAAGGCATATTCGGAGAGTGCGTCGGGAACGGGCGTTACCGCACCCAACGTTGTTGCAGGGTCGGCACCCAGCGCAATGGCAACGGGGTAGGGCTCTCCGGGTCGCTTGAGGCACCAGTCTCTGAAATCCAGCGCACCGCCTCGATGCGACAGCCATCGCATGATCAGCTTGTTTCGACCAATCAGTTGCATGCGGTAAATACCGAGATTCATGCGCGGCTTCTCTGGTCCTCGTGTAATAACCAGCGGCCAGGTAACAAGTGGGCCAACATCCCCGGGCCAACAGGTTTGAATCGGAAGTTTGTTCAGGTCGATGTCGTCTCCATCGATAACAACATCCTGGCAGGGCGGACGACTGATGGTCTTAGGCCCCATGTTCAATACTTTCTTGAGTAGCGGCGCCTTATCAATAAGATCTCGCATACCCTTGGGTGGGTCGGGCTGGCGCAAGTAGGCCAGTAACTCGCCAATTTCTCTTAGGGCCTCAATTGAGTCGGCGCCCATACCCTGCGCAACGCGTTTTTCAGTTCCGAAAAGGTTGGCGAGTAGCGGCACGTCGTAGCCTTTGGGATTTTCAAATAGCAGAGCTGGGCCTCCGCCGCGCAGGGTACGATCCGCGATCTCCGTCATCTCTAGATTTGGGTCGATCTCTTCTTTAATTCGTACCAGATCGCCATTGGCTTCCAGCATGTCAAGAAATTCTCGGAGGTCCCGAAATTTCATAGCTTTATCTCACTTCTTTATCGGTGCATAGCATGACACAGTCGAGTCTCTCGTAGTTGGCGCGTCTCAAAACTGCCATGTAATCCGCACTGGTTCAAAAGCAAAAAGGCGCCATTCGGCGCCTCTTGTTTATCGTCACTTCTAACTACTTCCTCTTCATAGAGCGGAAGAATTCGTCGTTGGTCTTGGTGTCCTTGAGTTTATCTAGCAGAAACTCAATCGCGGGAAGATCTTCCATACCATGAAGAAGCTTTCGCAGAATCCACATACGCTGCAGTTCTTCTTCTCCAGTGAGAAGCTCTTCGCGACGCGTACCAGACCGTCGGATGTTAATGGCAGGGTACACGCGCTTCTCTGAGATCTTCCGATCAAGGTGAAGTTCCATATTACCGGTACCCTTAAATTCCTCGTAGATGACTTCATCCATTTTGGAGCCGGTCTCGGTCAGGGCCGTTGCGATAATTGAAAGGCTACCACCTTCCTCAATGTTACGCGCTGCACCGAAGAATCGCTTTGGGCGCTCGAGCGCGTGCGCATCGACGCCACCGGTGAGTACCTTGCCTGAGCTTGGCACGACCGTATTGTAGGCGCGGGCTAGACGTGTAATTGAATCCAACAGAATGACAACGTCACGCTTGTGCTCTACCAGTCGCTTAGCTTTCTCAATCACCATATCGGCGACCTGAACGTGACGGGCGGGAGGCTCATCAAAGGTAGAGGCGACAACTTCAGCGCCGCGAGCACCCACTGAACGCTGCATTTCGGTCACTTCTTCCGGGCGCTCGTCGATGAGGAGAACAATGATGTAGCACTCTGGATTGTTGCTGATAATTGCCTGAGCGACGCTCTGCATCATGATCGTTTTACCCGCCTTGGGCGGTGCAACTAACAGGCCGCGCTGCCCTTTTCCAATCGGCGAGCACAAATCGATAATTCGACCTGTTAGATCCTCTGTCGAACCATTCCCTTTTTCTAGGGTGAGGCGCTGATCTGGAAATAATGGCGTGAGGTTTTCAAAGAGAATCTTTGCTTTCGCTGTCTCGGGCGACTCAAAGTTAACCTCGCTGACTTTAAGTAACGCAAAGTAGCGCTCGGAATCCTTGGGTGGCCTGATCATACCTGTGACAGTGTCACCGGTGCGGAGGTTAAAACGTCGAATCTGACTAGGGCTTACGTAAATATCGTCGGGTCCAGCAAGGAAAGAGCTGTCCGCTGATCTCAGGAAGCCGAAGCCATCTGATAAAATTTCCAAGACACCGTCACCAAAGATGTCTTCTCCACTCTTCGCATGACGCTTAAGCAGCGAGAATATAATGTCCTGCTTGCGTGAGCGGGCCATGTTTTCGATGCCCATTTCCGCCGCCATGTCGATGAGTTCTTGTGTCGACTTGGTTTTGAGCTCTGTCAAGCTCATGGGATTTTCGGACGGCACATGCGGCTCGCGACGATTTCTGCGGTTACGGTTTCTTCGATTGCGCCCACCGCCTTGATTTTCACCTTCCTCTTGGGCGGGTGCATCTGAATCGGCCGCAGAATCTCCCGACGCCGCCTGTTCGGCAGTGGTGGCCTCCGCTGTATTGTCTGACGATCGGTTGAGTTTCAGCGTTCGCGAGGGCTTATCGTCGCCGTTGCTTACTTCAGCTGGTGGCGGCTCAGATGCGGAAACGTCTTGCGAAGGGCTTTCCTGATTGGTGGTTTCAACGCTTGCCTCAACGGCTGCGCCTTGGTCAGGATTCATGTTTTCTTCTTCTTGCACTGGAATTACCTGTGACTTTGGGAAACGAGTAAATGGTTATTTCTGTTTTGGCTAAGGAATAGATTTGCCAAATGCAGACCCCAAGTAACGCAGAAATGAACTTTTAGAGTGGCGTATCTGGGGGAGGTAGGGGCGAAGACATCGCCCACAAACGAAAGGTAGCACCGCTCAAGCGGTGCGTCTACCGAATAAAGAAGGAATTTTAGCGGATGCTGCTAGCTTTAGAGGCAGCCGTCTACAAACTCAGCGAGCTGCGTTTTGGACAAAGCGCCAACCTTCGTCTCGACGGCGCTGCCGCCTTTGAAAACGATTAGTGTTGGAATACCACGGATACCAAACTTACCTGGGAGGTCGGGGTTTGCGTCTACGTCGACCTTACACACCTTGAGCTTTTCGCCATATTCGTTCGCGATTTCCTCAAGCACGGGTGCAATCATTTTGCAGGGTCCGCACCACTCCGCCCAAAAATCGACGAGTACAGGGACGTCTGAAGAGAGTACTTCGGTTTGAAAGTCAGCGTCACTGACGTGGGTAATGTTTTCGCTCATGGTGCCTCCAAATGCTTCGCGACATATACTCTCAAAAAATTTCTTTGGATGACAGTGTTGAAGTCGAATGTCGGGTGAAGGTAGTCATCAATGGTTCGTTTACTTGATGCAGTGCGCCGATGGCTCCTTTTATACGGGGGTGACAACGGATCTTGCGAGACGAGTTCGCCAGCACAACGGAGAAATTGTGGGGGGCGCTGGCTACACACGGGGCAGGCGCCCGGTTGATCTTGTGTGGTCGGAAGCGTGTAATGATCGCTCCGAAGCACAAAAACGCGAATATGTGGTGCGTCGCAGCCCCCGTTCTGAAAAATTTAAGTTGGCGGCAAGCTATAGTCAGCCACGTCGTGGTAGTGCATCGTGATCGGGTAGCGGCTATGGCGCGTCGTGTTTTCTACGCAGACTACTTCGAGTGAACCTCGTTAAAGCGGCCTGTTCGCTGAATGGCTAGCGCCTCGGATGGATAGCATTGTTGATGGATAGCACTCTGCAACAGACATTTTGGACTTGGGCGCTCAAGCGCTACGAGGACACAGGATTACGCGAGCGTTTACTTGTGTTGCAAGAGTCTTGTGGTTTGGTCGTAGTCGAGGCTTTGTTTTTTGCATGGCTTGCGGAGCAGGGCCGACAGCTAACTTTGTCAGAAGCGTTGCACATGGAAGAAGCCATTACTCCCTGGGTAGAGAGGGTTTTGCTGCCGCTTAGACGAGAACGAGTTGCGTGGAGCAACGACAATGACGCCGCACTGCTGCGTGGCGAGGCCCTGAGGTTGGAGTTGGAAGCTGAAAAAACCTTAGTGGCGTTATTGTGCGAGGCGCTGGCACCACCACTCGAGGGTGCTGATTCGCTTTCCTACCGACCCAATCTGAGTCTAATTAAGTCATTGTCATCCTCGGATGATCTCGATCAGCTGGTTGACGCTTTTGAGCGGTAGCCACGCTGTTTTCAGGCGCGTAGTATGCGTCTCTCTTTCACCAATACACAGGACAACCTGCCATGTTTAAAGCGAGTAATTTCTCGGGAGTTAAATTTCGGTCCGCAGCGCTAGCTGCTCTGATTGGCTTGGGCTTGGTCGCTTGTGATCAAACCACGGAGTCGACTGACATGAGTTTAGAGAGTCAAGATCAGCGCATTAGCTACGGCATTGCTTTGAACATGGGACGTAGAATGAAGGCTGAGGGCGTACCGCTTGATGCTGACGCGTTCGCAGAGGGCATCCGAGATGCTATCTCTGGCGCTGAAGCGAAGATGACGGATGAAGAAATCAACGCTGAAATGATGGCCATGCAAGAAAAGATGCAGGCTGAGCAAGAGGCGGAAATGCAGGCCTCTGCGTCGGCAAACCTTGAAGTAGGCCAGGCTTATCTTGCAGAGAACGCGAGCGCCGAAGGTGTGCAAGTTACTGCCAGTGGCCTTCAGTATCGAGTCGTTACGGCGGGCACCGGTGCCAAGCCAACGTCAGCTGATTCGGTTGAGGTGCACTATGAGGGTCGCTTAATTAACGGGACTGTCTTTGACAGCAGTTACAGCCGCGGTCAGCCCGTAACCTTTGGCGTTACTCAAGTAATTCCTGGCTGGACGGAAGCACTGCAACTAATGAGTGAGGGGGCTGAATATGAGCTAACTATCCCCTCCGAGCTCGCCTACGGTGCAGGCGGTGCGGGTGGCGCAATCGGCCCTAACGAAGTACTGATCTTCAAAGTTGAGTTGCTATCGGTTGTCGGTGCTGGCAGCTAAATTGTGATCGCGGGGCAACGGTGGGAAGTCCTACCGTTGCCTGCACTTCTTTATAATTACAGTCGATATTGGGCGTAAAAAGCGTGTAAAAAAGCGTCAAATGTCAGCGTATCGCTATTTTCTACTTCGCGTTGTTTGCGCAGTGAAGCAATCGCCTCATCTGCCAGGTGGGTTCGAACATTCTGCGGAATAGCAGTGTCCCTAAACATTTGATTCCATTGCTCAGAGTACTGTCCCATTAAGGTGGAGTAGTCGATCTGGCCCTCGCTCAGTTCGCGGATAACGCGCGCAGAGGGCGTTTCTTGGTCCCCGATGATTCGTGCCTGTGCTGTTTTGACAGCCTCAGTGTGCCGCGTGGTGTTATTAGCACCGTCGAGGAGTTCTGCCGCAGCCATCATCGAGCTAAGTATCAGCTGTGATGCTTCCTCTAGCGAATGCTCGCCTTGAGTTTCGGTCAATAAACGAAGCGACGGATCGCGCCCACGATTTAGTGCACGCTTATTATTCTCTTCATCCATTTTTCGCGAGTCAGGCGTGCATGGCGGACTGTCCTCGAGAAGGCAGCTCAGCAAGAACGAATCGACCAGCGCAGTAGTCGCTACATCGATGCCTAGCGGTGTGAATGGATTAACGTCCAAACAGCGGACCTCAACGTACTCGATTCCCCTTGAATCAAGGGCTCTCACCGGGGCTTCGCCTGACTCAGTCACTCGTTTGGGGCGGATTGCGCTATAGAACTCGTTTTCGATCTGCAGGAGGCCGTTGTTCAACTGGAGCAGTTCTCCGTCGCGCGTTGTGGGCAGCGATGCGTAGCCCTCGTAGGGCTCTACGATTGCCTCAGTGAGCGTCCGTATATAGGTCGCCAACTGGTTGTAACAAATTTGCAGGCCGTCCTGAGCGGAGCTCGTGTAGCCCAAGTCGCCCATACGCAGCGAGGTTGCGTGGCTACTGAGTAGTGTTTCGGATTGTCCTGCTACCAAATGGGCAGGCACCTGCCCCGAAATAAACGATCTGCTGATAGCCGGAGAGCTACCGGTTAAGTAATTCAGTAGCCATAGCCGCCTTTGAAAGTTGCGTATCAGCGCTAGATAACCTTCTGTGCGCCAATCTTTAAGCGATAGGGAACTTTTGGATTGACTTAGCGACTGCTCCCAAAACGACTCTGGAAGGGAGAAGTTGTAGTGAATCCCTGCAATAGCCTGCATGGCTCTACCATAGCGAGCCCCCAGCCCATTGCGGTAGACGCGCTTCATGGTTCCTATGTTGGAGGAACCATAGTGCGCGATGGGAATATCGCTTTCGGCGCCCAGCTCGCCGGGCATGCTTGCGCTCCAGATTATTTCATTAGGCAACGACTGCGATGTATAGGCGTGCAAATGGAACAGCTCTTCGAGCGCATTCTCGGGTGTGTCGTGAACACCGGTTATGAATTCGAGTAGAGCTTCTGAGTAATCCGTAGTGATAGCACTGTGGGTGAGTGCTGATCCCAGTGCTGTGGGATGCCCCTGCTGTGAAATACGATGGGTGTCGCGGGACACCCTCAATCCTTCTTTTTCAATGCCGCGGCGGGCTACGAGAAATGACTTTTCTCGTGCTTGAGCTAACAAGTCTCTGAACGCCTCAGCCGTCATGATGCACTACCTCGATTACCACTGGGGTCTTGTACGTTTGTGACATTGATCGGATGGACGCATCAAGACGGTCGGCAGTTTACGCTCAATGATAGGAATTGGTACAGCTATTCGCGCTGAATAGAGTCGTTGTTGATGTGCGTTGGGTGAAGTGTTTTCTGTCAGCTATTCAGCTCTGTTAGCAATGTGTCGATCACTCGCTCGAGCTGTTTCAAGGTGCTGCACTCGGCGGCAACATCACAGTTTCTCATGACCCCAGCCATCTCCGAATCACCCGTACTCCAGCTGCGTTGACTCTCTGGGTTGAGCCAGATTAGCTGCCTACACTTGGAGCGGATTTCTGCCAAAAGATCCAATCTCGGATCGGTGTTGTTGTTTCGCGCATCGCCGAGAACGATCACTGTGGTTACTCGGTTGATATCCGCCATAGCCAGATCAGCGAAGTCCTCAAAGGCTCTTGCGTAATCGGTGGCGCCGCCGTATTTAAGATTCACTCGTTCGATGGCTGTTTCAACGGGCAGTGCGCGCAAGGTCTCGGTCACTTCACCCAAATTCGAGGAGAAGGCAAAGCTTCTTGTTCTCGGCAAAATATCTTGCAAGGAGTGGACGAAGAGCAATAAAAACTTCGCATAGGCAGCGACCGAGCCACTGACATCACAGAGAATGAGAATTTGCGGCTTCCTACGTAGGCTCTTTCGCCATTGGGGCTTAAAAGGGACCCCGTCTGTCGCCATCGCCTTTCGTAAGGTGGGGGGTACAGCCAGTTGACCGCGTTTAACGCGCTTTCTTATGCGACCATGTCGGGCCGCAAGCTTGCGTGTCATTTTCTCGAGTAAGCGCTTCAGGCGTGCACGGTGGTGCTGATCGACGTTGCCTAGCGACATATTACTTAAGGCTTCATCGAGCATGTCCTCAGCGTCGCCGCTGGCGTGAACCATGTAGGCTCGATCGACGCGATCGCGCACTTTATTCCGAAGTTGTTCTCGCAATGCTTGCACCGCCTCGAATGCGGCCGGCTCGGTGCTCTCTAATTCGACAGCTGCATCTCTCAGTGCTTGTTCGCCCAACGCATCCAACATTTTACGGATATATTGCCCGCGCTGCGTGAGCAGCTTTATCGCGGAGACATCGACCTGCTGTGCCGCGGTCTCGACAGCGATTGCGATAGCAGCCTCATCACCGCTTTTAAGCGCCTCAACAAGGTCGCTTGAAAGGTTTTTTGAAAGCTCGGGCTGAGCTTCGAGCGCCTGTGCCAGCTGCTGTCCCAGCTGTTCGGGGCTGGGTTGCTCACTTTCCGATGCGTCTTTCGATTCACTATTTTGCGTCTTTGGCTTTTCGTCCTCTGGAACACCAAAGTACTGCTCGAACGCCTCGTTGAAGATTTCTATCTCAAACTTCGACTTTGCGAGCGCGCTACCAAGGCCATCTTTGAGCAATTGTCGATTCGCGTAACCCACGAGCCCAGCAACTTCCATTGCAACCAACGAGTCAGCGGGGGAAATAAAAATATCTCGGCCCCGCAAGAATTCGATGAAGGCAAGTAAGCGATCAGTAGGCGCGTCTTGGCTCAGCCGTTGAGGTGCATTCATGCCGTTAGCGGGCCTCGGCGCCCTTCACTTCCTGATTCAGCAGTTCTGTCAGGTTATCTACTACGCTACTCAAATCGTCTTCGTACTTAAGCAGTGCGTTCAGTGAGCTGCGGACCAAATCCTCGTCGAGTGAATCGGCGTGCAGCAATACTAAGCTCTTTGCCCAGTCGATGGTTTCTGAGACTGATGGCAGCTTTTTAAGATCCATCTCGCGCACCTTGCTGACAAAGGATGTCAGATGCTCAGTCATTGCCTCGGTGATCTGGGGAACACGCGCCCTGACGATTTTCCCTTCCAACTCGGTTGTGGGGAAATCGATGTGCAAGTGCAGACAGCGACGTTTGAGTGCGTCAGAAAGATCTCGCGTGTCGTTACTTGTCAAAAATACCAATGGCTTCGAGCGACCTTTGAGCGTCCCCAGCTCAGGAATAGATACTTGGAAGTCAGAGAGAACCTCGAGGAGTAGTGATTCAAACTCAAAGTCCGCTTTATCGATTTCGTCGACCAGCAGCACGACACCGTCCTCAGCATCGATTGCCTGCATAAGAGGGCGTGGCTCCAAAAATTCTTTTGAGAAAAAGACGTCATCGAAGCTGTGAAGTCGCTCTACAGACTCGCGCAGTCCCGTAGCGCCCTCCATGACTTCGGCAAGCTGAGTTTTCAGCAGCTGCGTGTACAGTAGCTGCTTGCCATACTTCCACTCATAGATTGCCTTTGACTCATCCAAGCCTTCGTAGCACTGCAGTCGCACTAGCGGTGCGCCTGTCAGTAACGCACAGCTCTTGGCAAGTTCAGTTTTTCCTACGCCCGGAGGCCCTTCAACAAGAATGGGCTTCTCTAAGGCGGCAGCCAAGTAAACGACGGTAGCTATCTGCTCGTTACAGATATAGCCCTCGGCGGCAAGCGAATCGATAATACTCTCGACGCTTCCCAATTTTGGAAACGAGTTAGACATAGAAATTCCTAGTTTGTGATCAACCGCCCGTGACGTTCATCAAGCGGACAACCTGGGGCTCATCTGGTTGATCAAACACGTGACGTTCGGGTTTATACGCAAGCGCGGCGACAATTGCACGTTTCAAGCTGGACGAATCCATGTCGCTTCTTAGCAGTTGGCGCAAATCTAGAGCGTTCTCGTGACCCAAACAGAGGATCAGCCGGCCGTCTGGTGTGACCCGAAGTCGATTACACGAATCGCAGAAGTTATGGGTGATTGGGGAAATGACGCCCACTTCGGTTGATGTGCCCTCAACTGCGTACCTTCGTGCAGGGCCATCGGCCGCACCGCCAACAACAGGAACGAGATTAAAGCGCGACTTAATCGTTGATAGCACCTGAGCAGAGGGCACTAGGCTTAGCTCTCGCTCCGTCTGGGTGATATGTCCCATCGGCATCTCTTCGATGAAGGCAATATCGATCCCCTTGTCCAGGGCGTATTCGAGCAGGGGTTCAATTTGCGCTTCGTTTTGGCCGGTGAGCAGCACCGTGTTCAACCTGATGCGCTTAAATCCGGCATCGATTGCGGCGTCGATGCCGTTTAACACTTTGTCCAAACTGCCGGTTCTAGACAGTTCGGCGAATTGCGCTGCACAAAGAGTGTCGAGGCTTACATTTATGCGCGATACACCCGCATCCACAAGCGGTTTCGCTAAATGCGTCAACTGACTGCCGTTTGTCGTGAGCACAAGTTCCTTTAGACCCTCGATCGCGTGCAGTCTTCTCGCAATAGAGACAATATCGGGTCGAATCAGTGGCTCTCCACCTGTTAAGCGAATCTTTTCGACGCCTAACTCAACGAACAGACTCGCCAAGCGGACAAGTTCATCCTCGGACAGCACCGCTTTCCTCGGAAGGAAACGCATGTCTTCAGTCATGCAATACTGGCAACGAAAATCGCACCGGTCAGTCACAGAGAGTCTGAGATAGCGGATGCGGCGATCGAAGGTATCGACAAGGGAAGACAGCTGAGATTTCATGTCATTAGTGTAACGAACAAATATGGGTAATGCGCAATGCCGAAGTCGCATTGGTTTAATTTAAATGCATCGATTCTCCCTGGGCTGCTGGCTGCTTTAATCGCAGGTTTGTTGTCCGATGCCTTGGGGCAGTCGCAGCCGGCGTCGATCACCACTGCCGTTGCCACACTGTGCGTCTTTTGGTGGATTTTTGAGCCCATACCCATTCCGGTGACATCTTTAGTGCCGATGGGGGTGTTGCCACTTCTCGGCGTGATCACCCCCGCTGACGTTGCCGCAGCGTATGGCTCTCCACTTATTTTATTACTCATGGGTGGGTTTTTACTGTCCAAGGGGATGGAATCAACGGGCGCGCATACGCGGATAGCTATCACGGTGGTGAGGTTTGTTGGCGCCAATGAGCCAAAACGGCTGATATTGGGCTTTATGTTGGCCGCGGCACTGCTCAGCATGTGGATATCCAACACTGCCACTGTCCTGATGCTTTTGCCTGTGGCGCTCGCGGTGATAGCGACCTCGAGTGCGCCTACAGCATTGGCACCGCCATTACTTCTGGGTCTGGCATGGGCTTGCAGTATTGGCGGACTAGGCACGCCCATTGGTACACCGCCAACGCTTATCTTTATGCAGGTTTACGAGGAGACCACCGGTACCGCCGTGAGTTTCAGCGAGTGGATGACCTGGGGCATTCCCGTGGTTGCGCTGATGGTACCTACGATCGCGATCTTTCTTGCTAGGCAAGTGCCCAACGACCTGACCGTTGATCTTCCCGACATTGGAGGCTGGCGAAGTGCAGAGAAGCGTGTACTCATTATATTTGCAGTCACAGCTGTTGCTTGGATGACACGTACCGAGCCGTTCGGTGGCTGGCGGGTCTGGTTTGATATGCCGATGGCAAATGACGCAGCGGTAGCATTTTGCGCCGTTGTTGCCATGTTCATAACACGCGATAAATCAGGCGAGCCCTTAATAAGTTGGGAGCAAGCGAGTGCAATACCTTGGGGAGTACTGCTGTTATTCGCGGGCGGGATTACCCTCGCTAAGGGCTTTGTTACCTCGGGTCTGAGTGCTCAGGTCGGAGAGTTATTGGCAAGTTTGGCGCTTGTCCCCACGCTGTTGGCGATCGTAGTTGTAGCTGCTCTGGTCACTGCACTAACCGAGGCAACATCGAATACGGCAACGACTGCGTTGCTGATGCCGATATTGGCTGCCGCGTCGATGGCGGCTCAGATAGATCCAATGATTTTGATGGTGCCCGCCGCGATGAGCGCGAGCTGTGCGTTCATGCTACCCGTGGCGACCGCGCCTAACGCCGTTGTGTTTGGCACCGGCCAAATCAGCATTCAAACCATGGTTCGGTGGGGTGTTTGGGTGAATTTGCTAGGCGTGGTGGTGATCAGTAGCGTGGTGTTTGCTGTTACAGCAGTGTGATAGAGGGCACGTATGTGTCCGCATATCTGTGTCAGCAAAGTTACGAGATAAACCTAGAGGCAACGCGGCACTCGTTAGTGCTAAAGCGCATTGCCTCTGGGTCATGTGGCTATCTTAAGTGAGACACCCACTCGGGTCGGATATTAGAGCAAACCCATCATTGTTTCGGCAGAACTGGCATCAACACCAGGCCCTTCCTCAACATTGATGTGGGTAATTACCCCGTTGTCTACGATCATGGCATAGCGTTGGCTGCGCTTACCCATGCCAAAGCCTGTTGCATCGAGCGTAAGACCCATCGCGTCGGTGAATTGACCATTTCCATCAGCGACCATCACGATCTCACTAGCATTCTGTGCGTCGCCCCAAGCACCCATTACAAAGGCATCGTTCACTGAAAGACAGGCAATTGTGTCAATCCCAGCCGCTTTGATTTTATCGGCCATCGCAACATACCCGGGTAGGTGCGCCATTGAGCAGCCGGGTGTGAATGCACCGGGCAAGGCGAATAGCAAAACGCGCTTGTCGTTGAAAAGATCGTCTGTGGTCAGCGGTGCGGGACCGGATTCGCCCATAACAGACAGTGTGCAGGATGGGACGTTGTCCCCAGAAGAAAGCGCCATACGAGTCTCCATGACTTCTTGAGTTAAAAGTTGAGAAAAAAAGAGTGTCCCGAATAGTCAGGGAAAACAGGGTCCCTAGGCAAGACCTACCCACGTCTTTCTGCGTAGACACACTTGGAAGACAAGCGCGGCCGCAATCTTGAGGTGCTGCAACGAAACGACGGGTCTTTGCGTCGGCTGCGTATATTTTTGAAGTAGGGCGGGGACAAAAGCTAGACGCGACACTTGTGTTTGAGTCGTTATGTCCCCATCTACAGGGCTTCCCACCAAAACGGAATCTAGTATGTCTGACACCGCTAACGGAAACGCTGTGGCCGCACGGCTTTCGCTGCGTAAACTCGCAATCGCAACCCTTGCAACGCTTGCGGGACTAGTGGCGACATGGATCGTCTTGACGGCGAAGTCAGAGCCTCAGGCAGGGGCACCTCCCGAGCGTCCGGCGCCCATGGTTGAGGTCATTACGGCTGCTCCTTCTGAGCATCAGTTGCGCGTGAAAACGCAGGGCACTATTGGCGCGAAGACGCAGGTGGAGCTCGCAGCACAGGTTGCGGGACGGGTTGTAGAGGTTAGTGAAAATTTTGCGGACGGTGGTTTCTTTAATGTCGGCGATATTCTTCTAAAGATCGAGCCTGACGATTACGAATTCGCGTTGGCGCGCACCGAGGCCGCCCTTGCGCAGGCAGAGCAGCGTCTGGCTGAAGAGCGTGGTAGAAGTCGACAGGCCCAACGAGAGTGGCGCGAACTGGGGTCGGCCGAAGCAAACGATCTATTTTTACGCAAACCACAATTACGCGCGGCTGAGCTAGCCGTTACTGCTGCGGAGGCTGACGTCGCTGCATCCAAGCTTGCCCTTGAGCGAACGGTAATCCGGGCGCCATTTGACGGCCGTGTTTTACAAAAGCGTGCAGATGTGGGGCAGTTTGTTGGCAACGGCACTCCACTGGCCCAGGTCTATGCGATCGAGGCACTGGAGTTGCGCTTACCCGTCTCAGATGCGCAGCTGGCGCTCCTTCCCGATTCCTTACTCACATCGTCAGGTGGTTTGGTTGGATCCACTGCGGCTGTGACGGTCAATATCGGCGACAAGATATGGAATTTCTCGGCACCCATCGTGCGATCCGAGGCTGAGATCGATCGCCGCAGTCGTGTAGCCAATCTGATCGCCGAATTCAGCGGGACTCCCGAGGTTGGTGAGGGGCGTCCAGCGCTTACTCCCGGAGTGTTTGCGCGCGCCGAGATCTTGGGACGTCCTGTGCCTCGCGTTATCGAACTGTCCAATACCGCTCTGAGCCCCGATGGTCATATCTTGGTGGTGAACGAACAATCCATACTAGAGCGTAAAGATGTGGTCGTTGTTAACCGGGAGAAAGATCGTGTTTGGATATCAGGCATTAGTGAGGGTGAGGTCGTTGTTGCCGAGTTGAACAACACCCTTTTTCCCGGACTGCGCGTTCAAGTGATGGCGGTGAATTAATATGAACGGTCCCATCACATGGTTTATCAAGAATCCGATTGCGGGCAACTTGCTGATGGTGCTGCTTATCATCGGTGGCTTCGCAAGTATCCCAAAGCTCGACAAGCAGTTTTTTCCAACGCCCGAGATTAACCAGATCGAAATTCGCATGGAGTTTCGTGGTGCGAGCCCCAGCGAAGTTGAGGAACAGATCTCAGTCAGAATTGAAGAAGCAATTCATGATCTGAATGGCATTGAGGAGCTTCGCTCCACCTCGCGTGAAGGGCTAGCCACGGTGATGGTTGAAGTCGAGAGTGACTACCCCACACAAAAACTAACCAACGATATCAACACCCGAGTCGACGCGATCCGGACTTTTCCCTCGGATGCTGAGCGGCCCACCGTGACGGAGTTAACCTACCGCCACCAGATGGGGCGTGTTCAGATTTATGGCGATCTAAGCGAACGCGAGATGAAGCAACTGGGCGAAACCTTGCGCGATGAGTTAGTCCGCCAGCCCTGGGTATCCATTGTTGAATTGCAGACCGCGCGTCCTTACGAGGTTTCCATTGAGGTCTCTGAGGACAGCCTTCAGCGCTATCAAATCAGTTTTGATCAGCTGGCAAACGCTGTGAGACAGGCGTCGATTAACCTGCCTGCCGGATCGGTTAAACGCGACAGTGGTGACCTTCTCATACAAACGCGTGGTCAGGCCTACGATCGTGCCGACTTTGAATCGATTGTATTGCGCAGTGATATCTCGGGCCAGGAGCTGTTACTGAGTGATGTGGCAACGGTGAAAGACACCTTCGAGGACGTCGATGTTGATATCGAGTTCAATGGACAGCGCTCGCTGGGTTTAAACGTCTATGTGACGACATCGCCGGACGTTATTCTTACTACCGACACCGTGAAGGCGTGGGTTGCTGAGCGTTCCCAGACGTTGCCAGAGGGGGTATCCCTCGAGTTCTGGCAGGATCCCTCCAAGTCGTTCAAGGAGCGCGTCCGGACATTGGTATCAAATGGTCTTGGCGGCCTGGTATTGGTGATCGTTGTTCTGATGCTATTTCTCCGACCTATGCTTGCCTTCTGGGTGTCGGTTGGGATTGTTGTAGCCTACATGGGCACCTTGTTCGTTCTGCCGTATACAGGGCAGGGCCTGAACATGATCTCGCTGTTTGCCTTCTTGCTGACGCTCGGCATTGTGGTAGACGACGCCATTATTGTTGGTGAGTCCGTTCACTCGGCACAAAGTAGGGGGCTCAGCGGAGAGCACGGTGCACTTGTGGGCGCACGGCAGGTGGTTAAGCCGGTTATTTTCGCGGTGATAAGCACCATGGTGTTCTTCGCCCCCATGTTCTTTTTGCCTGGTGAATGGGGGCCGGCATCGATGGGGATTCCAGTCGTTGTATGCTTGGCACTGGCATTCTCGCTAATCGAGAGCCTTCTGATTCTGCCATCCCACCTAGCTCACATGAAGCCGGAGCCCGAAATTGCTCAGACCAGTTGGCTTGGTCGCACAAGACGAGCCTGTGCTGATGGTCTTTCATGGTTTGCGAATGATCGCTACAGACCTTTCCTGGAAAAGTGCCTGCGCAACCACGCCATGGTAGGTGGCTTTTTCCTCGTAATGCTGTGCTTCAGTTTGGCCTTGTTTGGCGGCGGCTATTTGAAGAGCGCGTTCTTCCCTCGGGTGAATTCCGATTTCGTGGTCGGCAACGTGGAGATGCCTCAAGGTGGCGCATTTAGCGATACACAGGCAATGCGTGATCGAATGATTCAGGCTGCAGAGGAAATTAAAGATAGCTACAACGCGCAGCCTCGGTTTGCGGAAACAGGCGCTATCGACAATATTCTCGGCGTTGCGGGCGGAAATAAGATCGATCTCGTGATGCAGACGGTCAATGATGATCTCGATACGGAGGAGGTTGCAAAGCGTCTGCGCGAACGTTTAGGTGACCTCTCCGAGGCAAAAGATGTTCGGTTTGACTACACCATTCGCGACCCCGGTAAGCCTATTACTTTGCAGTTCGCGTCCGACAGCATTGCTGATCTTGAGTTACTTGCGGACGACGTGCGTGCCTCGCTTGAACGGTATCCCGGTGTCTTCGACATCAGCGACAGTTTTGACGCACCGCTGGAGGAGCTGGTTCTCTCGTTGAAACCGGCTGCGGAGAATCTTGGAATTTCGTTGGCTGATGTGGCGAGACAGATCCGCCAGGCCTTTTACGGCGAGGAAGTTCAACGAATCCCACGCGATGGTGAGGATATTCGTGTGATGGTGCGGTATCCGGAGGCCGAGAGACGAGCCATTGCCAATATCAATTCGATGTACATTCGAACCAGTGATGGCAGGGAAGTGCCATTCTCCACTGTGGCGGCTTATCGTGTCGAAACGGGTTATCAATCGATTGAGCGCGTTGATCGCTTGCGGACCCTCGAGGTGGCTGCAGATGTTGCCGACGACGGCGCACCGCCACGCGCTATTGTTGAGTCTATTTTGCAGAACGACGCACCGACCTGGCTTCAAATGTACCCTGGCTTGTCGATCAATATGGATGGCGAGCTGCAGGAAGAAATCGAGTTCCAGCAGGCCATGGTCTATCTCGGAATGCTTTCAATGCTCGTGATTTTTGGTCTTATGGCAGTTGCCTTTAAGTCCTATTGGCAGCCCTTCCTCGTTTTGACCGCTGTTCCCTTTGGCTTGATGGGTGCTATTTTTGGCCATTGGATCCTTGGCTGGCAGGTGAGCATGTTCTCGATTATGGGTGTCATCGCCTGCGCTGGCGTGGTGGTGAATGACAATCTTGTATTGATTGATCGTATCAACAACTTGCGTGCTGAGGGTCTCGACCTGGAAAGTGCACTGCTTCAGGGGGCGACTGACCGGTTTAGGCCAATTATTCTGACGTCAGTCACGACCTTTGTTGGACTTATCCCTATCATGCTGGAAACTAGTGTTCAGGCGCAGTTCCTGATTCCGATGGTCGTCTCATTGTCATTTGGTGTGATGTTTGCCACCGGTGTGACGCTTGTTCTTGTGCCGGCGCTTTATCTGTTGGGTGATGATATCGGTAAGCTTTTCGGCACGCTTTCTCGTAGAGGTCCAAAGGCGCTTGCTTCTTAATTGAGTGCAGCAAGATGCAGTGAGTGCTGAATCGCAGGGTTTAAAAAAGGGGCCAATTGGCCCCTCTTTATTTCGTCTCTTCGGCTGAAGCTATTAGCTAGCGGGGCCGGCCGCGACGATGTCTTCGCTGATATCAAACTTTTGAATGTTGGCAGTGAAAAGCCCAGCCAGCTGCTCCGCTTGCGCATCGTACGCCGCATCATCCCCCCAGCTTGCTTTTGGATCGATAAACTCATCGGCTACACCGGGAATGCTTACAGGGAAGTCTAAGTTCAGCGCATCGATATGCTTTGTCTCGACGTTGAGTAAAGCGCCACTCTGCGCTGCTGCTACGACTGCTCGGGTGACGGGAATCGGGAAGCGATTACCCTTACCATTTGTACCGCCCGACCCACCGGTCCAGCCGGTATTGATGAGATAGACTTGAGATCCGAAGTCTTCGATCCGCTTCATAAGTAAATCCGCATAATCTTGCGCAGGTCGGGGCATAAAGGGTGCGCCAAAACAGGTACTGAATGTTGGGTGGATGCCCGCTTCTGCACCTAGTTCAGTTGATCCCACACGCGCCGTATAGCCTGATAGGAAGTGAAAGGCAGCAGCCTCTTTTGACAGGAGGCTCACGGGTGGTAGTACGCCTGAGACGTCGCAGGTGAGGAAGATGACGCATTTCGGCTCTCCGCCCATATTGGTCGCAGAGCGCTTTTCCACATGGTTAAGCGGGTAACAGCAGCGACCATTCTCGGTCAGAGAGGTGTCGCAGTAGTCCGCCTGTCGGGCTTCGTTTAGAACAACGTTTTCCACAATCGCGCCAAAGCGAATGGCGTCCCAGATAATGGGTTCGTTCTTCTGACTGAGATCGATGGTTTTTGCATAGCAACCGCCTTCGATATTGAAAACAGAGCCCGATGCCCATCCGTGCTCATCGTCACCAATTAAATAGCGCGCGGGATCGGCAGAGAGTGTTGTTTTACCTGTGCCCGATAGTCCAAAGAACAGCGTGGTGTCACCGTCATCCCCGATATTGGCTGAGCAATGCATGGGTAGTACATCTTTCTCGGGAAGGAGGAAGTTCTGCACTGAGAACATCGCCTTCTTCATCTCGCCCGCGTAGCGCATGCCGGCGATGAGTACCTTGCGTTGGCCAAAATTAATGATTACGACGCCGTCTGAGTTAGTACCATCACGCTCGGGATCACAAACGAAGTCCGCGACATTTAAAATCTTCCACTCGGCTTTATCCGACGGGTTGTAATTCTCTGGGCGAATGAACATGTTGCGCCCAAATAGTCCCTGCCAGGCGGTCCCGGTAATGACCTTAACGGGCAGGTAGTGGTCGGAGTGCTCACCCACATGTAGGTGTTGAATCCATTGCTCATTCTTTGCGACGTGAGCCTTAACGCGATCCCACAATGCATCGAATTTCTCTGCGGGGAACTCGCGGTTAACGCTACCCCATTCAACGGCATCCTCGCTTGAGGGCTCTCGAACGATAAATCGATCAGCAGGTGATCGGCCTGTTCGATGGCCTGTTTCGACACGAAGTGCGCCGGTGTCGGTTAAGCAGCCTTCCTTTCGGTCCAGAGCCATCTCAATGAGTTGAGCTGCTGTGCTATCTACGTGTTTGATCGGTGCTTGTGCACTCTGTTCAACGGTCATTTATGTCTACTTCCAGTGTGAGTGTGAAGAAAACGTGTGCCAGATTAGTGGAGAGTATGCTCCTCTTCTGGTCTAACGTCAGTCAGCGAATAGGAGTAGTTTCTACTACACATTTCGCAGTTCATCGTCACTGTTTCTTGCTCTTCGAAGAGCTCAGTGATCTCGTGTTCGGGTAATAAGCGGATGGCGTTAAGACTTCGCTCGCTCGAGCAGTTGCATTCGAATCGAATGCCTTTTGGTTCAAAGCGCTTAACGGTCCACTCATTAAAAAGTCGGTAGAGCAGGCGATCGGTATCGATGGTCAAGAGTTCATCGGTTGTCACAGTATCTGCGAGTGCACAGAGTGTTTGCCATTGATCAAACCGCACCGTCTCATCGGGCACTAACTGCTTCGGAAGCTGCTGCAACATCAGCGCCGCCGCGGCACCGTCACCGGTCGACAGCCAGAATTTGGTTGCCAGCTGTTCGCTTTGCTCGAAATAGTCGCTCAGCACGTCGCAGAGTTCATCGCGTTGGACAGCAATGATGCCTTGATACCGCTGTCCCACATCGGGTTCGATGGTGAGCGTCAAAACGCCACTTGGCAGGAGCGAGCTTAGAGGCCCCACGGGAGCATCAAGCTCGCCTCGGGCTAATCCTCGAACCTGTCCCTCGGAAGAGCACTCCACCATGACGAGTGAGATTGGACCATCGCTGCGCCCTTGAAGCACAACGCGCCCTTGGAATTTCAGGTTGTTACTGATGACTACCGTAGCGGCAGCGAATTCACCGAGCAGGCGCTTCACGCCGTCGCCGTAAGGGTGCGCAGCGTAGAGATCTTGCAGAACGTGCTGAAGTGCTACGGTCTCGCCACGCACGTCCGCATCTTCAAATAAGAAGCGAAAACTATTGTCGGTGACGGGTGTGGTAGACATGCGGCTAGTTTAACAAGCTCACTCGATTGGGAGCGTGGAAACTAGCGTAGAATATTCACAATCGAGCTGCTGGATAGCAGCTCGGAATAACAGCATTAAGCCAGCGCTTTGACTTTGGCGTTCAAACGGCTTTTGTGACGCGCCGCTTTGTTCTTCTTGATAATGCCTTTATTTGCCATACGATCGATGACAGGAACTGCCGCATTGTAGGCTTCCTGAGCAGGGCCGTGCTCGCCAGCGTTAACGGCAGCAATAACTTGCTTCATCTTTGTACGAACCAACGAGCGTAGGCTCGCATTGTGAGCGCGTTGCTTGTCGTTTTGTTTTGCTCTTTTACGAGCCTGTGGTGAGTTCGCCACGAAATCTCTCCGGAATTCAAAGGGCGCAAATAGTGGTTGAGGTCGATGCCTATGTCAACCGCTGTGCGCCCATACGGTAATAATGTCTAACTTAGAGCCCTAGAATGACCAATAACCAACCAAGTCCAGCAAGTAGCAGGGTTTCTTTGGCTTCTGCAAAGCGGAAACATGCGTAGCCGTAGCCAACAGGTGGCAGCAGCAAGGAGAACATGCCCCATGCGTAATCTTCCTTCCATGCTGTTATAAGCAATAACCCCCAGCTTAATAACAGGCAAGACACTCCCAAAAACATCAAATATGCGCTAGACGCTTCCATCTCTTCTTCTCCGCAGGTAGGGTTCACGACGGGGCGCGATGCTACCAGAATACGCTCGCTAGAACACAGTCAAAAAGGCGTAATGCGGTAATAGTGGGCTACAAAGCGATCAATCCGCTTCGCTTGATTTGATATCGGCAATAGTAAAATGACAGACCCTTACAACGAGATCAGACCTTACCGGGATGACGAGGTTAGCTCGGTCATTAATGATCTCTTGGCAGACAACGAATTTATCGACACGCTGATGGCGCTGAGAGGCAATAAATTTGCTAAATGGTTGCCTGTGGTTGCGCGACTTTTCGCCCGTCGATTTTTGAAAAAACAGATCGCGGGTGTCGATACGGTCGAGGCATTTCAAGCCTTAGTAAAGACCCGATTAGATCGGGTAGTCGCCTCTACCTCTGAGTTTTCTAGTGGCGGCATTGACGAGCTATTGGCTGCGGATTCTTATCTGTTTATTAGTAATCACAGAGATATTGTCATGGACTCTGCTTACGCCAATATCGTGTTGGTTGAGCACGGGCATAGAACGGCACAGATCGCAATTGGCGATAATCTTTTACAGAAGCCTTGGGTGTCTCACCTGATGCGTATCAACAAGAGCTTTATTGTGAAGCGCAGTTTGAGTGGTCCCAAGCAACAATTAGCGGCCTCGAAGCAGCTCGCGAACTTCATGCGTAATGCCATTACTGAGAACGAGGGTTCGCTGTGGATAGCGCAGCGCGAAGGTCGCGCTAAAGACGGCAATGATCGGACCGAGGCCGCTGTGTTAAAAATGTTAACGCTATCGCGCGACAAGCAATCCGAATCGGCAGATGACGTGCTGGGTAGACTCAACATCGTGCCGCTCACAGTGTCCTATGAATTGGATCCTTGTGACGGTAGGAAGGCGCGTGAGTTGGCAGTGGGAGATGAATACCAAAAGCGTCAGTTTGAAGATCTAGAGAGTATTGCCGCTGGAATTACGGGTGAAAAGGGCCGAGTCCACATACAGTTTGGAAAGCCGCTTGGGGCAGATTCTCTAACTGTCGCCGATGCCGTTCGACAAATCGATACACAAATGGTGGAAAACTATCGTCTTTTTCAGACCAATGTTTGGGCTTACGAAGCTCTTGGTGGTGGTGAAACCGACGCACTTCCCGAAATTGAAAGTGCAAGCTTGTCTCACGAGGCCTTTATGGCGCGATTTGATGACTTGACGGCGCTAGAGCGAAACCTGGCCCTGTCCGCCTACGCTAAACCCGTTTTCAATTGGCTGCACCACCTAGCAAAGAGTTGATGCGATTTGCTCAGTGAAGATTTGCGACAAGCGGTCCGCGATGCGTTTTCTAAGCTCACACAAGCTAAGGGCCTAAAACCTCGCTGGGGACAGCGGCAAATGATCGCTGAGGTTGCGAATACATTGGGTGACGCAGAGCGATCCCCTTTTTTAGCGATCGAAGCCGGTACGGGTACCGGCAAAACCATCGCTTACACGATTGCTGCTCTACCGGTTGCAAAGGCGCAGTCAAAGACATTGGTGATCGCCACAGCAACCATCGCGCTCCAAGAGCAGCTGATTCTGAAAGATCTTCCCGAGATAAAGCGCCACAGCGGCATTAATTTCAGTTACCAGCTGGCGAAGGGCAGAAGTCGCTACCTCTGCTTATACAAGTTGGATCAGCTTATTCAGGGCTCAACTGACACCCCTATGTTGTCGATGTATCCCGATGAGGCGGAACTGCCAGAAGGCGAGGAGGCTCAGAGGACTTACGATGCCATGCTGATGGCAGTGAGCGACGATAGTTGGGATGGCGATCTCGATAGCTGGCCTGACGCACTTGAGCCTAGTGTTATTCGATCGGTGACAACAGATCATTCGCAATGTTTGGGCCGCCGTTGTCCGCATATTACGGGCTGCAGTTTTTTTCGTGCCAGAGAAGGCTTGGAAGAGGTAGATGTCATTGTGACTAACCATGACATGGTGCTATCAGATTTTCGTTTGGGCGGTGGACTTATCCTCTCAGCACCAGAAGATACCTTTTATATTTTTGATGAAGGACATCAGCTTGCCGAAAAGTGTTTACAGCACTTTGCCTGTTTCGCTCGTAGTGGAAGGACGTTGAATAACCTGGCGGAGAGCCAGCAGTGGTTCGAGAGTAAGCACTCGTTTTTCCTAGAAAATGATGTTCGAGCAGAGTCGCTCGCGGCGATTACAGCTAATCAAACTGATTTACTGCAGATGACTCGGGACACCTTTGGTTTGTGCTGGTCACTTTTGAATAACCGGACGGATACTCGCTCAGATTTACGGTTCGAGTTTGGTGTGGTTGAGAGTGAGCTCAGAGAGGGAGCCGCAGCGCTTCGCGACCTGTGGCGGACCAATCGTCAGCGGCTAAACCCGCTTGCAGGTCTTGTTGAAGCATTGCTCGAGGAAGCCGACGCTGACGAAAGGGAAACCTGGGAAGCGAGTCTGAATGATTTGCAGGTCATGCTTGCTCGCGCAGAAGGTCAGATTGCGCTTTGGGACAGTTATGCGGAATCCGCTGAGCAGGGTGGAACACCGTGGGCCCGCTGGATGCGTCATTATGGAGACGAGAGCTCCATCGAGTGTTTTGCGAGTCCCATCTATGCACGAGACATTTTGTCAGAACATGTGTGGGATCGCGTTGCTGGAGCGGTGATGACGTCAGCTACCTTAACGGCTCTGGGCTCTTTTGAGCACTTAATGCAGCAGACTGGACTTCCCGAGGACACAACCCTTGCGCGGGTTGAGAGTCCGTTTGATGCGTCCCGTGGCCGATTTGTGGTCCCCAATATGCGAAGTGATCCGAGTAGCCCAGGTGAACACACGGACGAGCTAATCGATTGCTTACCGGCGCTGCTCGAGGAGCGGCTAGGCACTCTCGTTCTTTTCAGTTCAAGGCGACAGTTGCAAGACGTCCACGAAGCGCTCGAATCCCGGTTTGGGGACTCACTATTGATTCAGGGTGTTATGAGTAAGGCGGAGATCATTTCTGAACATCGGCGTCGTATCGACGCGAAGCGGCCTTCCATCATCTTTGGGCTTGCAAGTTTTGCAGAAGGCGTTGACCTGCCGGGTCATTACTGCGAGCACGTCATTATCGCCAAGCTGCCGTTTGCAGCTCCGGATAACCCAATCGACGCTGCTCATGCCGAGCTGCTTGAAGCTGACGGACGTAATCCGTTTATGGAGCTGACCGTCCCTTCAGCGTCTCTCAGGTTGCTCCAGGCGTGCGGGCGACTTCTCCGCACAGAGACAGACGAGGGGATCATTACACTTTTGGATACGCGGATTGCGAGTAAACGATACGGTCGCGCGATTCTGGAGGCACTGCCGCGGTTCACCTTTGATATCCAGAGTTGAAGGCGTCTTAAGTTCTTCGCTGAAAGGCTTCACTGTCTCTAGTTCATAGCCAGCGTTGAAAAAGCCTCTAAGCAAAAACCTTTCAGCAAAAAACAGTGAGCAAAAAAAAAGCCCCGCTTAGCGGGGCTTTTCAAGTATTTGAGTTATTAATCCCAGCTCAGTGCACCACCGGTCTGATACTCGATGACTCGTGTCTCAAAGAAGTTCTTCTCTTTGCGTAGATCCATGATCTCAGACATCCATGGGAATGGGTTCTGCGCACCAGGGAACTGCTCTGGAAGACCCAGCTGTGTCAGGCGACGGTTAGCGATGAACTGAAGATACTCTTCCATCATGCTCGCGTTCATTCCTAGAACACCACGAGGCATTGTGTCTCTGGCGTATTCAATCTCAAGGGCAGTGCCCTCAAGAATCATTTGAATCGCTTCCTGCTGGAACTCTTCTGTCCAGAGGTGTGGGTTTTCCAGCTTGATCTGGTTGATGACATCAATGCCGAAGTTCAGGTGCATGGATTCATCACGCAGAATGTACTGGAACTGCTCCGCAACGCCCGTCATCTTGTTGCGGCGACCCATTGAGAGGATCTGAGTAAAGCCGCAGTAGAAGAAAATGCCTTCAGTCACACCGTAGAAGCCGATGAGGTTTCGAAGCACCTGCTGGTCATCTTCTACCGTACCTGTCGTAAAGTTGGGGTCCGATAGTGCTTGCGTCTTGTTGAGTGACCAAGATGCTTTCTTAGCAACCGATGGAACCTCACGGTACATGTTGAAGACTTCACCTTCATCCATACCAAGCGACTCAATGCAGTACTGGTATGCGTGGGTATGGATGGCTTCTTCAAACGCCTGACGGAGGAGATACTGTCGGCATTCTGGGTTGGTAATGAGTCGGTAAATACCCAACACCAAGTTATTAGCTACCAACGAATCTGCTGTGGAGAAGTAACCCAGGGAACGCATAACAATACGACGCTCATCGTCAGTCAGCCCGTCTTCACTCTTCCAGGTCGCAACATCAGCCGTCATATTGATTTCCTGCGGCATCCAGTGGTTTGCGCAACCGTCGAGATACTTCTGCCATGCCCAGTCGTACTTGAAGGGAACGAGCTGGTTGAGGTCTGCGCGGCAGTTGATCATTGCCTTCTCGTCAACGGATATGCGCGACGCGCCCATCTCCAGCTCTTCCAGACCGGGAGCTGTATCGATATTTGCGACAGCCTCCGCGGCAGCTTTTACTGAATCAGTTGCTGGTGCCGCTACCGCCGGTTGCTCGTTGAGCGTTTCGAGCGCCTTATTAACCACTTCGGGTTGAGCAGGTGCTTGTTGCTGTGGCGCAGCAACAGGCGCTTCGCCCTCTGCTACGTTGTAATCATTCCAATTAAGCATTGTTAACTCCTTTAACTTACTTGGTTACTGACAAGCTTCACAATCTGGATCGTCAAGCGAACAGGCCTTGGGTACTGGCGCTGGTTGAACAGGTGCTGCTTCCGCTGCTTGTTGAGATACAGCGTTGAGTTGCCCCGTGTTAACCGTCGATTTCTCCGTACCAGTCGCCGCTAACGAACGCAGGTAGTATGTTGTTTTTAAACCGCTGTACCAAGCCATTCGGTAGGTAACGTCCAGTTTTTTGCCGCTTGCGTTGTTGATGTACAAGTTCAGCGACTGCGCCTGGTCTATCCACTTCTGACGGCGGCTTGCAGCGTCTACCAGCCAGCGAGGTTCTACCTCAAAGGCTGTTGCGTACTTCGCTTTTAGATCAGCTGGGATTCGATCCACCGCCTGCACACTGCCGTCGAAGTACTTGAGATCATTAACCATCACCTTGTCCCACAAGCCACGCTCTTTAAGGTCGCGCACCAAGTACGGGTTGACCACAGTGAACTCGCCAGAGAGGTTCGATTTCACATAGAGGTTTTGGTAAGTCGGCTCGATTGACTGCGACACGCCCGTGATGTTGGCGATGGTCGCGGTTGGTGCGATCGCCATGACGTTTGAATTACGCATGCCTTGCTGCGCAACTTTACCGCGTAGCGCATCCCAATCCATGCTGCTGTCTTGGTTAACCGAGATGTAGTCCGCACCGCGTTGCTCTACCAACATATTCAGCGAGTCGATGGGGAAGATGCCTTGGCTCCATAGCGACCCTTCGTAGCTAGAGTAAGCACCGCGCTCCGCAGCCAGGTCGGTAGATGCACTGATCGCGAAGTAGCTGATGGCTTCCATCGACTTATCTGCAAACTCAACTGCCTGCTCCGATGCATACGAAATGTCTGTCTTGTACAGTGCATCCTGGAAGCCCATGAGGCCCAAACCAATGGGTCGGTGCTTCATGTTTGAGTTTTCCGAGGTCTCAACCGAGTAGTAGTTGATGTCGATGACGTTATCGAGCATGCGGATAGCTGTTGTCACCGTCTTGCGAAGCTTGTCGATGTTAAGCTCACCGTTCTCGATGTGCTGCGGCAAGTTAACTGATCCGAGGTTGCACACCGCGATCTCGTCTTTGCTCGTGTTGAGCGTGATCTCTGTACAGAGGTTAGACGAGTGCACCACACCGCAGTGCTGCTGTGGTGAGCGGATGTTGCAGGGATCTTTGAAAGTGATCCATGGATGGCCTGTTTCAAAGATCATACCGAGCATTTTGCGCCAGAGCGCTTGTGCTTTTAGCGTCTTGTGGAGCTTTAACTCGCCGGTACGGGCTTGCTCTTCATACTGTGTATAACGCTCTTCGAACGCTGTGCCGTACAGGTCGTGCAGATCCGGTACGTCGTTCGGTGAGAACAGCGTCCAGTCACCATCTTCGAATACACGCTTCATGAACAGATCTGGCACCCAGTTCGCTGTGTTCATATCGTGCGTACGGCGACGATCATCACCTGTGTTCTTTCGAAGCTCGAGGAATTCCTCGATATCCATGTGCCAAGTTTCGAGGTAGGCACAGACGGCCCCCTTTCGCTTACCACCCTGGTTAACGGCAACAGCTGTGTCGTTTACGACTTTCAAGAATGGAACAACGCCTTGGCTTTTACCGTTGGTGCCCTTGATGTAGGCACCCAGCGCTCGCACAGGCGTCCAGTCGTTGCCAAGGCCACCTGCAAACTTCGAGAGCATTGCGTTGTCCTGGATTGCGCCATAAATGCCGTGGAGGTCGTCAGGTACCGTTGTTAAGTAGCAAGAGCTCAACTGTGGCCGCAGCGTGCCAGAGTTGAACAACGTTGGTGTCGAGCTCATGTAGTCGAATGAAGACAGGAGCTGGTAGAACTCGATTGCGCGTGCGTTCTTGTCATCCTCGCGCGTTGCGAGGCCCATGGCGACGCGCATGAAGAACAACTGAGGCAGCTCAAAGCGTGTTTCGTCGCTGTGAATGAAGTAGCGATCGTAGAGGGTCTGCAAACCCAAGTAGCTGAACTGAAGATCGCGCTCAGGTAGCAGCGCGTCACCCAGCATGTCGAGATCGTACTCAGCAAGATTTGGCGCCAATAGCTCGAGCTCGATGCCGCGGCTAATGAAAGATTTAAGCGCCTGTGGGTAATACGTTGCCATATCACCTTGTGTCGCAGACTCCGCAACGTTGAGGAAGCTTAATCCCTCAGCGCGCAAGTTATCGAGAAGCAGTCGTGCAGCAACGCTCGAGTAGTTAGGCTCCTGCTCGATCATGGTGCGCGCTGTTATCACTAGGGATGTGCTCAGCTCTTGCTCGGTAACGCCGTTGTAGAGGTTTTTCAGAGCCTCATCGATGATCGCCGCTTCGCTGACATCAGAGAGGTCCATGCACGCTTCTGCAACAATCGTACGGATACGCTCGATATCCAGAGGCTTTGACGTGCCGTCCGCACCCACAACGTTAATGGCGCCAGCAGCTGCTTCAGACTCAGGCGACAGCGCCTCTTTTTCAACACGCGCTTGACGTCGCGACTCGCGATAGATGACGTAATCACGCGCAATGAGGTGTTCCCCAGCACGCATCAATGCCAATTCCACTTGGTCTTGGATGTCTTCGATATGGATAGTGCCACCTGACGGCATGCGGCGTTTGAATGTGCCGACGACCTGCTCGGTCAGCTTTGCAACGGTTTCGTGTATTCGCGAGCTTGCTGCCGCTGTACCGCCTTCAACAGCCAGAAACGCTTTGGTAATCGCGACAGAAATTTTGCTGTCCTCGAAGGGCACTACCGTGCCGTTACGTTTGATTACGCGCATTTGCCCTGGAGCCGTTGCCGCAATTCGGGTCTGGCTAGGTGTTCCTGTTACTGGCGGGGTTGCGGGCGTCTGATTGCCTACGGTTTCGCTGCCTGTCTGCATGCTGTTGTCACCTCACGTGTCTTTCTGTGGTTAAACAACCGCTCAATGCGTGGTGTCTGTTTTACTAATTTTCACCACATCTTGGGGTTATTTTCGATTGCACCCCCAAGATAGGGCGGGGAGGGGTGGATTGCAAGCCCCAAAAGCTGCGAATTTCCTGTGGATAAGATGTGCCAGTGTGTAAAGTTAGTGGTAACTAACAAAACTGCCTGCATGAAGGCGTAATGGCATTAAAAATATTAATGGCTGGTCAGGTAATTATTAATTTTGCAAATGTCTGCGAGCGATAGTTATTGCCGCTCGCTTGCGCGGAGTGTTTCACCCCATACTGAGCATTGGAGCGCGGGTAGTAGCTAATGTAGCAGGAACTCGATTAATGCCTTTTGGGCATGCAACCGATTCTCTGCTTCATCCCAGATGACCGTATTTGGATTATCCATGAGCTCAGCTGTGATCTCCTCGCCACGATGCGCTGGCAGGCAGTGCAGGTATAGCGCTTCAGGATCAGCGAGATCGAGTAGGTCCTGATTGAGTTGATAGGCCGATAGCGCTTGTTCGCGCATACGTGCTTCCTCTTCTTGACCCATCGACGCCCACACATCGGTCACTAACAAATGAGCGCCTTCACTCGCGCGTTTTGGATCGTTTTCGATGCTTGCATATCCCTGCGCCTGGTCTAGCAACTCTGCCGCTGGCTCGAACCCTTCGGGGCAGGCGATCTTTAGGTGAAAGCCCAGAATTTTCGCGGCGTTAATGTAGGACTGGCACATGTTGTTGCCATCCCCCAGCCAGCACACCGTTTTGCCCTGAACATCACCCCGATGCTCCATCCAGGTTTGCATGTCGGCGAGAAGTTGGCAGGGATGGTAGTCATCCGTCAGGGCATTAATCACGGGCACACTTGAGTTCTCAGCGAAAAGCTCGACGTCTGCGTGAGCAAAAGTGCGAATCATGACGATATCGACCATCGATGAGATTACACGAGCTGTGTCGCTGATTGGCTCGCCACGACCCATTTGCGTATCGGCGGACGAGAGAAACATAGCGCTGCCGCCTAGCTGCGTCATTCCCGCTTCGAACGACACGCGGGTTCTAGTCGATGATTTCGCGAAAATCATCGCCATCACTTTTCCTTTTAAAGAATCGTGCGCGATACCGCCTCGCTGAAGTTGCTTTAGCTCGGACGCACGTTTTAAAAGCGCTAGCAACTCGTCGCGGTTTAAATCATTCAATGTCAGAAAGTGGCGGGTATGACTCATCAATAGAGCTCCATGTTTATATCAGAGGGTTTTAACCAGCTCATTCAAGATATCGGCTACGCGCTCGCCCACTGACTTTGCCTGCGGTTCATTCATCACGAGCGGCGGGAGTAGGCGTATTGTATTACCACCTGCCACGTTCAATAGCAGGCGTCTGTCGAGCGCCATGCGCACAATGTCACCAGTTGGGACGGTGGGCTCGATACCAATCATGAGGCCCTGGCCTCGCACTTCTTTAATGAGCGCCGAGTCGTTTAAGTGGCTGCGCATTCCCTCGAGAATCCATCCCCGCACAATGTCAGCTTTGTCCCACAGTTGCTCAGCACTCAATGTGTTCACCACGGCGCTCGCCGCGGCGCAACAGATAGGGTTTCCACCATAAGTTGTTCCGTGATCGCCGGCTATTAATAGGTCACCTGCTCGATCATTGGTCATACAGGCGCCGATAGGAAGGCCGTTGCCCAGACCTTTCGCTGTCGCCAGTACGTCTGGTGCAACCCCTAAACGTTGGAAAACGTACAGAGCGCCACAACGTCCATTGCCCGATTGCACTTCATCAAAGCTGAGCAGCCAGTTGTGTTGATCGCAGAGCTCTCGAGCGCGCTGGAGGAACTCAAGCTCCATCGGCCAAATTCCGCTCTCACCTTGAATGGGTTCTAGGTGAATCGCGACGACATCACTGTGCTGCTTGGCAATATTTTCCAGGCCCTCAATATCGTTTCTTCCAATCCGAATGAAGCCGGGCAGTAGCGGTTTGAACGCCTCTTGAATTGTCGCACTTCCCGTTGCGGACAAGGCGCCCATTGTTCTGCCGTGGAATGCACCCTCCATTACCACTATCTTTGGCTCTTTGATGCCTTGGTTGGCACCGTGGCGTCGTGCAACTTTGATCGCTGTCTCGTTGGCCTCAGCCCCTGAATTACAGAAGAAAACTTTCTTCATGCCGGTCAGTTGCGTCAGCTCGGTGGCGAGTCGTTCTTGTTGTGAGATCCCATAAAGGTTTGATGTGTGGAGGAGCGTTTCAGCCTGCTCGGTTATCGCTCTGGTGATATTCGGGTGGCAGTGTCCGAGGTTAGTCACCGCGATACCTGACAGTGCGTCAAGAAACGCCTGACCTTTTTGGTCGAACAGTTCTGCGCCCGCGCCCGATGCAAAAGCAACAGGGAGACGACCGTAGGTAGACATAATGGCAGACATGTCAGGATCCTGAGTTGGTTTTACTCTCGATGATGCGTGAGTTTCTGGTAAGCTATTAGCCACAACAAACCACTACTCACATCGCGGAGAGCGTAAATGGACATTATGGAGACCATTAAGGATCAGATCGAGAGCAATCGAGTGATTCTGTACATGAAAGGTTCCCCAAATCAGCCTCAATGTGGATTTTCTGCGAGAACTGTTCAGGCGCTGATGGGCTGTGGCCAAAAATTTGCCTACGTCGACGTGTTGAGTAACCCAGAGATCCGAGCAAATCTCCCCGCCTATGGTAACTGGCCCACATTCCCGCAATTGTGGGTGGACGGTGAGCTCATCGGCGGCTGCGATATCGTTTGCGATATGGATGCAACGGGCGAGTTAAAAGAGATCGTTGTGGGAGAGGGCGGCTCCGACGCTTGAGTTCGGAGCCTTTGCGGTATCAACTCTCGCTAGGCTTAACCGTCTTCATTGCGGTTTGCAGGTAGTTCTGCTCACCGACGCGGTCCATCAGCGAAAGCTGCGTTTCGAGCCAATCGATGTGCTCTTCTTCTGCGTCTAGGATGCGCTTGGCCAAGTCGCGCGAGACGTAGTCTCCCACATCTTCACAGCATTTCACCGTTGCCTTGAGATCGTCGTGTGCTACGTGCTCCAGCTGAAGGTCGCACTCGAGCATTTCACGCGGCGTCTCACCAATCCTCAGTTTTCCAAGGTCCTGTAAGTTAGGAATGCCCTCGAGAAATAGAATACGCTCGACAAGCTCATCTGCATGCTTCATTTCGTCGATGGATTCGTGGTACTCGTGCTCGGCCAGCTCAACAAGCCCCATATCCTTGTACATTTTTGCGTGCAAAAAGTACTGATTGATGGCAACAAGCTCGTTGTACAGAATTTTGTTGAGATGACGAATAACGTCTGAATTGCCTTTCATGCCTGAAGTCCTAGTCTGTCCATAATACAAGCCAGATTATAGCCTAGGAAGACAGCTTAAAAAAGCATAAGTTATTGATTTTTATAGAAAAGAAAATGAAAACGATTCGCAAACGCAGTCGCGTTTAGGTTTGCGGTCAACCCTGTCGAGCTGCTTGGATTTGTACACCACGGTTCATCGCTTCGCTAACTAGCGACTCAGCAAAGCACGAGCACTTACCACACTGCGTGGAGCAGCCAGTGGCACGACTGACATCGGCTAGTGAGCGCGCGCCTGCCGCTACTTGTTCTTTAATAGCTCGGTCGGTGACGCCTTTGCAGATACATACATACATACGAGAAACGTAATGCTAATGAGAACCATTGTCAACAACAAATCCTCAGTCTAGCGTATACTTCTCGTTTTTCGTCTAGGGACTCAGGAAGTGACTCAGGAAGTGACGGTAGAGCAGCGCATTGGAGCACTCGCAAAATCTGCAAAGGCTGCATGCCCGATGATCGCTAACGCGCCCGTGTCGCAGCGAAACGCGGCGTTGGCAGCGATTGCCGATGCTGTACAGGAGACGCGCACAGCACTGCTTGAGGCTAACGCTATAGACTTGGCCGCTGCTAAAGAGGCGGGGCTCGACGCTGCGCTTGTTGACCGACTTGAACTCAATGACGATCGCATCGATGGAATGCTAGACGCACTCAAGACAGTGCGGTCTTTGTCGGATCCCATCGGAGGTATCGAGGGCCTTAAGTCCATGGAGTCGGGCATCCAGGTTGGAAAAATGCGTGTCCCGCTGGGCTTAATTGGCATTATTTATGAGTCCCGTCCGAACGTAACGATCGATGCAGCAAGTCTCTGTCTTAAGTCTGGTAACGCGGTCATGCTTCGGGGCGGTTCAGAGGCGATCCGCTCTAACCTCGTATTGTCTGAATGCATTAAAAGAGGTTTGAGGGCGGCGGACTTGCCCGAGGACGCAGTTCAAGTTGTCGATACGACGGACCGAAGCGCCGTTTCTGTCATGGTACGTCTCGAGGGTGTGGTAGACATGATTGTGCCCCGAGGCGGCAAGGGTTTGATCGAGCGCGTAGCGCGCGAGGCTAGGGTGCCCGTGCTAAAACACTTGGACGGTGTTTGTCATCTCTACATTCATGCAGACGCTGATCCTCAGATGGCTGTTGCGCTGTCCTTAAATGCAAAGACTCACCGATACGGCACCTGCAACACAATGGAGACATTGCTGGTTGACGGGGTTGTGAGCGCCATGTTGCCGGCGATTGCGGAACCACTCTTGGCAAAAGGGGTTGAGTTACGCGGATGCGACAAGACGACAGAGATTCTTGGCGACAACTGTTCCTCTGCTTTGGCTAGTGATTGGGATGAAGAATACCTGGCGCCTGTTCTGGCGATCAAAGTTGTCGACGGTGTTGAAGAGGCGATTTCCCATATTAGTCAGCACGGATCCGGCCACACCGACGGCATTGTCACGAATTGTCATCAGACTGCGATGCATTTCCTCCGGGCAGTGGACTCCAGTTCCGTTATGGTCAATGCCTCGACGCGCTTCGCTGACGGATTTGAATACGGGTTGGGCGCCGAAATTGGTATCTCCACCGACAAACTTCATGCTCGGGGCCCTGTTGGTCTCGAAGGATTGACCAGTCAAAAATATGTAGTTCTGGGTGATGGTCATATCCGAGTCTGAGCCACGCATTGGCGTCATGGGGGGAAGTTTCAACCCCGTGCATTACGGTCACTTGCGCGTAGCTCGAGACGTCAAGCACCGTCTTCGTCTTGATCACATGTTTCTCATGCCCGCCGCACAATCGCCCCTCAAGGAACAACACTCGGTGACCGCCAGCCATCGAGTGGCGATGCTCAATAGGGCGCTCGAGGCATTTCCGGAGTTAGCGCTGGACTGTAGAGAGATCGATAGAGCGGGGCCATCCTTCACGGTCGATAGTCTCTCGGAGCTGCGTGAAGAGTTTGGAAACGGGGCGTGCCTCTATTTCGTCATCGGCGACGATTGTTTGCCAACACTGCATCGTTGGCGCCAGTGGCGAGATCTAACCGCCTATGCAAACCTCGTTGTGACTAAAAGACCTGGACAATTTCCCCTGCCTGCAGAGGAGGTCGCAGCGTGGTATAGGGAGACAGAGGTTGATCTCGATACGATTAATGCAATGGCTTGTGGTGGTATAGCCCGCGTCGAGTGTTCCTTGGTGGACATTTCATCAACCGAGTTGCGCGAGGGTTCGAATAGTAACAAGGGACTTGAGCAGGTGATCCCAGACACAGTAATAGAGTATATTAACCACCATCAGCTATACCGCTAACTTCACTCCAAGAGGCTCTTTTTGACTCAACCTAGCACCCCAATGACCAACCTCGTGGTCGATGCACTCGAAGACCTGAAAGCTGTCGATCCAAAAATTTTGGATGTGCGCGGCATAAGCTCCGTCATGGACTATTTGGTTATCGCCAGCGGGAACTCCTCACGCCATGTGAAGTCGCTTGCCGACAATGTCGTTATCAAGGCCAAAGAAGCGGGCTTGCCTCCTATTGGTGTTGAGGGTGAAAACGCGGCAGATTGGGTGCTCGTCGATCTCGGCGATGTTGTGGTTCATGTTATGCAGCCAGCGGCACGAAGCTTCTATGATCTCGAGCGCTTGTGGTCTGGTGAAGAAGAGCCTGTACCCATGGATGAAGCGCACGCAGACGTCTGGAATTAAGTATGCGAGTGCTCACCGTCGGCACACGGATGCCTGATTGGGTGAGTCGCGGTGTCGACGAATACGCAAAACGCATGCCTCGTGACCTGCCCGTTGAGTGGTGCGAGATCCCTGCTTCCAAGCGTTCAAGAGATACGGCTGAGAGTCGTATGCTGGATGAATATCAGGCGATCGAGCGCCGCTTGAAAGACCAGGAGATCATTGTTGTTCTGGACGTCGACGGGAAAGTCTTATCAACAGAGGCAATCGCGGAGTTCATAGAGGCTTGGCAAGACCTAGGGACCAAGGTGGCGTTTGTTATCGGCGGACCAGACGGTATACACCCGCAACTCAAGGCTAGGGCTGCGGCGAAATGGTCTCTAGGGCGCATCACGCTTCCTCACCCTCTCGTTCGGGTAATTCTGGCGGAGCAACTTTATAGGGCGTGGTCAATTAACGCAGGGCATCCTTACCATCGCGCTTGAGTTGTTAATTACGGTAAGCTCCGCGTGGGGAGAGGGTTGACGCGAGATGGCACGCCAGCTGAATCAAATGCAAGACTGGGCGCGCGAAACGCGCCTGACGCAGGCGCGTGTTGTGGTGCTGGCGACCCTTATGCTTGTGGTTATGGTAGGGCTCCTCTACCGCTATTTTTATCTCCAGATTGTTCAGAACGAAACCTTTCGAGCGCAGTCCGATAGAAACCGCATTGCCGTTCGAGCGGTTGCTCCCACACGTGGCGTCATTGTCGATCGTGAGGGGCGACTACTGGCAGAGAACTTGCCTTCCTTCACTCTGGCGTTAACCCCCGAACGCATTTCAAATCTCGAAGAGACGCTGGTCGAGCTGACCGAGTTGCTCGATCTCAGTGAGGATGACATTGCGCTTTTTTCGGAGACTCGGAGGCGAACGAGGCCGCTCAGCCCGGTACCTCTGAAGTACCGTTTGAGTGAATCCGAGCGAGCAATGCTTGCAGTGAACAAACATCGCTTCGAGGGTATGTCGATACTCACTGAGTTGACTCGCAACTACCCTGAAGGCGCACTGCTCGGCCATGCCATCGGCTATGTTGGGCGTATTGGAAAGGATGACATTGCGCCCGCTGATACTGAGTGGTACCGCGGCATTACCCACATAGGCAAAGTCGGACTCGAGGCCTATTACGAGCCTTTGTTGCGCGGCGAACTCGGTGTTAGTCAAATTGAAACCAATGCTCGCGGCGTTGACTTGCGGGTTGTCGATCGAATTGAGCCAACGCCCGGCGCTGAGTTGAAGCTTCACCTAGATGCTGAGTTGCAGCGTATTGCAGCAGAGGCACTGGGTGACATGAGAGGCGCGGTCGTCGCTGTCGACACGCTCTCGGGCGGGGTCCTTGCCGCCTACTCGAACCCTGGCTATGACCCCAATAAATTTGTGAACGGCATCAGTTTTGGTGACTATGCGCTCCTGCGAGATTCGCGCGATGCGCCTTTGCTCAACCGGGTGATTCAAGGTCAGTATCCGCCGGCCTCTACCGTCAAACCTATGCTTGGCCTCGCAGGCTTAAACCGAGGTGTCATCGATATTGAGACGCTAATTGCCGACCCTGGTTACTACACGTTGCCCGGCGATGATCGGCGTTATCGGGACTGGATTTTACGTATCCGCGGCACTGGGCATTCGGAGTTCATGAACCTACGAGACTCCATTGCTCAATCTTGTGATGTCTATTTCTACGAGCTTGCAAATCGTCTAGGTATCGACGCATTGTCCGCGTCGCTTTACGACTTTGGTATCGGGTCGCTCACAGGAATCGACCTACCCAGCGAGAAGCGTGGGATATTACCCTCGGCCGAGTGGAAGCGAGAAGCTATTGGCAGTAGCTGGTACGGGGGTGAGACGCTCATCGTCGGGATTGGACAAGGTTACATGCTAGCAACACCGCTTCAGCTAGCTGTTGCCACAAGTGCACTGGCAATGCGCGGAACGGCCTACAAGCCGCAGCTAGTTGCATCAGTTGCGGGAGAGGTGGTTACTCCAGAGCCTTTACTGTCGGTATCGGCGCCATCCGAATATTGGGATGAAGTATTTGCTGGGATGGTAGACACCGTGTTTGCACCGAGGGGCACAGCAGCCGGGATGCGACGAGGTCTGAATTACACAGTTGCCGGTAAGACAGGGACGGCTCAGGTCGTAGGAATTGCTCAGGACGCCACCTATGACGAAGAAAGTCTCTCTGAATATCAACGCAATCACGGTTGGTTTATCGCTTTTGCACCCGTCGAGGCTCCCAAAATAGCGATCGCGATACTTACGGAAAACAGTGGTGGAGGTAGCTCGGCATACCCGGTTGCCCGCTCCATGCTGGACTATTGGATGACACGCCATGAGTCATGACTTTGAACGTGTGTCCCAGGTGTCATCGCGAGATCTTGGAGCGCGTATCGCCTTTTTAAGGCTGCTGCATATTGATCTCTGGCTCTTCATTCCGCTGGTGCTTCTAAGTGTGGCCGGTCTCGTTGTTCTTTACAGCGCCAGTGGTCAGTCAGAGCCGATGATGACCGCACAAATCCGTAATCTATTCATTGCATTTGCAGTTTTGTTGATAACCGCTCAGCTGCGACTGGAGACCTTGAAGATTGTATCTCCCTATGTGTTTGCTCTGGGTTTGGTGTTGCTGGTTGGCGTTGCTTTTTTTGGCGTCGGTGCGAAGGGTGCTCAACGTTGGTTGAGTCTTGGTTTTATTCGTTTCCAGCCCTCGGAAATTATGAAAGTGGCAATGCCTCTAGCGATCGCATGGTGGCTTTCGAAGAAGGCCCTGCCCCCAACCTCAAAGTCATTACTCATTGCAGCGATGATGGTGGCAGTACCCTCATTTCTCATTTTGCAGCAGCCCGACCTGGGTACCTCTTTACTCGTCGCGAGCAGCGGCCTCGCCGTCATTTACATGGCAGGTATTCAATGGCGCTACATTCTGTCGCTTATCTTCGCTGCGCTGGTATCGATTTGGCCAGCGTGGGTATTTGTGCTCAAGGACTATCAAAAGCAACGTATCTTGACACTGTTCAACCCTGAGTCCGATCGTTTGGGAGCTGGGTGGAACATCATTCAATCAAAGACCGCAATCGGCTCCGGAGGTTGGGAGGGGCTTGGTTGGACTCAAGGGAGTCAGGCTCAGTTGGACTTCCTCCCAGAGGGTCACACTGATTTTATAATCGCAGTTCTTGCAGAGGAATTTGGCTTTCGGGGCGTGAGCCTGCTCTTTGTCTTTTATGCGGCGATTCTTCTTCGTGGTCTAGTTATCACGTGGCGCGCCCAGTCCAGTTTTGCGCGTCTGCTAGCAGGCGCGCTCATTACCACCTTCTTTTTTGGTCTCGTAGTGAACCTTGGTATGGTTTCAGGACTCTTACCTGTAGTGGGGGTCCCGCTGCCAATGGTGAGTTACGGCGGAACAGCGATGGTCTCTATGATGGTGGCCTTCGGCCTGTTGATGGCCATTGCGACGGAAAAGCCGGTTACTCGGGCAATGCGATGAGGCGTTTGATTTCAGGCTAGATATGACTCGACTAATAGGTCTTTAGCTTATTTGTTGTTAAGAAGCTGCCGGTGAGGCAGTAGTAAATCGAGAGATGTAAGTGACGATATACAGAGGATTACGAGTGCAAACGAAGAACAGCTGGTTTAGGGGTGCAGTTACTTGTGTGTTTTTGTTCGGTTCGCTGGGCGCGAGCGCAGATTACCGTGACCATCCAAATGCCGCAGCATTAATCGAGCGTGTTGCGGCAAAAGGCGTTGATCGCGACTGGCTCGAAGGCGCCTTGTCTGAGGCCACGAAGCAACAGAGTATCCTAAAAGCGATTTCTCGCCCTGCTGAGAAGAGTAAGCCCTGGTCCGAATATCAGGATATTTTTCTTACTGAGCGCCGAACTCGGGAAGGCATCAAATTTTGGCGCGAGAATCGTGATGCGCTAGATCGTGTTAGCGCTGAGACAGGGGTTCCATCGGAGATCATCGTCGCCATTATTGGTGTGGAAACCTATTACGGAAGGATTACTGGTGGATATCGAGTGATCGATGCGTTGACTACGCTAGCGTTTGATTACCCCAGAAGATCTCCCTTCTTTACAAAAGAGTTAGAGGTGTTTTTAGCACTGGCTTACGAGTCTGGACTGCCACTGACTGACATGAAGGGATCCTATGCTGGTGCCATGGGGCTAGGGCAGTTTATGCCCTCGAGCTACACCGCGTATGCCAAAGATTTTGAGGGTGATGGTGTTATCGATATTTGGACGAATCCTAACGATGCGGTGATGAGTGTGGCCAACTATTTCGTCGCACACGGCTGGCGGCCGGGTGGCGACGTTATAGCTGCCGCTGACTTCAACGGTGACGCATCCGTATTCGAGGGTGGCTTGAAACCAAAGAAGACAATTGCGCAACTCTCAACCTTGGGTTTGACCTCGCGCGATAACGTTCCAACGAGCGCAAAAGCCACACCTATAAAATTCGAAGGTAAAGCTGGCGATGAATACTGGCTGGGGCTGCATAACTTTTATGTCATCACTCGCTACAACCACAGCGCCATGTATGCAATGGCCGTTTATCAGTTGAGCCAAGACCTGAGAGCACAAATGCTGTGAGGCTCCTCGGGGCAATTCTAGGACTTGCGATCCTTGCGGGTTGCACAGGCACCAAGCCCAGTGCTGTGGATTACGAGCCGCCGCCGGTATCTCCAGCGGCTGTCATCGAGGCGGTGCCCTCGGCTGACCCTGTGTCGCGAATGGGTAATAAGAGCCCCTACAGTGTTTTTGGGAGACAATACACTGTGATGCCCTCTGCTAAAGGCTACAGCGAGGAGGGCATTGCCTCATGGTATGGCATGAAGTTCCAAGGCAGGCTCACCTCAAACGGCGAGGTGTTTGATGTTTACAAGGCGACCGCCGCTCACAAATCGCTGCCGCTTCCGAGCTTCGTGCGAGTGACCAATCTAGAAAACAATTCATCGATGATTGTTCGGGTAAATGATCGAGGACCGTTCGTTGATGACAGATTGATTGACGTATCTTACGGGGTGGCGGTTCGCCTGGGGTTTGCGGATCAGGGCACCACGCGTGTTCGTCTTGAGTACATTGATGTATCTGGGACGGATGACTGGCGAACTACTGAGCCTACGATTTACCGGCAATTGCAATTAGGCGCTTACGAACAAAGGAGCTCGGCTGAGGGGCTGGCTGAAGCGGTGAGAGAGTTGGTGGGGTCTGCGATACCGGTCGATGTCTCCGAAGTATTATCTTCGGACCAAAGAACAGTTTACAGGGTGCGATTGGGGCCAGTTGAGGGTGCAGACAGCACCAAACAACTCGACCGTATCCAGATGCAGCTACGTGACAATGGATTTCCAGAAGGGCAACGATTGCCTTGAGCTATTGTCTCCTTGAATTGATACACTAGCGCCGCAATATGGTGCGTTTATGAAGGTAGGGAAAGTGATGCGGTTGAGTCGTTTGGGGCGGTTATTAGTTCTGTGTTGCATTGGGTTAAATAGCTCAGTCATCGCCGCGGTTCCCCCAGCGCCGAAACTTCCGGCCGATGCGTATTTCTTGATCGACGCAACGACGGGGCAGGTACTTGTTGACTATCAAGGAGATCTCTCACTACCTCCCGCTAGCCTGACAAAGATCATGACCTCATATGTGTTGGCGGAAGAAGTCGATTCAGGCCGTGCATCGCTGGACGATATCATTACAGTCAGCCGCAATGCATGGTCACAAAACCCAACGTTTCAGGGGTCTTCCTTGATGTGGATCGAGCCGGGAAAGCCTGTGAGTTTAGGAGACCTTGAGCGCGGTGTTGTGATCTCCTCGGGCAATGATGCCTCGGTTGCCGTGGCAGAACATCTGGCGGGGACAGAATCGAGCTTTGTCGATGTCATGAACCAAATCGCTGCAGATCTTGGCCTGGATAATACGACCTATCGAAATCCCCATGGGCTGCCGCATCCAGAGCATCGAACGACGGCGAGAGATCTCGCTAAGCTCTCGGTTGCACTCATTAATAACCACCCAGAGCACTACAAAATATATAAAGAAAAGAGCTTTACCTATAACGGTATAAAGCAATACAACCGCAACGGATTATTAAGAACTGATAGCACCGTGGATGGCTTAAAAACGGGCTATACCAGTGAGGCGGGCTATGGCCTCGTCGCCTCCGCAAAGCGAGATGATATGCGCTTGGTGTCGGTAGTGCTCGGAAGTGCCACGCGACGGACCCGAACTTCGGAAAATGCGAGTTTGCTCAATTACGGATTCCGCTTTTTCCAAAATCTACGACCGCTCTCTGCCGAGGTAACCTTGGCAGAGCCCAAGGTATGGAAAGGCACTAAAGAAACGGTTCACGGCGGTGTGCTCGAGTCCGTTGTTTTGACGGTGCCGCGTGAGCGCACTGAGGCAACCATCGAGGTTAGCGTTAACGAGCAGCTAGAGGCGCCGCTCTTGCGTGGCGACGAGATCGGTCTTGTGACCGTGAAGCGCGATGGTGAAGTGCTTCTCGAAACCCCCCTTTTGGTGCTCGATGACGTTGAAAGCGGAGGCTTCTTCAAGCGCCTTATCGATGCATTGATTCTCTGGTTTCAAAATCTTGTAGGCTGAGACGTGACCGAGCCCGAAGCCCCCAAAATTGAATTTCCCTGTAGCTATCCGGTTAAAGTGGTTGGGCGAGCCACGCCTGACTATGCCTCGGCGATTCGCACAATTGTCGAGCGTCACGCGCCGGAATTGACCGACGCCGATATCGTGACCAAGAGTAGCCGATCGGGCACATTTGACTCGATAACGTTCACCATCATTGCCACGGGTGAAGATCAGCTCTCAGCTCTGCATGCCGAGCTCGTCGCGTCGGGCCGCGTGTCCATGGTTATTTGATCGCATGCATGTCAGGGAATTAGGGCAAGTACCCTATCTCACGACAGTTGATGCTATGAAGGCGTTCACCAAAGCTCGAGGTGCCGATACACCTGACGAGCTCTGGGTGCTCGAACATCCGCCTGTTTTTACGCAGGGCATAGCGGGAAAGGCAGAGCACCTGCTCGCTCCCGGTGATATCGAGGTTATTCAAACGGATCGCGGCGGTCAGGTGACCTATCACGGGCCGGGCCAAATCGTAATCTACGTGTTGTGCGATATTCGCCGAGCAAAACTTGGAGTGCGTGACCTTGTGACGGCAATTGAGACGGCAATCATTGATTATCTTTCGGCGCTGGATATTCAGGCAGTGGCCGACCCCAAAGCGCCGGGTGTGTATGTCGACGGTGAGAAAATCGCAGCGCTTGGACTGAAGATCAGTCGCGGTTGTAGTTATCACGGGCTCTCGCTGAACATAGATCCGGATTTGGAACACTTCGGTCGCATTAACCCCTGTGGCTATGCGGGGCTTCAAGTGACCTCCCTCGCGCGTCTTTTGGGTGACAACTGTCCGGGGCAGGCTCAGGCTGCAGGCCAGTTAGTGAAGCATTTACAGTCAAAACTCCCTCTGCGCTGAACACTCCTAGTCTGAAGCTGGCATAATCCGACGCGCCAACGGAGGAGCCATGTCAGACACCGCAAACGCCATTAATGCGCGTCGAACTTTCGCCATTATCTCGCACCCAGATGCGGGTAAGACTACGATTACCGAGAAGCTGTTGTTGCTTGGTTCCGCTATTCAGGTCGCGGGTTCCGTTAAGGGAAAGCGCGGTCCTCACGCTACATCTGACTGGATGGCCATGGAGCAAGAGCGCGGTATCTCCGTCACCTCGTCGGTCATGCAGTTTCCCTACAAAGAGCGCACGGTCAATCTTTTAGATACCCCGGGGCACGAGGATTTCTCTGAGGATACGTATCGCACACTGACTGCGGTCGACTCAGCGCTCATGGTGGTTGATGGCGCGAAGGGCGTGGAAGATCGAACCATTAAGTTGATGAACGTCTGTCGATTGCGCGATACCCCGATCATTGGCTTTGTGAACAAGTTGGATCGTGATATTCGCGATGCCATCGAGCTTCTTGATGAAATTGAGGACGTATTAAAAATTGAGGCGGCGCCCATCAATTGGCCAATTGGAATGGGGAAGTTCTTCAAGGGCGTTTATAACCTCTACACCGATACCATTCATTGTTTTGAACAGGGGAACGGGCAGGTATTGCCGCCCGATAAGCGAATTCAGGGGCTGGATTCGGATGAAGCACGGGCGCTCCTCGATGATGAGTACGACGATTTTTGCGATGAAATCGAACTGGTCCGAGGCGCTAGTCATGAGTTTGACAAGGACCGCTATCTTGCCGGGCAACAAACACCCGTCTTTTTTGGAACGGCACTTGGTAATTTCGGCGTTCGCGAAATGCTCGATGATTTTGTTGAATGGGCGCCGAAACCCCAACATCGGACAACACAGTCACGCGATGTGTCACCTACCGAAGTTGCGTTTTCTGGGTTTGTTTTCAAAATCCAGGCGAACATGGATCCCAAGCACAGAGATCGCATTGCCTTTGTGCGTGTTTGTTCCGGTCGGTATGAGAAGGGCATGAAGATGCGCCATGTGCGCATCGAGAAAGATATTCGCATTGCTGATGCGGTCTCGTTTAAAGCCGGAGAGCGCGAGTTGGTAGAGTCAGCAGTGGCGGGTGACATTATCGGTCTGCACAACCATGGCACCATTCAAATAGGGGATACATTCACCTCCGGCGAGGCGCTCCAATTCACGGGTATCCCACACTTTGCGCCCGAACTTTTCCGCAAGATTCGCCTGTCCGACCCTATGAAGATGAAAGCCTTGCAGAAGGGTCTTCAGCAATTATCGGAGGAGGGGTCGACACAGGTATTCTCTCCACTCAACTCCACCGACTTGATCGTGGGTGCGGTGGGTCAGTTGCAGTTTGATGTCGTGGCACACCGATTGAAGGACGAGTACAAGGTCGACGCAATCTACGAGCCGGTCAGCATTTACACCGCCCGGTGGCTGGATGCGGAAGATCCTCGCAAGTTAGAAGAATTTCGCAAAAAAGCGTCTGATCATTTGTCGGAAGACGGTGGCGGATACCTCACTTACTTAGCGCCAACCCGCGTGAACTTGAATCTCATGCAAGAGCGCTGGCCAGATATCAGCTTCAGGGAAACGCGCGAGCATTGATGCCCAAAATCAGCACCACCTGCCCTGTTTAAAAGTCACGCAAGCGTGAGGCATGCGAGCGGCGCCCGCCCTTCTGTGGACACTGGGCCTAAGTCGGCGTCTATCGTTTTCGCGAGTTCAGAGTAAGGCCTTAACTTCTTTTTCGATATCAGCTGGCTTTTTCTGCGAACCAAATCGAGCTACTACCTCACCGTCGCGATTGATCAAAAACTTAGTGAAATTCCATTTAATACGCTCAGTCCCCATGATGCCCTTAATCTCTGACTTCAGATGCTTATAGAGCGGGTGTGCGCCATCGCCATTCACTTCGATTTTTTCAAAAAGAGGAAAGCTAGTGCTGAACCGAGTTTCGCAAAACTCAACGATTTCCTCAGTGCTACCAGGCTCTTGTGAGCCGAATTGATTGCAGGGGAACGCTAGGACTGAAAAGCCTGCATCCTTGTGCTCGGTATAGAGTTTCTCAAGACCTTCATATTGCGGGGTGAACCCGCACTTTGATGCGGTGTTTACGACCAGGAGTACTTGGCCTTTGAAGTCGGCTAGTGATGTTTCATCGCCGTTGGCTAATGTGGCTGAGAAGTCATATACGCTTGGCATGGCTTTGTCCTTACATGTAGAAGGCGCAAAGCAAACTACATTCGCAAATAAGTTTCCAGTTCAAATTCAGTGACTCGCTTGGAAAACTCATTCCACTCTTGCTGCTTGGTCGCCAGGAAGAGGGTTTTAAATTCCTCGCTCAGATAGTCCGCTAGTTGGTTTTCGTTGCGGAAAACGTCGATCGCTTGATCCATTGTTGTGGCGAGTTTGGGCGCCTCGATGTCTTGATCCCATGCATTCCCCTCAATAGCTGACGGCGGGGTAAGCTTGTTTTCGATGCCATGCCAGATGCCTGCGAGTACGGCCGCAAGAACGAGATACGGGTTAGCGTCCGCACCCGCCACACGGTGTTCAATCCTGCGTGCTGCCGCGGGGCTCTCTGGAATTCTGAGCGCGGTCGTCCTGTTGTCATAGCCCCAAGTTGCTTCTGTCGGTGCGTGGTTGCCCGGCTGAAAGCGGCGGTAGGCGTTGAAACTGGGCGCGAATAACAACATCGACGCAGGGAGTAATTCCAAGCAGCCGGCGACTGCATACTGAAGCAGGTCAGAGCCGCTTTCCTCGCCATTATCAAATACGTTGACGCCATTCTCCTCAAGGAGGCTGCAATGAACGTGAAGCCCATTACCTGCTTCATCGTCGATGGGCTTCGGCATAAAACTCGCGATGAAGCCATGTCGTGCAGCCACGGCTCGGATGGTACGTTGCATGCGAATAACTTGATCGGCCAACAGCATCACGTCATCACTGTGCGCCACATTAATTTCGAACTGACTGGGCGCAGACTCTTTGATAATCCCTTCGTAGGGCAAATCCTGCGTTTCGAACGCTACCCGCAATGCCTCCAAAAGAGGTGCGTGATAATCGAGCTCGCTGAGCGCATAGAGGTTGCCGCCTAAGCTATTTTGGTCACGCAATGCGCTGCCGACTGAATCATTGGTCTCGGGCCGCGGTAGTAAGCTAAATTCGAGCTCAACCGCCATGCAGGGCTTGAGCGATTTCTCGGTGAATCTGCCAACTAATGCGTTGAGTACTTGTCTCGGGTCGCCCATGAAGGCTGAGCCGTCTTTATCTGACATGGTCAATATGACCTGCGCCTGATCGACGCCCCGCTCGGTGAGCAAGGGTCTCAGAGACCCTTCAACTAAGTGGCAATAGCCGTCAATGTCACCATTTGCGTGCGCAAGTTCGGGGATATCCCGTCCCCACACATCAAGCCCCAGTGCTGACTTGGGAAGCTTAAGCCCCTGTTTTTCGATGGTGGAAAGCTTTTGAACAGGCAGCCACTTACCGCGGGCGATCCCGTTGCAGTCCGTTATCAGTGCCTCGACCATCGTGATGTCGGGGTAAGCGTTTAGGAATTGTCGCGTGGTGTACACAAATAGCGCTCGTTTTTGATCAGAGCGAACAGTGAAGGGTGGACGTTTTCACGACAATGCCCAAGGTGGGGCAGGGGTTACCTTAGCTGGGTAATCGTTAGCCCATGTATGCCTTGAGTGGATCGTCGCCTTTCGCTTTCGCGACGTAAGGTATGACGTTGATGAACAGCGCGAATAAATCTGCCTGACTGTTTACATCAAGCTTTTTATAGATGGACTTGCGATGGCGCCGCACCGTCTCGAGTGAAATATCGAGTTTTTCGGCACTTGTGTCGGCCCCATAACCGCGAAGCAGTAGCTCCAATACCTCTTGCTCTCGTTCGCTGACGTAACTGGCTCCAAAGCTCTCGTAGCCCTGCTGGATGTGGTGATCAACTCCCGGTTGCAAGAGGTTGCTCTCGACAAACTCTTCGCGGCGGGTGTGTAAGTCAATCAGCTCAGCAAGACACTGACTAACACTGTAAAGCCAGTTGTATTCCTCTTCACTGAATTCACCCTGATTTTCCAGGCGCATCAAGCTGATATTGATAACGCTACCATCGGCAAGGCGTGTGACAATAATCGCCTCGTCGACGGTGCCTGTGCTCGCGTAATAATCGCGATGGTAACTGCTTTGCTCAAAGTCGCCGGTGACCAGCCGCGAAAGGCGATAGCAGTTATTGCGGGGTGCGCTGAGCGATATTTTGAAAAACGGGTCCTCGCGATAAGGGCCTTCTAAGTACTCATCGACCTGCGAGCCGTAGGCATCTTTTGGGATTTTATGGTCGAGCAGCTGCGGGGGGAGATCCTTGTGGTAGAGCCATGCTTGCGGATATGCCACAGGCACTTGTGCTTCTATGGCTGCAAAAACCTGCTGAAAGAAGATCGAGTCGCCTACGTGTGCAATGACGTTTGCCAGATCGCTATTCCAGCGCTGAAAAGCATTACCGTTCACGTGAGTCCTCCTCTGGTTGCAGCTTCACACTGAGATCTTTGTCACCTAGGGTCAACCAATGTCTCAGTGATTGCCAACTTCGTCACAAGCTCATGACGTGATTTCGATGCTTGTCATTAGCCGTTAGATACAGCCTCAGCTACGAAGGCGATAGCAGATTCAACGGCAACATTGGTTGCCTCGCTATCGCGTCGCCCCTGCACTTCGACCACACCCTCATTGAGCGATCGCTCGCCAATGGTAACGCGCAGAGGAATGCCCATAAGCTCGCAATCGGCAAACTTAACGCCAGGGCGCTCTTTTCGATCATCCATCGCGACGTTGATGCCGGCCGCTTTCAAATCTGAGTACATTGTCTCAGCGGCTGTTGCCACTAATTCCGACTTATCCATGCCAAGTGGAATAAGCACAACTGAAAAAGGCGCCATGGCGCTTGGCCAGATGATGCCGTTGTCGTCGTGGTTCTGCTCAATGGCGGCGGCTACAATACGCGTGATACCAATACCATAGCAGCCCATGGTCATAGGTACTGACTTTCCATTCTGATCAAGAACATTGGCACTCATCGCTTCCGAATACTTGGTACCCAGCTGGAAAATGTGCCCCACTTCGATGCCACGTTTAATTTCCAATACACCTTTGCCACAGGGACTTGGGTCGCCAGCTAAGACAGTGCGTAGATCAGCTACCTCGAAGTTTTCGACATCTCTACCCCAGTTCACATTTCTAAAGTGCTTGTCGTCCTCGTTGGCGCCACAAACGAAATTGATAAGAACTGACGCTGCGCGATCCACAACGACTCGGGTCTCCAAGCCAACGGGGCCAAGCGATCCGAACGAAGCTCCCGTCGCATTTTTCACGGCTGTCTCTTGCGCCATGCGCAATGGCTGGCTCATGCCAGCAATTTTTTCAGCCTTGATTTCGTTGAGTTGGTGATCACCGCGCAAAACGAGCGCGACAAGAGCCCCCTCTGCATCCTCAACAAACAATGTCTTGATAGAACTCGCTGCCGGAACGTCGTAATGCTTCTCGAGCGCATCGATCGTTTTTGCATTTGGTGTGTCGAAGATTTCAATCGCAGCAGCCTCCGCTTCAATCGCAGCGGGCATCAAACCTTCGGCGAGTTCAACATTCGCCGCAAAATCGCTTTCAGTTGAGAAGGCAATGTCATCCTCGCCCGAATCGGCAAGCATATGAAATTCGTGAGAGTGACTGCCGCCTATCGACCCTGTGTCGGCTTCCACGGGCCGGTAGTCGAGCCCTAATCGATCGAAGATCGTGGAGTAGGCTTCGTGCATTCGCCAATAAGTTTCTTCTAGCGATGCTTGGTTCTCGTGGAATGAATAGGCGTCCTTCATTACAAATTCGCGTGAACGCATGACACCAAACCGGGGCCTGATTTCATCTCGGAATTTGGTCTGAATCTGAAAGAAGTTCACAGGGAGTCGCTTGTAGCTTTTGATCTCGGTCTTTGCGAGGTCGGTGATCACCTCCTCATGCGTGGGACCCAGGCAGAAGTCGCGGTCATGTCGGTCCTTGAGTCGGCAAAGTTCGGGGCCGTATTGCTCCCAACGACCAGACTCTTCCCACAGTTCAGCAGGCTGAACCACGGGCATGGATAGCTCAACGGCACCCGCGTTTTCCATTTCTTCGCGAACAACCCGCTCGACGTTGCGCACTACTTTGAGACCAAGCGGCATCCAAGTGTAAATCCCGGCAGCAATACGCTTTATAAGCCCGGCACGAAGCATCAACTGGTGGCTAATTACTTCGGCGTCGGCAGGTGTTTCTTTGGTGGTTGAGATTGGAAATCGTGAAAATCGCATTGCGTAAACCTTGTTAAAGACGTCTCCCCAGCCATCGAGGCTATGGTGGCGGGGAGTGTATCAAACAACATCTTGTTATAGTTCCCAGCTGCGGCGATATGCCGATTCGTCACAACCCGATTTCCCGGTGGAGTGACATCCGCTCGGTATTCAAAATCACCACAGTATTGTGGTCTGAATTCGATACAGGCCCAGTATTCCCATTAACCTCAGCCGCCGATTAGTGTAGGCTTGCGCGCGCTGTCGAGAACTCAGCTAACTCGTTCGATTTTAGAGACCTTCGCATGCCAATTTACGAATACGTATGTGGTGCCTGCGGTAACGCGCATGAGGCACTGCAGAAAATATCAGATGCCCCACTGACCGACTGTCCGGAGTGCGGCGCTAAGTCTTTGAAGAAGAAGGTGTCGGCGCCTGCTTTCAGGCTGGCCGGATCGGGTTGGTATGAAACCGACTTTAAAACCGGTGCTAAAAAGAACCTTGCAAATGACTCGGGAAGCGGATCCGATTCCGGCAGCTCGAGTGCGTCATCCAGTGCGTCCAGCGCGAAAAGTAGCTCGGCGGACTAGGACGCCAGGAAGTAAATCAGAGAATGAGCATGCGAACACATTATTGCGGTGCAACTAAGGACGTTTCTGTTGGAGAGACGGTCACCATTTGTGGCTGGGTAGACCGACGTCGAGATCACGGTGGGGTTATCTTCCTCGACATGCGTGACCGAGATGGCATTGTCCAGGTGGTTTTCGATCCTGATACTAAGGAATACTTTGAGCTCGCAGATAAAGTACGCAGCGAGTACGTTTTACAAATAACGGGACGCATTCGAGACCGTTCCCCAGAAACGATTAATCCGGCGATGGCCACAGGGCACATCGAAATTTTGGGAAAAGAGCTTGTCATTCTCAATGAAGCGGCTCCTCCTCCCTTTCCTCTCGATGCACATCAGACAGTGGGCGAGGACGTTCGTCTCCGATACCGCTTTATGGATCTTCGAAGAGAGTCGATGCAGCGCAATTTGATAAGCCGTTCGCAGATTACATCGACGATCAGAACCTACCTTGAGTCAGCGGGTTTTCTCGACATCGAGACCCCCGTGCTAACACGGGCGACTCCTGAGGGCGCGCGAGACTATTTGGTGCCGAGTCGAACCAACGCATCAAAATTCTTTGCGCTGCCGCAGTCTCCGCAGCTCTTCAAGCAGCTGTTGATGGTCTCTGGTTTCGATCGTTACTACCAGATCGCTCGATGTTTCCGCGATGAGGACTTGCGCGCTGATCGCCAGCCAGAATTCACTCAGATCGATATAGAGCTGTCGTTCACGGACGAGGCTGAAGTGATGACGCTCACTGAGGGCATGGTGCAAACACTGTTTAAGCAGCACTTGGACGTTGAGCTCGGTGATTTTCCACAGATGACCTGGCACGAAGCGATGGAGCGATTTGGGTCTGATAAACCAGACCTGCGCATCGACCTCGAACTTGTCTCTATCGACGATTTGATGAAAGACGTCGAGTTCAAGGTGTTCTCTGGGCCGGCAAACGATGAAAAGGGTCGTGTCGCGGCGCTCCGTGTACCAGGTGGCGCGAAGATCAGCCGCAAAGAAATTGACGATTTCACCAAGTACGTCGGCAATTACGGTGCGCGCGGGTTGGCGTGGATCAAAGTGAACGACAAGGCAGCGGGCGTTGAAGGTCTTCAGTCCCCGATTCTGAAGTTCATGCCAGAGGCAACGGTTAGCCAGCTGGTCGAGCGCCTCGCGCTGGAGGACGGCGATATCGTCTTCTTCGGTGCCGACAAGCGCCAAGTCGTTAACGACGCCTTGGGTGCGCTGCGACTCAAAGTGGCCGAGATGATGGGCTTGGTCGGCGAAGGTTGGGCGCCGCTTTGGGTTGTTGATTTCCCCATGTTCGAAGAGACGGGTGATGGTGGTTTAACCGCAATTCACCATCCCTTCACTGCGCCGTCCTGTGACGTTGAAACGCTAGCTGCTGCGCCTGAAAAAGCGCTTTCGCGTGCCTACGACATGGTGCTCAATGGTAGCGAGATCGGCGGTGGTTCTATTCGTATTCACCGTCAAGACATGCAAAAAGCGGTCTTTGATGTGCTGGGTATCTCTGCCGAGGAAGCTGACGCGAAGTTTGGGTTCTTGCTCGCTGCACTCAAGCACGGTGCGCCACCTCACGGTGGACTTGCGTTTGGTCTCGATCGTCTCGTCATGCTCATGGTCGATGGTCAATCTATCCGCGATGTGATTGCTTTCCCTAAGACGCAGTCTGCGCAATGCGTGATGACCGATGCGCCGGGAGAAGTATCAGAGCAGCAACTTCGCGAACTCAGCATACGTTTGCGCACCCCCGAAAAGTAATTGTCGTCGTAACATGACTCCATTGCCCGTTTGCCGCACAATCGGGCTATGAGCGGAGATCATCGGTGACAGTCATTCTTGGTATCGATCCCGGATCACGTAAAACGGGATTCGGTCTCGTTGAAGCGACGGAGACAGGGAATCGTTACGTCAGTAGCGGTGTGATAAAGCTGCCCGTCGAAGAACCGCTCGCAATTCGTTTGAAGGTGTTGGCTGAGTCGCTGCACGAGATCATTGACGAATTCTCACCGACGCTCGCCGCTATTGAAGAAGTCTTTATGAGTAAGAGTGCAGGCTCTGCCTTGAAGTTGGGGCAGGCTCGGGGTGCGGCGATGGTGATCTGCGCTACTCGGGATCTTGAGGTGCACGAGTACGCTACGCGGCAAATTAAGCAAGCGGTTGTCGGCACCGGCGGTGCGACGAAGGAGCAGGTACAGCATATGGTGACGCGTTTATTGCGACTGCCTGCGACACCTGGCGAGGACGCGAGCGACGCACTCGCTGCGGCGCTTTGTCATATTAGTGGTGAGGCGGTGCGGCGAGCCACGGGCGCTCAAGCGTTTGCGATGCGGCGGCTGAAGTAGTTTAAAAAGGGTTTTAAAGCATATGATCGAACGATTACGCGGCACGATTATCGCTAAGCAAGCGCCTGAGGTAATCATCGACGTTGGCGGTGTTGGTTATGAGGTCAGGGTTCCAATGACCACTATCTACCAATTGCCTGGTGTTGGTGAAGAATCGATTTTGTTGACACATTTTGTGGTCAGGGAAGACGCGCAACAACTTTATGGCTTTGTTCGAGAGATCGATCGTCGCCTGTTCAGAGACCTCATAAAAGTCAACGGTGTTGGGCCGAAGTTGGCGCTCGCTATACTGTCTGGTATGGATACTGAGCAGTTCGCCGATTGCCTCAACCGCAACGACGTCAATGCCCTTGTTGCACTGCCAGGTGTTGGCAAAAAGACAGGGGAACGTCTGCTTGTTGAGATGCGTGATAAAGCGGGACAGTGGCTGTCCGATGTGTTGCCGGCGCAAAGCGCAGCTACCTCGACCTCGATGGTGACGTCTGATATTCGTGGTGAAGCGGAACAGGCGCTGGTGGCGCTTGGCTACAAGCCCACGGAGGCGTCTCGCCTCATTTCTGCGGTCGAGTCTGACGACACCGATTCCAGCGAAGGTTTAATTCGTGCCGCTTTGCAATCAGCTATGCGATAAAAAGACGGATTTGGCGAGGAAGTCACAGTGATAGAGACAGATCGACTAGTAGCGGGTGATACCGTCGACAATCGCGAGACCGCGCTCGACCGTGCAGTCCGTCCGCAAACCTTGGATGATTATATTGGGCAGACGGCTGTTAAGGAGCAGATGGAGATCTTCCTATCCGCAGCAAAGGGTCGCGGCGAGCCTCTCGATCACACCTTGATTTTTGGCCCCCCCGGCCTCGGAAAGACAACGCTCGCAAGTATTGTCGCGAACGAAATGGGTGTTCAGCTGAAGACAACGAGTGGCCCAGTGCTGGAAAAGGCTGGCGACATCGCTGCCATCATGACAAATCTCGAGCCCAACGACGTTTTATTTATCGATGAAATCCACCGTCTGAGTCCTTATGTTGAGGAGATTTTATATCCGGCTATGGAGGATTTTCAGCTGGATATCATGATTGGCGAGGGACCCGCGGCACGCTCTATTAAGCTGGATTTGCCGCCGTTTACTCTGGTGGGTGCAACCACTCGAGCGGGTCTTCTGACGTCACCACTTCGAGATCGCTTTGGTATCGTTCAGCGACTCGAGTTTTATGAGGTTGGCGATTTAAAGCACATCGTGACGCGCGCCTCTGCGATTTTAGGTGTCGAAGCTGACGATGCAGGGGCACTGGAAATCGCCAAGCGTTCCAGAGGGACGCCTCGAATCGCTAATCGACTGATGCGACGAGTGCGTGACTACGCACAAGTGAAAGGCGATGGTGTTATCACACAGCAAATGGCGGAGCAGGCGCTGGATATGCTCAGCGTTGATGACCAAGGCTTCGATCACCTCGATCGGCGTTTTTTATTGGCCCTCATTGAAAAATTTGAGGGTGGACCGGTTGGGATCGATAGCTTAGCGGCCGCTTTATCCGAGGAGCGTGGCACCCTCGAGGACGTCATCGAGCCTTACCTGATTCAGCAGGGACTTATTGTTCGAACCCCCCGCGGTCGCGTGGCAACGAATGCTGCCTATCGACACTTTGCTCTGCCTGTACCCGCGTCAAGCGAGCCATCAACAGCGCGCTCGGAGAATCTGTCACTTGATCTAGGCGGCGACGGAGACGAGAGAGGTGCTTGAGCACAAGCTGCCTATTCGCGTTTATATCGAAGATACCGACGCGGGGGGGATTGTCTACTACGTCAATTACCTTAAGTATTTTGAGCGTGCGCGAACCGAACTAATTCGCTCCATGGGTGTCGATAAAACGGCGGTAATGGAGGATGGCTCGGTCTTTGTGGTGACGTCAGCATCTATCGACTACCTGTTGCCAGCGAAGCTCGATGATGAAATCGTTGCGCGCGCGACGGTAATCGACGCTGGAGGGGCGTCAATTGTATTTGAGCAGGATGTATTACGAGGGAGTGAAATACTCGCTCGAGGTAAGGTGACTGCTGCGCTTACTGACGGGCAGACAGGGCGACCAAAGCGGATGCCTCTAGCGTTACGTAGTGCGTTGAAAGAGGCGATTAATCCCAGCGAGGTAACGGATGACAGATGAACTGAGTGTAATTGAGTTGATTATGGGCGCGAGCTTCACGGTAAAGCTCGTGATGGCCATTTTAGTGGCTGCCTCCGTAACCTCTTGGTTCATGATTGTGCAGCGCGTCATTATTTTGCAGCGCGCCGATGCGGAACTGCTCGATTTTGAAGATCGATTCTGGTCGGGGATGGACTTGGCACAGCTCTATCGCGAGGGGTCAAACGCCATCGAAGAGGGGACGGATATCACAGGTGGTGAAGCACTTTTTCGGGCCGGTTTTAAAGAGTTTTCTAAGCTGTCGCGCCAGCCCAACATGGATGCTCAGGCAATCGTTGAGGGCTCTCGACGGGCTATGCGTGTAGCACTGAATCGCGAGAGTGACCGGTTAGAGCACAACCTACCTTTCCTCGCTTCTGTTGGCTCCACCAGCCCATATATTGGGCTCTTTGGTACTGTTTGGGGGATCATGCACTCCTTCAGAGGGCTTGCTACAAGTTCACAAGCGACGCTTGCAGCAGTGGCGCCCGGTATCTCAGAAGCACTGATTGCAACAGCGATGGGTCTTTTTGCCGCTATACCCGCGGTGTTGGCCTACAACCGATTTGCAGCTCGCGTTGATGCGCTGCTCAACCGCTACGACGCGTTTGTCGATGAGTTCTCTGGTTTGTTACAGCGACAGAGCTATGCTCAGCAAGGTGGGCGAGAGGGTAGTCGAGAGACGGGTGCTAGAGGTGGGAGCTCGCTGTGAGACCACGCCGCGCCGTTGCAGAAATCAACGTTGTTCCTTACATCGACGTGATGTTGGTTTTGCTCGTTATTTTTATGGCGACGGCACCGCTACTAATGCAAGGGGTTGAGGTGGATTTACCCAAAGCAAACTCAACGCCTGTCTCTGACAGTGATGCAGAGCCTCTTATCGTTTCCATTGACGCTGACGCAAACCTTTATCTCAATTTGGGTGCGAGCGACGACCAGGCATTGAGTATCGAAACGGTTAGACAACGCGTTGCGACGGTACTCAAGCGCAACCCAGACAAAGCGGTGATGGTCTGGGGTGATGCTGCTGTCCCCTACGGTGACGTGGTTTCTTTGATGTCTGAGTTACAGGCTGCTGGTGCACCTTCGGTTGGCTTGGTAACCGAGGCACCGGCGAGAAAGTAGTGAACTCGGATCGCGCCTTAATTATTGCCGTCCCCCTCTTTGTTGCTGTCCTAGTGCACGTTGTTTTTCTTGTGGCGATAGAAGGGGAATGGAACACGGGTGAGGCCACGGTCATCGCAAAGCCACAAGTAGTGCAAGCTTCTTTGGTGTCGCTTAACGCGCCAAAAAAAACGGCGCCTAAATCTAAGAGCAAGCCCAAGAAAAAACCAAAGCCAAAACCAAAAGCTAAACCAAAACCTCAACCCACACCAAATCCTGTTCCTCCTCCCACGCCCGCTGAGCCAAAACCACTCGAGCCTGAAAGTCCTCAGCCTGAGCCCGCTGCAGAGAACACTCAGGCACAAAAACTCGCGGACCTGCAAAAAGAGTTGATGGCGGGGTTGGAGGAACTCCCACAAGCTGAACGTTCCGAGACCAACGATGAGTTTGATGAGGTTCAACAGGTCGCCGCTCTGATGCAGGCGCGAATTACACAGAATTGGCGGCGGCCACCCTCTGCCAGAAACGGTATGGAGGCCTTGCTTACGATAAGCCTGGTTCCAACCGGAGAAGTGGTGGGAATCAATGTTTCGACGAGCAGCGGCAGTAGCGCCTTCGACAGAAGTGCCATTGCGGCGGTGGAGCGTGTTGGTCAGTTTCCAGAGGTGGCAGTCTTGTCAATTTCTGATTTCGAGCGATACTTTCGCCGGTTCCCATTGCGATTCCGTCCTGAAGATTTGAGGTATTGAGTATGTTCTTGCGTGTTTTGCTTACGGTTTGTGGGCTTCTCTTTAGCTCCGCCTCGATAGCGCAGCTGGAAATTCAGGTGACGCGCGGAATTGATAACCCCACCTCGATCGCGGTCGCGCCGTTCGCCTGGGACGGTCTCGGTGCAGCACCTGAGGACTTCGCGCAAATTATTGACTCTGATCTCGCTCGAAGCGGCCAGTTCAGTCCGGTCAGTCGCCGGGACATGTTGAGTTTGCCTACGCGTGCCGAAGATATTTTCTACCGTGACTGGCGAGCGATTGCCGCGCGATATCTCGTTATAGGGCGAGTGAGTAAAGGTGTGCAGCTCCGAGTTGAGTTTGCGCTATATGACGTAGAGCGGGGGATTGAACTTTTCTCATCCCAGGTGACGGGCCCCGAGTACGAGGCTCGAATGGTTGCTCACCGGGTGGCGGATGCAATTTACGAGAAACTGACCGGTATCCAAGGTGCCTTTGCGACGCGATTGATTTACGTATCGGTGACACGAAATCCCGAGGGCAAAGATTTTTATCGCCTCACTGTGGCTGACTCTGACGGTCAGCGCCCTATTGTGTTACTCGAGGGGCGTGATCCGATTCTTGCACCGAGCTGGTCGCCTGACGGAAAAGAAGTTGCCTACGTATCCTTCGAGTCCTCGCGACCGGCGATTTATCGTCAGGTGCTGGCAACAGGCGCTCGCGAGCAGCTGACTAATTTCCGAGGCTTGAACAACTCGCCAGTCTGGTCACCCGACGGCAAATCAATGGCGTTGGTATTGTCCAAAGACGGCAGTCCCGATATTTACTTGCTCGACCTTGAAACGAAACAACTGACGAGGCTTACAAGACACTATGCGATTGATACGGAACCGACGTGGATGCCGGACGGTAAATCGTTGCTCTTCACGTCTGATCGAGGTGGTCGCCCTCAGATTTATCGGTATACCTTGGCAACCGGCAAAGTTGAGCGAGTAACATTTGAAGGTCGATACAACGCTCGCGCACGCGTTGCCGAGGATGGGCGTAATGTGGCGTTGGTTCATCAGCGAGACGGGCGTTTTCATGTGGCTGTTTTCGATTTGATTACGGAGCGCATGACAGTGCTCACCGAAACCTCGCTCGATGAAAGCCCCAGCATAGCGCCCAACGGGTCGTTGGTTATCTATGCGACAAAGCGTGGAGAACGTAGTGTTTTGGGTGCGGTGGCAGTGGACGGGGGCGTCAAATTTAGCCTCCCAGCGCGGTCCGGCAGCGTGCAGGAGCCCGCGTGGTCGCCAATGTTGTTTAGTTGGTAAGAAAAAACGTCAGATCTGTTCAACAAATGGACATATATGCGCTACATTATAGGCAGTACAAAACCAGACTTTGTGTAGGAAACACGCCATGACAACGAAAAATACTTTGGGGAAAGCTGCTGCAGTTGTTTTGATGGCTGCTTTGGTGAGCGCGTGCTCAAGCAACGCAGCAAAAGAAGAGGCTGCGGCGCAGGCTGCGGCAGAGCGTGCGGCTGCGGAGCAAGCGGCAGCGGCAGAGGCGGCAGCAGCAGAACAGCGCGCAGCTGAAAAGCAAAAAGCCATGATGATGGCAGAGAAGCGTGAGGAGAAGCGTCGCTTGATGGATGCGGCTTCTGCGGTCGGCAGTGTTTTCTACTTTGACTACGATAGCTCGTCCTTGAGCGATGACGCGCGTGCTGCAATCGATGCCCATGTTGCATTGATGATGGCTGACGGTGGCAACGTACGTTTAGAAGGCCACACGGATGAGCGCGGTACGCGTGAGTACAACCTCGCCCTGGGTGAGCGTCGTGCCAACGCTGTTCGCGATTACATGGTTGCAAGCGGCGTTCCCGGCTACCGAATTGAAACAATCAGCTACGGCGAAGAAAATCCAGTTGCTTACGGCTCGGGTGAGTCTAGCTGGAGCAAGAACCGCCGTGTGGAGATCAAGTAAGGCTTTATGATCGCTCAACGTTTTGCAAAGCCGGTGCTAGTCGCCGGCTTTTTTATTTTTGCAGGTGCAGCGACGGCGCAAGACTTCGTCGTTCAGCCCGCTGATCAACCCTCCAGCATCGTCCCGTACGCGCAAGCTGACACATCCGGGGTACCTGTTCTTCCAGAACCACTGCCGACGGCTGGTACGGATGCCCGATCGCTCGCACTTCGGGTTCAGCAACTCGAGGAGGAGATTCGCAGGCTCAACGGCCTTGTCGAGGAGCAGGCCGGTCTATTAACCCGCTTGCAGGATCAATCGCTCGAGCGCTATGTGGAGGTAGATCGTCGCTTGGCGATGATGGCGTCAGCGGGTACTGGAGAGACCACTGGTGATTCGTCCGCACCCAGTGATCCCGTCGTGACAGCCAATGGTGAGCAGCCGCAAGAGGCACCAGTAGCACCTGAGATGGGTGAGCAGGAAGCCTATCAGGCGGCTTACGGCTTGGTTAGAGAGCGTCAATTCAGTGAGGCGTTAACGGCCTTCGACGCATTTCTGAGCGAATTTCCATTTGGTCGTTTTGCACCCAATGCACATTACTGGTTGGGAGAGTTATATCTTGTTGTTGAGCCGGTTGATCCCGAGGCAGCAAGACAAAACTTCCAAGTCTTATTGGATCAATATCCCAACGACCGCAAAGTGCCTGATGCCTTGTATAAATTGGGCCGTGTTCATGCGCTGAAAGGTAACGAAGAGCGCTCCCGGGAGTATCTTGATCGGGTGATTGCCGAATACGGTGCCGATGGCCATCCTGCGGCGCAGTTGGCGCAAGATTTCATCGATAGGCAATAACGCTATTTAGGTCGTCGTCGCGACGGCTTCGGTAATTTTCAGGGCTTGCTTTTTTGTTCGTAAGCCGTAAGATTCGCGCCCTCTCGACACAGTTTTCGGGCCGTTAGCTCAGCGGTAGAGCAGTTGGCTTTTAACCAATTGGTCGATGGTTCGAATCCATCACGGCCCACCATAAATAAAACAGCCCGCCTTTAGGTGGGCTTTTTTATTTGTGCGTTATGCGTGAGTGGGTTGGTTCTTTACTCTGGTTCGACAAATTGTGCCTAGGGCGCAATTTGGTCGCTGGAGCGAAGCGAAAGCGCCGCGCAGCGGTCAGTGGGCGGGAGGCAACCGCCCAGTGGACTATCCATCACGGCCCACCATCATGAGAAATACCACGCTCGCTTGGCTTTAATCTAAAACAGAACCCTTGTTGAGGTGACCACCTCAGCGATGCTATCGGGCGCGTCCCCTTTTCATCAGCCAATCACGTGCATTACACGCTATGCTTGAGTTCACCAATCAACGGACGAGTTGGAACTTATTCTCGATAAGGAGACAAACTGATGCGTGTCATGACACTTCAAGCGCCGATGGGCTTCGACCACATCACCGAGGAAGAACGCGAAATTCCCTCTCCCGGGGCCGGTGACATATTAGTGCGTGTTCACGCGAGCTCACTCAATTACCACGATTACTTGGTCGCCCGCGGGATGCAGCGGCATTCCGAGGGCCTAGTACTGATGTCAGATGGATCGGGCGAAGTGATTGAAGTAGGAGAAGGTGTCACCGAGTTTCGTGTGGGTGACCACGTCATCAGTACGTTTTTCCCAGATTGGTTATCGGGTGATCCCGATGCTCGGTTCAGTGGCGTGGCGGGAGGCAGTATGGCTGCCGTTCCAGGCGACACTATCGATGGGTTTGCTGCAGAGTATGTTGTGAAGCCTGCTACGTCTTTTACTAAGGCGCCTCAGGGATACACGCACCCTGAAGCTGCGACCTTAGTCTGTGCGGGACTTACTGCATGGAGAGGCTTGATTGTCGAAGGACAAGTTAAGCAGGGTGATACGGTTCTCGTGCAGGGCACCGGAGGTGTTTCTATCTTTGCACTTCAGTTTGCAAAGGCTGCCGGCGCAACAGTCATTGCCACATCATCTTCCAACGAAAAACTTGAGCGCCTCAAAGCAATGGGTGCTGATCACGTTATCAACTACAAAGAGACGCCAGATTGGGGCGTTGAAGCACGAAAGTTGACTGGTGGCCTTGGTGTCGATCATGTCATTGAAATTGGCGGCGCCGGAACACTCACACAGTCGATCATGGCGACACGAATGGGTGGCCATATTGCACTCATTGGCGTGGTCGCAGGATTCACTGGCGAAGTACCTGTTGCGGCAATCTTTGCATCGCAGCTTCGCATTACGGGTATTACCGTGGGAACACGTGCACAGCAGGAGGATATGGTTCGCGCCATAGACGCCTCCGGCATGAAGCCGATCGTGGATAAAATTTTCCCCCTAGAGGGGTTAGCCGACGCATTCCGCTACCAGGAGACGGGTCAGCACTTTGGGAAGATCTGCCTCGAGTTCTGACTACCTCATTAAATTCGCATCGTACTCGGTCTCTGGGTAAAGTGGCAAAATTAGGCGCAACCCAAGGATATAAAAATGAGCACGGGCGTTTACATACTCGGTGGTAGCCAAACTGACTTCTCTCGCAACTGGGCCCGCGAAGATCTCGAGGTCTACAACATGTTCACCGAGGTCCTTCGCGATGCTGTAGCGGATGCCGCGATAGAGCCCGCCCAAATCGAAGTAGGTCATGTCGGAAACTTTGTGGCGGATTTATTCGCAGGGCAGGGGTTGATAGGTGGTTTCTTCGGGCAGGTTTACCCTGAACTTGCCATGCTTCCCACATCTCGACATGAAGCCGCGTGCGCTTCGGGTTCGATGGCCATTTTGGGTGCCATGCGAGATATCGAAGCGGGGCACTACAACACGGCTTGTGTGTTGGGCCTTGAGCTCATGCGTAACGTCGATGGCAAGACAGGTGCCGAGTATTTGGGCGCAGCAACCTGGAAGGGTCACGAAGCACGGACATGCGATTTCCCTTGGCCCTTCATGTTTGACCTGATCACGCGCGAATACGATATGCGACACGGTATTCGCGATGAGCACCTTACCCGAATAGCCGAGATCAATTTTGCTAACGCGAAGTTAAACCCCAATGCTCAAACCCGCGGATGGCAGTTTGCTGAAGGGAGTTTTGACTCCGATGAAATGTTGAACCCGGTTATCGAAGGGCGCGTCCGTAAGCTCGACTGCGGCCAAATAACCGACGGTGCTGCCTGCATTATTTTGGCAAACGAGGATGTTGCGAGGGCCCATGCTGAGAAACAGGGTCTAAAGCTATCGGATATTCCACGCATTAAAGGCTGGGGACATCGCTCCGCCCCAATCTCACTGGATACCAAATTGGAAAGCTCACGAGGCAGTGGGATTATCTTCCCGCATGCAGCAAAAACCATGAGCGACGCGCTCGATCGTGCAGGCATGGAGTCAATTACCGCCGTCGATGGTCTGGAAACTCACGATTGTTTCACTGTCACCGAGTATATGGCGATTGATCATTCGGGCTTAACCGCGCCAGGTGAAAGCTGGAAGGCGATCGAGGAAGGGCGTATCGCGCTTGATGGTGATTTCCCGATAAACCCGAGCGGTGGATTGATTGGACTTGGACATCCAGTGGGAGCAACGGGTGTTCGAATGGCACTTGATTGCGCTAAGCAGGTTTCTGGGAAGGCTGGTGACTACCAGATAAAAGGCGCCGAGAATCTCATTACCTTCAATATGGGTGGCAGTACAACAACCTGCGCGAGTTTGGTGGTAGGCGTCGGGCAGTGAAAAGAGCGTTCATCTATGACGCAATCCGCAGCCCTCGTACAAAAGCCAAAGCCTCGGGTGGCCTTCACGAGCTAACACCCACAGCGCTTCTCGCTCAGCTACATCATTCAATTGCTGAACGTACCGGCCTAGACCCAGGCCTAGTGTATGAAGTCATCCTCGGCTGCGTGACGCAATACGGTGAGCAGGCAGCAAATGTTGCAAAAACCTCTGCGCTTTTGGCGGGCTGGCCCTCCAGCATTGCCGGAATGACGGTTAACCGCTTTTGTTCGTCGAGTATCGATGCTGTTTCGCTCGCTGCTTTGAAAGTGAATGTCGGGCAGTCTCCCGCACTCATAGCCGGAGGTGTCGAGATGATGTCGCGGGTGCCTCTGTTAGCCGACGGAGCGCGCGTATTCGCCGATCATAAATTTGGCGTTGAGCATCATGTGTTGTTGATGGGCGCCGGTGCTGACCTTATTGCCACTCGTGTCGGCGCGACCCGAGAAGATTGCGATGAGGTTGCTTTCTTAAGCCATCAACGTGCGTTGGCAGCTCAGCGTGAGAAACGATTTTCCTCGATCGTCCCGATTAACACCTCTCAGGGTGGGATCACCGAGGATGAGTGCATTCGTACATCGCTTACGCGAGAGCGCTTGGCGGATATGCCATTAGCTTTTGCGGAGCTCGGTGCGGCGGGGTCTGACGATGTTCAACTCGCCGCGTTTGGGAGTTTAGGAGCCATTTCGCATGTTCACACTGCAGCAAATTCTCCTGCTATGTGTGACGCAGCGGCGGTTCTGTTGGTTGGTGACGAGTCCATGCAAGGTCGACTTTCAGTTTTCCCTAAAGTGGAGATTATTGATTCGGTGACCTGCGGTGCTGAACCGCTTGAGGTTGTCAGTGGGTGTGTCACAGCCACCGCTGAGATTATGCGTCGCAACGGACTTTCAACGGCTGATGTCGATGTGTTTGAGATTCACGAAGCCTTTGCGGCAACCATTGTTAAATTGACGCGGGAGCTCGATCTTTCGCTTGATAAAGTGAACGTCAATGGAGGTTGCATTGCCCTGGGCCACCCCATGGGCGCGACTGGGGCCATTATGGTGGGTACTGCAATTGAAGAGTTGTATCGATCCAACGGGGAACTCGCCGTCGTTGCGGCAAGCGGGGCTGCCGGAAGTGGCAGTGCCTTACTACTGAGGCGCTGCGACTAATCTTCTTCTGCGGATTGCCCTAAGTAATCACTGTGAAGGATTTCGTTAGTTAACCGCTTTTTGTAACGTCGTTGGCGCCGTCGTGCTTTTGCCGCGTTGGCGCGCCAACCTGCCCTTTTATCAGTGACAAGCTCGTCAACGTCGTCCACTGATTCAATGGTTTGTCCGTCGCGCTCGTAAGTTCGGCGTGGCATTCAGAAATCCGGGGTATGCGTCACCGCGCAGGATGATCGAGTCAGCCCGCAATTTCGACCCGCTGGGTGGGTATAAGTTGTTCGTTTGCTGGACTTTTGCTGAACTGTTCCCGGGCTTTTTCCGGACTGTGGCGGGGATAATTGAAGCTTTGGGTGCTTGTTATCTTCTGCAGTATCGTTAGGCTTCATTCTGCATATCCGTGCGGGGGATTCATGGTGAAGATACAGAATTTTCTTGTCGTTCTTATCTTAGCGACACTAACAGCTTGTGGGGGTGGTGGTTCGGGTGGACCATCGTTTCCTTCAGCGAACAGTGGCTCTACTGGCGGTGGCGGGAGCTCATCCGGCGGCACACAAACACCGCCGCCTTCAGCTGAGCCTCCTGAGTTGCGGGATTTGGTGGCTGATCCTGTAGCAACAGATGTAGCGCGTTTCCTGACGCAGGCAACTTTTGGTCCCACAGAAGCAGAGGTTTTAGCGCTTTACGAGGATGAAGCTGATTTTGCCGCCTGGATTGATGCACAGATATCAGTACCGCAGTCAGAGGCCCTTCGCCGTCTCGATGCGCACATGCGGGATTCCGACTTGGACCCCTTAGATAAGTCCGACCTCGATATCGAATGGCAAAAGCGCATGCTTGTCAGTGACGTACTTTGGGAGACCTTTGTCTATGGCGAGGACCAGCTACGACAACGAGTGGCTTTTGCGCTCAGTCAGATTTTTGTGATTTCTGATTTGTCTGATTCACTCTTCAACGATGCACGCGGAATCATGAATTATCACGACATGCTCGCTGAGCATGCCTTCGGGAATTACCGCGACCTGTTAAAAGCGGTCACGTTGAACCCCATGATGGGCGAGTACCTGAGCACAGTGCGTAACGAGAAGACCGATACCGACCGTAACATCCGACCCGATGAGAACTACGCGCGTGAGTTAATGCAGCTCTTTACCATCGGGTTGGTTGAGTTAAACGATGACGGCACGGTCGCGCGTGACGATGCGGGTAATCCTATCCCGACCTATGATCAAGCTACGATTAAGGGGTTCGCCAGCGTATTTACGGGGTGGATGTATGCCAATGCGCCCTATTGGTATTGGAATGGATGGGGTGTCGCAAGTACAACTGACCCTATGAAAGCGTTCCCGGAATACCATGACACCGAGTCAAAAACGCTGCTGAATAACGAAGTACTTCCAGCGGGCATGACTGCCGAGCAGGACTTGGATGCGGCGCTGGATAACGTTTTTGCCCACTCAAATGTGGCGCCTTTCATTAGCAAGCAACTGATTCAGCGATTGGTTACAAGCAACCCTTCGCCTGCTTATGTCCGTCGTGTGAGTAGTGTCTTTAATGATAATGGTCAGGGTGTTAAAGGCGACCTCGAGGCGGTTGTCAGGGCGATTCTTCTCGATTCAGAAGCTCGTGGCGCCGATTTTGGTTCGGACGATCAGTTTGGCAAATTAAAAGAACCGGTGTTGAAATTTACATCGTTAATGCGCGCTTTTAACGTGCTGGCGGACCAACCACTCACAGAGGACGGCTCCGCAGTCGCGGAGACGATTCGTTTTTTCTGGCCTGGCTATGATTACGGTCAGCGGCCTTATGGTGCGCCGTCGGTCTTCAATTTTTACCGTCCTGACTACTCACCCGCCAACGTATTTGGCGGGGCTGAACTTGATGCGCCTGAATTTCAGATTTTGACGGAGAAAGACATTACAGCTGCCTCTAACTGGGGTGGGTCTATCATTTTTAATTCCTATGGTTTCTTGCGCGAGAGATGTGAGGAGAATCTTAGTTTCGAGTCAGGCGTTGGGTGTTTATTCGCGCGATTCGACGACGAGATTGAAATGGCTCGTGACGCAGGTGACCTCGTTAATCATCTCGATGTGCTGATGCTCAGCGGTCAAATGAGTGATGGGATGCGGGATGTTTTGTTAGAACACATTGAGCCGTTCGATGCTGAACAAGCGCAGGAACGACTCTATAGAGTGGCAGAGGCGACCTACTTATTATGGATGTCGCCCGAATTTGCGGTTCAGCGTTAGGGAGTAGAGTGATGGTGTATTCAAAAGACAAGTCACTGCGCCGGCGAGCATTTATCAAGCAATCAGCCCTCGCGGCACTGGGTTCCTCGAGCTTCTCCGCCTTATCAACGCAATTCAATCTTGCGCATGCACAGGTGGGTGGGACGGATGACTACCGAGCGCTTGTTTGCGTGTTCCTCTACGGAGGGAATGACGCGTTTAACATGTTAGTCCCTCGCTCACAGAGCGAGTACAACACCTACTCAGAGACGCGGCGCAGCCTTGCAACGGCGAGGGAGGATCTGCTGGCATTAAATCCTGCAAATAGCTTGCCCGCCGACTATGGTCTTCATCCTGAACTCACTGGGCTGAAGTCACTTTTTGACGCGGGTAAGCTGTCGCTGATTGGTAATGTTGGGACGCTGATTGAGCCGACACTGCAATCAGACTATGTGAACAAGCGCGTGGAACTGCCACCGCAGCTGTTTTCGCATAATGATCAGCAAAATTTTGTGATGAGCTTGCAAGCCACGCAGGAGCGACAGGGCTGGGCTAGCCGCATTGCCGACGTCATGATGGATGCGAATGCAAACCCTAACCTCGCCATGAACATCACTTTGAGTGGCGCGAATACCCTACAGGCGGGTGGTATGACTGCGCCTTATGCGCTCGGGGCGGGCGGTGTAAATGAGTACTGGTCCTTGCAACCGGGAAACCCAGATGCGTGGTCCGTTAACAGAAATCGGGCTTATGATGCACTTCTCGCACAGCCTCAAACACACTTATTTGCGACCGAGTTTGCGAAGACGCAGCGCCGATCGATTGACCTGGGTGTAGAGCTCCGGTCTGCCTTGGAAAATACGCCCGGACCGCAAACATACTTTCAAAGTGGTAGCCAACTTGCAGACCGGATGAGCATGGTTGCGCGGCTTATTGCAGCGCGCGAGACCCTCGGTATGAGTCGTCAAATTTTTTATGTAGGTATCGGCGACTACGATACTCACGGGAATCAGGCGGGCCGTTACCCTGTATTGATGCGCGAGCTAAATCACGCCCTGTCGTCGTTTTATGAGGCCACGGTTGAGTTGGGTGTCTCAGATAAGGTCACCACCTTTACCGCCAGCGAGTTCGGACGGACATTGACGAGCAACGGGGATGGAACCGACCATGGATGGGGTAGCCATCAGATGGTGATAGGTGACGGCGTCATGGGTGGTCGCATTTTCGGCACGATGCCTGAGCTTGCGATTGGCAGTAACGATGATGTTGGGCAAGGTCGGATGATCCCGACAACATCCATCGATCAGTATGCTGCAACGCTAGCGAGTTGGTATGGACTCAGTCCGTCGCAAATTGCCGATACCTTCCCTTCGCTCGTCAATTTTAATTCTGCTGACGTTGGTTTCATGCAGATTTAGTAAACGCGTTAATCGTCCAACTTTACCTTTGGAAATGCTTTAAGCACCTCGCGCAGAAGGTCCCATCGATTAAAGCCTTGCTTACCGTAGTCCAGACCACGCCGAACAATAACGAGATCATGGCTGGGCACAACAATCACATATTGGCCTCGATTTCCGGCCGTGCTGTAAGCATCTGCCGGGACCTCGCCTTTCCTGTTGTCGGGCACCAGCCACCATTGCCCACCGTAGTCATATCCACGCACGTCAGATGCGGGAGCAGGCGTCCTCACAAACTCTATCCAGTCTTCTGATAGTAAGCGCTTACCTTGCCAGATACCGTTTTGAAGATAGAGCATACCGAAGCGGGCGAGGTCGCGCGCATTGGTATAGACCTGTGATGAAAAAATAAAATCACCGAATCGATCAGTAGATGGCAAGGTGCTGGTCATACCCAAAGGCTCGAACAACGCCGTATGGGGGTAACGAAGGTAGTCCGCGTCTGTTTTGAATGTCCGCTTCAAGGCGTAAACAGCGAGTAATGTGTCGTAATTCTCGTAATCCCAAAAGGTTCCGGGCTCGCGGATAAGGCCACGATTTCGCATGCCTTTGGTCGAGCTGGCACCCGCCCAATAAGCAAGGCCAGAGCCGGTTGCGTACTCCATACCAAAGCTGTCGACTGGGTAGAGACCTGAACTCATGTGCAAGGCATGACGCAGAGTGACCCTGTTTCGTGGGTCAAACTCAGTAGCTGTCACCTCAGGTCGCCAATTAAAACCGAGTGGTGCGTCTAGCGATAACTCACCCGCGTCGACTTTCATTCCGATAAGCGTTGCTGCGATGCTCTTAGCAGTAGACCAGGTCCGCGTGCGGGTTGTGCGATCAAAGCCATCAGCGTAGCGCTCAAGAATAATATTGCCTTTGTGAACGACTAAAAGACTGACTGTATTTTGCTCCGGCGTCTCGCGTTCAAAAGCCCATTGCTCTGCTTTGCGGAGCGCAGCTGTGTCGATGTCCCGGGGTAAGGGTTTGCTTTGGACGACATCGCCCATTGGCCAAGGCAACTGGCTGGAAGGGGTTCGATAGCTCAAGTCTATCGTCGGCAGCGAACCGTTATTGGCTAAGTCCCAGCTTGGTGGGGTCACGATGCAGCCAATGCCCTCTCGAAAAATGGCATGGATGCGCTCACCGTCGTTGTCGCCACCTACCCCTACCCATTTATTGGTTGTATTAACCGAATAGTTTCCGCCACTTGCGTCCCCAATCACGCGATCGCCAAGGTAGGCGAGTTCATTTTGAAAAACTTGATCGATGCTGCGGTTCGAGGTGAAAAGGCCGTTACAGCTGAGTACCGCTTGCACACCATTACGAATCATCTGTCGATTACTCTCGAAGTAATCGAAGTCCGCATAGGATGATGAGCTAAGGCCTATTGCCAGTAGGGCAAGGCTTTGACCAATCTTTTGCATCTTCATTTTTCTCAACAACAGCTTGTTAGGAAGATTATCAGGTATTTTGCGTTCTACGTTTACGGTCCTATCAGACGTTATTCTCCGTGGGGCCTGTCAGAAACAGTTCAAGGCTTGAAAACATGAAACCTGCTTGGCATGAACGGTTAAAAAAATCGATCGCAAAAAACAAGCGCGATGCGCACAACCGTTACTTTCAATTGGCGACGGTCGCAGGAGACGGTACGCCGCGAGTGCGCATGGTGGTTTTTCGTGGATTTTCTGATGATGATTTATCGCTCTCAATTATCACCGATACACGCAGCCAAAAAATAAGCGAGCTGGCATCGTGTTCGCGCGTTGAGATTGGTTGGTATTTTACCCACACCCGAGAGCAGTACCGACTTGGCTGTGACAGCAAAATTTATACAGCAGCTGATGAGTCGCAGGACGCTCTCGACAAGCGCGAGAGGATTTGGTCTGCATTATCCGAAGCAGCGAAGGAACAGTTCTTTTGGATAACACCTGGGGTGCCAGAGGGAACTGGCGAAGCTCCCGGTGTCACGGCAACACCCCCTGATACGTTCGCGGTAATCGTTTTTGAGCCACACTCCGTCGATCATCTTGTCTTAGCGAAGCAGCAAACGCGCACACGCAGTGAGCTCGGTGATGCCGGTTGGACGGAGCAAGCTCTGAACCCTTAGTCCAGCAGCGCTCGGTTTGAGAGTGACACGCAGTTTCGAAGTATTGGTGGCCTCTCGACGCTTTTGTTTTATGCTACCGGCAAGAATAATGATATCTAAAAGGTGTTTTCGCCATGTTACCGAGCACGCAATCGAAGATCAGCGCTTTTGGTTACCTTGTTGTAGCGGTTGGATGTTTGAGTTTATTGAGCGCCTGCGGCGGTGAGCCTGTCGAGCAGTCGAGTGAATCCTTCAGTGCCATGGCCGATGTGCACAATGATCCAAGCGTTATTGAGAGCACTGCTGAAATAGACAAGCTACTCGTCGAGCAAGATCCCGACGGTAACTGGTCGGCCAGTGTCTTTGAGCCAGATACCGTTTTGCTCGATCGTACCGGTGGTGCAAGTGATGTGAGTGCCAGTAATGATGGTCCGGACGAGTCAGTCTCTGCCATGTCTCCAGGGCAAAGATCACCTTATTACGGTGATCTTCATGTTCACACCGAATACTCGTTTGATGGATATGCCATGGGGACTCAAGCAACACCGTACGATGCGTATCGATTTGCGAAAGGCGAAGCCATTACCAATCCCGGTGGCTTCGATATGCAACTATCTCGCCCCTTGGATTTTTATGCTGTAACGGATCACGCCATGTTCTTGGGGTTGGCCAAGGCATCCGCGGAAACTGTAACCGAGTTTTCTAAGAATGATTTTGCATCGCCGTATCACGGCCTGAACGATGCCGATAATTACGATACTGATTTCGTTAGCATGATGCGCCGTCTCGGCACCTTCGCCGGTTTTTTGCCAAGTGCCGTAGCCGGTGTTCGCTCCGGCGAAATCGATCGCGACGAGGTATTAGGGGTTATCCGGTCGGCATGGGAAGACATTATCGATGCGGCCGAGGAGTTTAACGATCCCGGTGACTTCACGACCTTTGTTGCCTATGAATACACAGCATCGACGCTCGACATGGGCAACTTGCATCGCAACGTCATTTTCAAGGGCAGCGACAAACTACCGCGTGAGCCTTTCTCGCGATTTCATTCGGTAAATCCAGAGGATTTGTGGGATTGGATGGATGAGCTTCGCGACATGGGTGTTGAAAGCATGTCCATTCCTCACAACTCGAATGGCTCAAACGGCCAAATGTTTAAGCTTGAAGATTGGGCGGGTAATCCACTCGACGACGCTTACGCAGAACAGCGGATGCGAAACGAACCTGTGGTCGAGATAACGCAGGTAAAGGGCACATCAGAAACGCACCCATTGCTCTCAAACCGAGATGAATTTGCAGGTTTTGAGATCATGCCTTACCGCGTCGCCACAAACGCACTGAGTGCTGTGAATGGCTCCTATGTGCGCGAGGCGCTGCTCAACGGACTTAGTCTAGAGCAGTCAGGTATTACCAATCCCTATAAGTTTGGCTTTATTGGCTCCAGCGATACTCACTCGGGCGCTGCGGCAATCGAGGAGGATAACTACGTTTCCAAGCTCGGTCTGTTATCAAGTGAGGCGGTTCAGCGAGGATCTATTCCCTATACAGGCTTGGACGCGCAAACCTTTTACTGGGGCAGTCGTGTTCTCGCAATCACTAATCCATCACCACGAGGTGGCGCTGCTTATTCGAAGGTGAATGGTGAGGTCTACATAAACGGCGCGACCCCGACGTTTGGCGCTTCTGGTCTCGCGGCGGCTTGGGCTGAAGAAAATACCCGAGACTCACTCTATGAGGCTTTCCGCCGAAAAGAGGTGTTTGCAACCTCAGGGCCACGGATAAAAGTGCGCTTCTTCGGTGGTGCTGAACTCGATGCAAGCATGCTGGATGCTGCCGATGGTATTGACCAAGCCTACGAGCGAGGTGTCACCATGGGGAGCGATATCGAACTATCCACTGACGATGCACGCGCGCCTAATTTCCTCGTCATGGCCTCTGCTGATCCGTCGAGTGCGCCTTTGCAGCGCTTGCAGGTTATTAAAGGCTGGGTGGATGCAGAGGGCGAGACACACGAGGAAGTGATAGACGTCGCGTGCGCTGGTGGTGCGGCGGTTAATCTCGAGACGAATCGTTGCCCTGACAACGGTGCTAGGGTGGATATCACTACCTGCGCAATTAACCCAGAGACGGGCGCGGCTCAGCTCTCAGCGCTTTGGTCGGACCCTGAGTTTGATTCTACGGTTCGCGCCTTTTATTACGCGCGTGTGATTGAAAACCCCACCTGTCGTTGGTCGACCTGGGATGCTATCCGAGCAGGCGTAGACCCAAGACCTGACTTGGCTAAAACGCTTCAAGAGCGCGCATGGTCTTCGCCGATCAACATCATACCTGCTGAGGGCTGAATTTCGCTCAAGGACGTTAACTGCATGCTGTTTTAGCGGGTGGTCATAGAAATAAAAAAGCGCTCCGAAGAGCGCTTTTTTTATGCACTGTACATCTCAGTGCGAGTTCGAAAGCTCGATTTCTTACATCGCAATATCGACTGCATAAGAAACAACGAACTTAACGCTGTCGTTGTCATAGCCACCCTCGGCTGCACCACCTTTTACGTTGGTGTCCGAGATCATGAACGTAAAGCCGTCCTTGCTGAAGGATACGTTGTAGTCAGTGTATCCACTGGCGTTACCGTTGAACGCTTCGGCAAAATCACCGTCGTGATGTCCGATGTGTAGACCAACGCCCACGCCATTGCTTAACTCAAACCCGTAGTCGAGTGATAGGTAGTAGGCTTCGCCAAAGCCGAAGTCTTGGCCTTCACCCTCGTCAGCTTCTGTATTGGCGAGTAGATTGTACTGGACACTGAAGTCCCCAATTCCCATGCCCACGTACACTTCACCAAAGTCGAATTCCGCTTCGCTGTCGTAGTTGTAGTAGAGGTAGCCTACATCCCAGCTGATGTCGCCCGTGCTGAACGCGTAGCCTGCGTAGACGTCATGCTCGTATGAGTACACGTCACCTGCGCCGTAGTTCACGTTCGATGCCCATGTGCCGATGTAGAAGCCGTTGTCCGCTGCGTAATCGATGCCACCCTGAACAGCAGCTTCGTTTTCAGTCTGAGTCAGGCCACGCCAAATGTAGTTGCTGGTCATAGATGCGTTTGCAGACCACTCGCCAGCATTCGCGGTTGATGCCATAGCGCAGATCAATGCTGCAGGAATCGCGATCGCGGCTTTCTTAGTTCGGGAAAAAGTTGTCTTCATGTTTACTCCTAGTAGTAACGATATTGGGGACCAGTGCGCCTTCCGAACTTTTTGGTAAGCGCTGTGGACGTGGTCGTTCCTGCTTTTGCAACAAGCGGGCCAAAAATTTTAAGTAATTGTTTTTAATGGATTTATTGAGATTTACGACCAATTTGCGTAGCAGTTTCCAGCATGGCTTCTCGATCTTTGCACCATGGTGGTGCACTAGAAGTCCATTTCGGGGCGATGTGGAGAGTCTGGCTTTTGGAGAACAAGAGTCACATGACATGTGATCTCTCCCAAGGCCGAGTCGTAATTAATAGAAGCAAGTTTTCTAAGGTGTGGGTAAATGAAACGCTTTTCGTCTTTTTCAGTGCCGTTAATGCTGGTTATGGCTTCGGTCGAGGCCTCTGCTGAAGCAGGCTCCTCGGAGAGTGCCGCGACGACCGATTGTTCAGTGATCGTGAGTCAAACGGTGAGTGAAATGCGCGTCGGCGCCAAGGCTTGGTGGTCAGATGACGTTGAAAAGATGGCTGGAATGGCAGCAATGTCCGCCTGTTTCAAAGTGTTGTCTAGGCAGTCGATGAGCTCTGTTGGGAACCGAGGGGAAGCTGTTTCGAGCGCCTCATCAACGACCGGTATAGAGGCACAACAGAACGCATCATCCGGTTTGAGCTTCCGACCTTTGTCTGGCTCGGCGAGCAAAAAGCCTTATGAACGTGCGCGGGCTCGAAAAGAGCCAAAGTGACGCGGCGCTATACAAAGAAATCGCTATCCCTTTTAGTAGAGATCGGCGTCCGTACCATTTTGACTGATCAGTCTCAACGAAAACGTGTCTCCCGCTCTGAGTTGACCGAGTGATCTGAGCGATGAGTGGCTGCACTGAAGTACTCGTGGATAGCCGCCAATGGTTTGTCCGTCAGCAAGCAGAATAATGGTCTCGCCACTGGAAGTAAGCTGCACAGTACCGGGCATCACGCCGGATGAGAGCATCTCCGTGTTTTTGTGTTTTTCTTGAAGCGCCAACGTTGTGTCTGTCCGCAGTCCTACTCGATTTGAGGGTTCGCAAATCTTTATCGGAGTGCTGAGTAAAGCCTCCTGCGCCTCGTCAGTCAGCCAGTTAAATTCGGGCCCTTTGTAAACATTTATTTGAGTCGACGGCGGACCGGGCTGGAGCGCCAGAGAGGACCACGGCTTCACTCGCCTCTCGCGTGTCACGAGGTGGTCGCCTGCTTTCCACACGGCATTGGGTAGGAGTTCCTGGCTACCGACACGAAGTGCACTGGCACTGCCAAGCCATCGCTTAACCTGCCAATCGCCCTCAACTGCAAGATACCCGCGACAACCTTTTTGAGGGTTGGAAAAACTTATCGTGTCACCGGCGGCAAGGACTATCCGAGCGTTACTGGGCTTTTCCTCTCCATTTATGTGGATGCCAAAGTTGGCACCCGTCAGCGCAATCGAGCCTGCTTGTTCACAGACGAGTTGCGGTCCGCTTAGTGTGATCTCAAGCACGGGTGTATTGATTGGATTACCTACCAGCTGATTGGCGTATCGCATCGCGGGGGTGTCGAGTACGCCGCCCACAGGGATGCCGAGGTGTGTATACCCGCGACGCCCTAGGTCTTGCGTTGTTGTTCTGAGCCCACTCGTTACGAAGCTTATGATCATTGCTTGAACCTGTCGAGGTTGAGTGCGCCCTTGTCAGCTTTTTGCGCCAGCTCGCCAAAATGTGATTCTGATATTGGCTCAAAGGTGATCCGATCGTTCGGTGAAAACAGTGCTGGTGATTTATTGGTCTGATCAAAAATAGTGAAAGGCAGCCGACCGAGTATCCGCCACCCTCCCGGTGAATCCATGGGGTAGATGCCCGCTTGCTGCCCAGCAATAGCGACGGAGGATGAGGGTATCCTTACTCTGGGTGTTGCAAGTCGACGGCAATGGAGCTCTGCGGGCAGACCTCCCAGATAGGTAAAGCCGGGGAGAAACCCTAGGGCACTGACTCTGTATGAGACCTCGCAAAAAGTCTCGACGACTTGGTCCCAAGACAGCTCAAGTTCATTCTCTAGAGCTATCGCGTCTTCGTCGCGCTCACCAACAAATAGGGTGGGCAAGCGCCAAGCTGTGGTTCTTAACCCCGAACTTTCAGACAGCAGTTGCACGCCAGTACATTCGAGTAAATCGGTGAGAATCGACGCTAGCCGGTTGCCGGGCATCACAGAGGGATCAAAGATGATTAAGAGACTGATGTAACTCGGTGTTGTGCTTTCAATACCGCGCAGGTTTAAGTTTAGTAATTGTTGATTGAGTGCTGTAACTGCATCGCTGGCAGCTGCGTCGTCCGTCTCATCAAACTGCACGAGTAATCCTGTTTCCCCGTAGGGCTGGATTTTGCGATCGAGCGGTTTTGTTGAGACGGTAGCGCTGTTCACGGTGAAACACCTACCTCGACATTGTTTTGTTTAAGTAATGTATTGATGGCTTTAATGTGATCCAGCGCTCCTCGTGTATCGCTGTGAACACAGAGTGTGCTCGCCTTAAGCGGGATGACTTTTCCCGTAATGGCGGGAATGGATCCTTGCTTGATAAGCGATAGGATTTGATCCGCTGCTGCTTGCGGATCTTCGATCACTGAACCGGGAATGCTACGAGAAGTTAGCTCACCGTCATCGCTGTAGCGCCGGTCAGCAAAGGCCTCTGCAATAAACGATATGCCTCTCGCTGCGCACCTTTTGTCTAAATCGCTACCTGCCAGTCCCATCAGCGGAAGACTTGGGTCGATACGCTTGATGGTATCTATAACTTTATCGGCAAGCGCGGCATTCCTCACCATATCGTTATAGAGCGCGCCGTGAGGTTTCACAAAGGCAAGCTGCCCACCTTCTTGCGCCACTATTCCTTGAAGGGTTGAGATCTGTGAGAAAAGGGCTGCTGTTAAATCGGCCAATGGAAGGTCGAGGCTAAGACGCCCAAAGTTCCCTTTGTCTGGATAGGCCGGATGAGCACCGACCCGAAGCCCGTTCTGGAGTGCGTTGCGAACCGTGGTTCTCATGGAGTGCTCATCACCGATATGGCCCCCGCAGGCGATCGAGCAACTGCTTATAAATGGCATCAAAGCCAGATCTGATTCGGCGCTTGAGGGAGAGAGCTGCCGACGCTCGGCTTCTGCCTCCCACTCGCCCATATCGCAATTTATATCAATGGTGCTCATATTGGTGTTGATCATATCGATGCGTGTTGTGCCGATATTTACATTATTCGGGCTTGTCTTATAAGGGCTCGGTTGTCGAACCTGATTTTTTGAACGTTCTTTGATGACATCTCTTCCTCTTCGATGCGACTTAGCAAGTCAGCTTAAATATCGCTCGGGACGAATTTCTCGGCACTATTCTCTAGGTGCTACTTTTCTCCGGGTGCTACTGTTTCCGTACTACTTCAGTACTGCTTCAGTACTACAGCCATCCGCTCGCCAGCAGGATGCCCCTCAACCCCAAACCGCAAGTGACCGCCAGCACAAAAAATCCGATCGCATTATTCGCGAGCGTATTGCGATGTTGCCCAAGGAGTTCTGAATCATTGGCTATCCAGAGGATGAACGCGGCAGTGATGGGAAGAAGCAGGCCGTTGGTGAATTGCGCGAAAACAATGAGCTCGATGGGCTTTAGGCTCAACGAGGCCACGACCACCCCAAATACCAGAACGAGCCGCCACGTCCATTTAAAGACGCGATCGCGCTTATCAGCGTCAAGACTGAGCACCTCGGTAACCGCATACGCCGCTGCGAGTGGTGCCGTGATTGCTGAGGATAAGCCCGCGGCAAAAAAGCCAAGCCCCAGAACGGCAAAACTCGTTTGCCCGAGTAGCGGTGCGAGCGTTGGCGCTAACTGAGTGAAGGAGGATGTTGGGCTTTGTCCGCCGTGCAGCACCGCGGCTGCTGTCACCGCAATGCAGAGCGTGATGACGCCTCCTCCGACAACAGACAGCTGAATATCCCGTCTCGCGTCAGCGAGCGTCATGCCTTGTTTGCTGTGGCGCTTTATAACCGATGCGTGCAGGTACAGGTTGTAGGGGACAACCGTTGTGCCAATGATGCCGAGCACAATAAGCCCCGCGTTTTCGGGTAGCGTTGGGATAAACAGGCCCCGCAGAACATCGCCAATACTTGGTTGCAAAATCAGCGCAGTGCCTACAAAAACAAGCGCCATGGCGACGACCAATAGACCCAATGTTTGCTCTAGAAATTGAGACCCCTGACGGTTGAGCACGAGAAACGCCACCGCGCCGATGACCAAGGGCCAGGCGTTAAGCGAGCTAACGGTCCAGCTTGGAAGTCCTGCGCCAGCGCCTGTGATATTTCCTGCCTCGTAGGCGGCGTTACCAATGACGATAGCGGCAATGACGAGCAGCGCTGCGGGCCAGCGAAAGACAGTGCTTGATGTTCGCGTCGCAATCGCCTCGCCGAGGCCAACCTGTGCAACCGAGCCCAATCGCGCAGTCATCTCTTGCAGTGTCAGCGTCGCAACGGTTGAAAAAGCGATAGCCCACAGCAGCGTAAAGCCGAAGTTGCCGCCGGCAAGCGTCGCGGTCGTGACGGTGCCAGGTCCGATAAAAGCGGCGGCGATCATTGCGCCGGGGCCAAAGCCTTTTATTCTTTTTTTCATAAGGGCGCGGAGTTGCCTTAGAGAAGTTATTAGGTCAGCGAGTGTAGCTCGAACCTGTTCCTGCTTAAAAATGTGTTTGACGAGGAATCTATTACCTATGAAAGCCCTCCGCATTGCCGAGGGTTCTGGTTTAAACTACAGGCTTTCAACCCAGAGGAGCTAGGCATGGGGCGCGCCTACCAGAACCGCAAAGAATCAATGGCGAAAACGGCTGCAATGAAGACAGCGGTCTATTCGCGATACAGCCGTGAGATTTACATGGCGGCTAAAGGTGGCGGTACTGACCCCTCGGCAAACCTGTCGCTGCGCTCTTTGATCGACCGCGCGAAAAAGGATCAGGTCCCATCGCACGTTATCGAAAAGGCCATCGATAAGGCGAGCTCGGGCGTCGGGGAGGACTTTCAGATAGCGCGTTACGAAGGGTTTGGGCCGGGCGGAACCATGCTTTTGGTTGACTGCTTGACTGACAATGCGAACCGAACCATCGGTGAAGTGCGCCCAGCGTTTACCAAAGGAAAAGGGAAGTTTGGCTCACCTGGTACCGTTGCCCACATGTTCGAACACGCTGCTGTTTTTGTGTTCAAGGGTGACGAGGAAGCGGTATTGGATTGTTTAGTCATGGCTGACGTTGATGTCCTTGAGGTGGAATGCGAGGACGACATGGTGACGGTCATGGCGCCAAACACAGAGTTTGCCAAGGCACGTAATGCACTCACCGATGAGTTCGAAAATATCGATTTTGAGGTCGATGAGATTCAGTTTGTCCCGAAAGGGGAGACGCCGATTTCTGGTGAAGACCTCGAGCAGTTTGAAAAATTGCTCGACTTACTCAATAAATGTGAAGACGTACAGAACATCTATCACGACGCGAAATATTGATGTCGCGACGTAGGTTTTTCCGCTTATATCTCTCGCCTAAAAGCAAGGACGTCACAGCTCGTGGTTAAAACGGGGCGAACAGGTCGTCATCGTTCGCGAAGCTCTTGAACTCCAATGCGTAGCCGTTGGGATCTCTGAAAAATACGGTTCGTTGCTCGCCTGGTGTGCCCTCAAATCGGACTGAGGGCTCAATAATCATTTCCACCTTGCCGATGATGCGGTTACTCAGCTCTTGATGCTGATCCGGTGTTAGCACAACGCCGAAATGAGGGATGGGCACGCTGTGCGCATCGACCGGATTAGAAGACTCGGGCAACGGCCCCGCGCCGGTAACGTGAAACACTAATTGGTGGCCATAAAGGTTTAGATCGATCCACTCATCACTGGTTCGCCCAAGACTGCAAGCCAGTACTTCGCAGTAAAAAATCTCGGTTTCTTTCAGCTTGGCGGTTGGCAGGGCAAGGTGGAAAGGTCTGGCGCTCACGTTTAATCCTTAATTTGGTCTTGCGGTGGCCGACTGATGTTAATGGCACAGCCTAAAGAATACGCTATTCGGTGTTCTGGCGAATATGTTGTTCTTTGCGTTTTTGTGGATATTCGCAACCGCTAAGCGACGCCTTGAGACCAAAACATTCTTGTCGGTCAAAAAAACATACTGTATGTTCAAATCACGATTTGGCGGCGTCCATCGCAGTACTTATGCATTCGTCGCCCACTCACTCAAAAGCCACACATAACGTCATAAAAGGGGTAGGTTATGGACTTAGGTGTCTCCGAAAAAGTTGCGCCCATTCTCGAAAGCGTTCGCAATTTTATTAACGACGAGGTTCTTCCTCTTGAAGAGGAATACAAGGCTCAGATCGAAATTGGGTCGCCTTGGGAATTTACCGATCGACAAACCGAGATCTTGGAAAGTTTAAAAGCGAAAGCACGATCGCAAGGCCTGTGGAATTTCTTCCTGACTGACAAGAACGGCACCGGCCTAAATACCGTTGAGTACGCCTACCTCGCAGAAGAGATGGGTCGCTCTTATATCGGTGCTGAGGTCTTTAACTGCAGTGCGCCCGATACCGGCAACATGGAAGTCATCCACAAGTACGGCACAGAAGCGCAAAAAAAGCAGTGGCTCGAGCCTTTGATGAACGGCGAGATCCGCTCTTGCTTCGGGATGACCGAGCCGGATGTAGCCTCTTCTGATGCCACTAACATCTGCACTACGGCTGTGCTCGAGGGCGACGAGTGGGTCATCAACGGCGAAAAGCACTGGACCAGTGGTGCCGGCGACCCCCGCTGTAAGGTCATGATCTGTATGGTCAAAACTGACCCAACAGCACCCAAGCACCTCCAGCAGTCTCAAATTCTCGTGCCAATGGATACTCCTGGGGTTGAGATTGTTCGTCCGCTCACTGTGTTTAACAATGTTGATGCGCCGCACGGCCACATGCGTGTGAAGCTCAACAATGTTCGCGTACCCAAGGAGTGCATGATTCTGGGCGCGGGTCGCGGTTTTGAAATTTCACAGGGCCGCTTGGGTCCAGGCCGTATCCACCACTGCATGCGTTCAATTGGCGCGGCGGAAAAAGCCCTGGACTTGCTCTGTAAGCGCGCAACAACCCGGACCGCGTTTGGTCGTCCACTCTCAAAGCTAGGCGGCAACATCGACATCATTGCCGATGCTCGAATGAACATTGAGCAAGCGCGCCTTTTGACGCTCAAGACAGCTTGGATGATGGATACAACCGATCCAAAAGAAGCGCGTATTTGGATCTCTATGATTAAGACCGTTGTGCCAAATATGGCATTGAAGGTCATCGATGATGCGATCCAAATGCACGGTGGTATTGGTGTCTCTAACGACACGCCACTGGCCAATATGTGGGCGGGTCAGCGCACACTGCGACTGGCCGACGGACCTGACGCGGTGCACCGTATGGTGGTAGGTCGTCACGAGCTCAAGGGTTACACCACGGTAGAAGATACCGGCGCGACGTTCAGAGACGGCTAAACGACAAATAAAACGCGAGGAATTCCATCATGGCGATTACATGGGTCGAACCCGATGAAATGGTAAATATGGTAGGCACGAAGTTGCCTGCCAGCGATTGGATGACAGTCGATCAGGATCGTATCGATACGTTCGCTGACTGCACTGAGGACCATCAATTCATCCATATTGACCAGGAGGCTGCGGCAAAAACCCCGTTCGGCGGCACCATTGCGCACGGCTTTCTGACACTGTCACTGCTCACTAAGCTGAGTTCAGAGAACTCTGTCGGTGTGAAGGGCACGGTAATGGGTGTGAACTACGGAATCGACAAGCTACGGTTCATCGCACCCGTGCGCGCAGGAAAGCGTATTCGTGCACATTCAGAGATTCTGGATGTTGACCGTAAGGACGCAAATCGTTTCCTCGTGAAAACGGGCGTAACGGTAGAAATTGAAGGTGAGGAAACACCCGCGCTCTACGCTGAGTGGTTGGGTATGTCTTTCACTGGTTAAGTCACTTTTAGTAGGGAATAGAAAGAATGACAATTCGATATGACGGTCAAGTAGCGATCGTTACGGGTGCGGGAAATGGCTTGGGTAAGAGCCACGCGCTTCAACTAGCAGCACGTGGTGCGAAAGTAGTAGTCAATGACTTGGGCGGCACGGTGGATGGTAGTGGTGGCGGTAGCGCTGCGTCTCAAGCTGTTGTCGCTGAGATCGAGGCGGCCGGCGGCGAGGCAATGGCTCACGGCGCGAATGTTGCCGACTTCGAGCAGGTGCAGGACATGGTTGCAAAGACCATGGAGCGCTGGGGTCGAGTCGACATCCTCGTAAACAACGCAGGTATTTTGCGTGACAAGAGCTTCGGCAAAGGCTCGCTTGAGGACTTTAAATTGGTGCTCGATGTGCACCTGATGGGTAGTGTGAACTGCACAAAGGCAGTGTGGGACATCATGCGCGAGCAAAATTACGGACGCGTAGTCGTAACAACCTCATCCAGCGGTCTGTACGGTAACTTCGGCCAGACCAACTACGGTGCGGCCAAAATGGGCGTTATCGGCATGATGAACACCCTTGCGCAAGAAGGCGCCAAAAACGACGTTAAGATCAACGCACTGGCACCGACTGCGGGAACCCGAATGACTGAAGGTCTCATCCCGGAAAAGGCGTTTGACTTGATGACCCCAGAGACGGTCACGCCCGCTGTTTTGTACCTTGTTTCGAAAGACGCACCGACCCGCACGATTTTGGCTGCGGGTGCCGGCGGTTACGCGGTTGCAAAAATTGTCGAGACCGACGGTATTTATCTCGATGACGCGGATCAAACCCCTGAGGCTATCGCTGCCAACTGGGACGCTATTGCGAATAGCGAGCCAAAGCAGTTGCAGGCTGGCTTTGAGCAGACGTTTAAGTTTCTTGGTAAGGCCGCACAGGCCAAGGGAATTTCACTCGAGTAAGCATTTCACTCAAAACGGAAACAACGCCAGCAAGGTGGCTTTCCACAAAATACAAAAATCGCTGAGAGGCCCTAATGGGGCACAGGGAGAAAACAATGAAAGAAGCAGTAATCGTATCAACAGCACGTACACCGATCGGCAAAGCGTATCGCGGTGGGTTTAACAATTTGCAGGCACCAACCATGGGCGCACACGCCATTCGTGCGGCAGTAGAGCGTGCCGGTATTGAAGCTGATCGTGTTGAAGACTGCATCATGGGTGCAGCGCTCACACAAGGCACATCGGGCATGAACATTGGTCGAAACGCAGCATTGCGCGCAGGTCTACCTGTCACGGTTTCTGGCATGACAATTGACCGTCAGTGTTCATCAGGCCTCATGGCCGTTGCGACAGCAGCCAAGCAAGTCATGTACGACGGTATGGATGTCGTCGTAGGTGGTGGCCTTGACTCGATTTCGCTGGTTCAGAACGAGCATATGAATGGCCACCGTCTGGTCGACAATGAGTTGGTTGGCATGCACAAGGACATTTACATGCCCATGCTGCAAACAGCTGAAGTGGTTGCGGCGCGTTACGGTATCTCTCGCGATGCCATGGACGAGTACGGATTTGAATCTCAAGAGCGTACTGCGGCGGCCTATGCGGCAGGACGGTATGACGCGGAGCTCGTGCCTGTCACTTGCGATCGTATCGTTTACAACAAAGAGACCGGTGAGCAGTCTACGGCTGAAGTTACGGTCACAGCGGACGAGGGTGTTCGCCCATCGACACTCGAGGGTGTAAAGGGTCTTCGTACCGTCATCGAAGGCGGAACAATCACGGCAGGTAATGCATCGCAACTGTCTGACGGTGCCTCTGCCCAAGTTGTTATGAGCAGTGATATGGCGACGTCTTTAGGTCTTGAGCCACTCGGTGCTTACCGTGGTATGGCAGTAGCAGGTTGTGAGCCTGATGAGATGGGCATTGGCCCTGTTTTCGCTGTGCCAAAGCTTCTGAAGCAACACGGTCTGACGGTCAACGATATTGGCCTCTGGGAACTTAACGAAGCGTTTGCGGTTCAGGTGCTTTACTGCCGAGACACGCTCGGTATCGACAACGATAAGCTCAACGTCGATGGCGGTGCGATTGCGATCGGTCACCCCTACGGTATGAGCGGATCGCGAATGATTGGTCACGCGTTAATCGAAGGTAAGCGTCGCGGTGTGAAATACGTCGTAATCACCATGTGTGTCGGCGGCGGTATGGGTGCAGCTGGACTATTCGAGGTTTACTAAGATGGCAAAAGCGGTTGTATGTAGTGAGCATGGTCTTCCAGACAAGCTGAACCTTGTTACTGATTGGGAGACCCCCGAACTGGGCCCTAACGATGTACGCATGGATGTTAAAGCCGCTGGCCTTAACTTTCCTGATGTACTGATCATTCAGGGGAAATACCAAATGCAACCGCCTATGCCCTTCGTACCAGGCGGCGAGTCTGCGGGTGTCGTCACTGAAGTCGGCTCAGCCGTAACGCGTTGGTCAGTGGGTGACAGCGTTATTCAATTAGGCGGTGTTGGCGGTTTTGCGAGCGAAGCCGTAGTCAACGAAAATGCGCTGCTTCCAAAGCCTGATGGTATAGATTTTACGGCGGCTGCAGGTGTGGGTATGACCTACTTCACGTCGTATTACGCCCTCAAGCAGCGTGGTCAACTGAAAGCCGGCGAAACCATGTTGGTTATGGGGGCTGCGGGCGGTGTAGGCAGTACGGCGGTTGAACTCGGTAAAGTCATGGGTGCCAAAGTCATTGCGGCGGCAAGCTCAGACGAAAAGTTGGAGCTCTGTAAGCAATTGGGCGCTGACGAAGTGATCAACTACAGCACAGAGTCGATTAAAGACCGCATTAAAGAAATCACTGGCGGCAAAGGCGTTGACGTAGTCTACGACCCCGTTGGTGGTGACTTTGCGGAACCCGCAGTGCGAAGCATGGCGTGGAATGGACGCTATCTTGTGATCGGTTTTGCGTCGGGTCCGATTCCCAGCATTCCGTTGAACCTCACGCTACTCAAGGGGTGTGCGCTCGTTGGCGTCTTCTGGGGTCGTTTCCTCGGTGAGGAGCCCGCGGAGCAGCAGCAAAATGTAGAGGAGCTCTGGGGCTTGTTTAACAACGGTAAATTGAATCCAGTGGTTACCGATGTTTTCCCCATTGAGGACTACGAAGCAGGCTACGCCGCCATGATGGAGCGTCGCGCCAAAGGTAAAGTGATTTTCACTTTCTGATCGATGGACGGTTACTCCTTTCAGTCTGTTAAGACCACGCTGGTTCAATCTGGCGCGGTCTTACAACTTAGTGAGCTCTTAGCTGAACGTGGCCTGACAAGGCCATTTTTTGTAACCGATGCCCAACTCATCGAGTTGGGTGTTGTGTCTCCTGCCATAGAAGCCCTGCAACAAGGTGCTGATGATGTGATCGTTTTCGATGGCATCGAACCAGACCCCTCTGAGCGAGTGGTCTATGCCTGTCTGGATGCCTTCAAAGCGGGCAGCTGCGATTCGGTCATCGCTGTCGGCGGTGGCAGTTCTATGGACGTGGCAAAGGTGGTATCAGTGCTGGCCAAAGGTAAGCAGGATCTACCCGAGATCTACGGTGTGGGTATGGTCAGCGGTGGCCGTCTACCACTGTTTCTTGCGCCTACGACTGCGGGTACTGGTTCAGAGGTCACTCCGGTGGCCATTATTACCACGGGGGAAACGACAAAAGCTGGTGTCAGTTCGCCCATTTTACTTCCTGATGTCGCGATTTTGGACGCGTCGTTAACACTTGGGCTACCCGCAAGCATTTCTGCGATGACCGGTATCGATGCCATGGTCCACGCGATAGAGGCCTACACCTCTAAAATTAAAAAGAACCCCATTTCAGACATGCTGGCCTTGCGTGCACTGAAATTGCTGTCTGAAAATATTCGTAAGGTATTGGCATCTCCCGGAGATGTCGCAGCGCGCGAGGCGATGCTGCTCGGCTCTATGTTTGCCGGGCAAGCGTTTGCTAACGCGCCTGTTGGCGCGGTCCATGCCTTGGCATATCCCGTTGGTGGGCACTACCACATCCCGCACGGACTGAGTAATTCGCTGATGCTTCCTGCGGTACTCGGCTTCAACGCAGAGGCCTGTCCTGAGCTCTATGCAGAGTTGGCTCGGGTGATTCCAGGAGCAGAGCAATCAGCTGAGGGGTTGATTGATTGGTTTAAGACGCTGATCGATGAGAGTGGTCTCCCTGCTACTTTGGCACAGGCTAATATCCCCGAGGCGGACCTTCCCACGTTGGCGAAAGATGCCATGTTCCAGCAGCGGTTGTTGATTAATAATCCGCGTGAGGTTGATGAGGCGACCGCGCTGCGGCTTTACGAAGAAGCTTGGAGTGGTTGGGCATGAGCGAACGCGCTGCTCCCGCACCTCGCGATGGGTTTGCCATTTTTTATTCCCTCAACACACGTTGGGCGGATAACGATATTTACGGCCATATCAATAACGTTGCCTACTACGCATTCTTTGACTCAGTGGTGAATCGCTTTCTCATTGAAGAGGGCGGTATGCGCCCTGGTCACGATAATGTTGTGGGGTATGTCGTTAACTCGTCAGCTGACTATTTCTCACCACTCGCCTATCCGCAGGAGCTTGAGTTAGGTCTGCGTACTGCTCGCATGGGTGAGAAATCTGTGACGTGGGAAATCGGTGTGTTTGCTCAGGGTGCTGAGCTGAGCAGTGTGACTGGTCGATTTACACACGCATTTGTGGATCGCGAAGCCAACAAGTCAGCGGTCATTCCCTCAGGCATTCGTCGAGCGATCGAGGCGCTTCCCTCGCCTTTGGATTCTTAGTTCGCCCTCCTTAAAAGTCGTCTCGCAGCAGACACACCTGCGCATTTATAGCTTTCAACTTCATTACCTAGGGCGATACCTGCTCCGTAAGCGTTTGTGGCATTTTCTATCGGAGCTTTAAATCCGTTTTCGGATGGAGTTCTTGAGGTCTGTCGTCAGTCTTCGATATCAGCCATGACTGCGCGTGACTTAAGTGCGTAGGTCAAAACGAGCACTGTAATGACGCCAGCAAAAAGCGGTGGGTAGGCAGGGTCCTGTTGATATAGCGCGCCGCCTAGGATTGGACCGATAACGAAACCGGCGGCAGGGCAGGCAGTAATAAGACCTGCGGCGCCACCTTGCTCGTCTCGACTTACCGAGAGTGATGCGCCTGCAGCGATCGCGGGACCTATTAGGCCAAGACCTGCGCCCATGAACGCCATGCCAATGATCAATCCTGTCAGTCCCTGCGCCGATGCGACAAAGCCTGCAGCGATTAGGTTGCAAACGAGGCCCATGCGAACGAGGTTCAATGCGGGGCCCGCGTAGCGCTGTGCAATAGTCAATTGCAGGGCGAGTGTGAAGAAGGCGGAAACCATGAGCGCAGCGCCCGTGTACTGTGCTGTCTCCACGCCGCTGAGTGACAAACTATCCTGAATGCGGAATCCGAGCGTTTGCTGAATGGCAGAAAAGCCGGTGAAGGTTCCGATGGCGCTCAAGAGATAAACTCGGAGTCTTGAGTCGAGAAAAGATAATCGTGGTGCGCGTTTTCGTGTAATGCCAGAGGTGTCACCCTCAGGTAGATATTTCCAGACGATAAATACCGCGATAAATGTAAATAGCGCCGCGACATAAAGCGGGAAAAGAAGCCCTAATCCGGCGAGTAAGCCGGCGAGCACAGGGCCAATAATCACTCCAAGGCTGTTGGCCGTGCCCAGTCGAGCCAGGGTCTGCGTCCGAAAGGCGCGGGAACTGTGATCTGCAGCGTAGGCGGTAACGCCAGGGCTCGTAGCAGCCATAATCGACGACTGCATACACCGAAAGAATAATGCGGCGAAGTAAAGGGTCCATCCAGATAAGATGCCTTTCATCCCAAGCGCAAAGACACCAGCGAAAATTACGGTGCCTACTGCATAGCCGGTCAGCCCAATCACAATAATAATCTTGCGTCCGATCTGATCCGATCTTCTTCCCCACCAAGGAGAGCAAAAAGTAAAAACAAGCGCCGAGGTCGAGATGATCGAGGTCGTTTGCACCTCGCTTAGCGCAACTTCTCTACCCAGTGGGGGCAGAATTGCAAAGATAAACGCCTGACCAATAGCATTGGCCAGCAGGCCCGTAATTAGAATGAAAAAAGAGGATCTGCTGAGTCGAGTAGGCGCTGATGATGGATTCGTATCAGCTTGACTCATCGTTCCTCGACGCCATTCTCGCTGTTACGAGGTGATAGGAGGTGGGGAGAAACTTAGTCAGAATTTGCATGAACCACGCGTCCCAGCCAATGAAGACTCGTCGACGTCCTGCCAGCGTACCTTTCATAATGACTTCAGCCGCTTTGGTGGGCGAGGTTCTTGCAACTTGGCGGAAGGAGGCATCACGTTCTTCAGCTGAGGTGTCGGCTGACTCACCGTCAGTGCGCGCACGGAACGCGATGTTGGTAGCGATTCCGCCGGGATGAACGCAGGTTACGGTGAGGGATGAGCCTCGGTACTCCGCCTGCAATGATTCAGTAAATCCTCTTACCGCAAACTTGGCACTGTTATAGGCGCTCTGAGTGGCAATGCCGACCATCCCAAAGATGGACGAGATATTGATCAAGTGACCGTTAGGAGAAGCCTCCAGCAGCGGCAAAAAAGCTTTCGTTGACCAGACGACGCCCCAGTAATTGATGTTCATGAGCCATTCGAAATTATCCAATGTTGCGCTGCGAAACTCTGATGCATAGGCAACGCCAGCATTGTTGAATAAAAACTCGATGGTAGTGACTTCGCGAGCGATGCTCTGTGCCCAGGCTTCAATAGCCTCTCGACTACCGCAGTCGACAACCGTCGTGGTAACTGATCCTTTACCGGTGTCCAGCATTTGCCCAGTCTCAGCAAGCCGCTCGGGACTGATATCACAGAGGTAGAGGTTGACGCCTCGTGCATTGAGGTTAATTGCTAAGGCTCGACCAATACCATCACCAGCACCTGTAATTACTGCCGTCTCTGCTTTTTGCGTCATTTCTTCCACCCTCGGTCGCCGTCTAACTTTTTATCGATGAAACGGACGACTCTCGTGCCCTTTTTCGTGGACACTAATCGACCGTAAACGTACAATTGAGTCTTAGCGCATTCTTGAATTGGTCGGCGGCTTTTTGGTCAGTCCGGCGCCTTTTCGTGTGCGCGAGACAATAACACATCCGGCGTCATGACGTTTAGTGAAAACAGAGGCAAAGAGAGGCCTCAAAGGCGCGGGTGAGGTGGATAAAAACAACTCTCTGGAGGATTTCGAGTGGACAAACCTGCTGTCTTGGCACTTGCAGACGGCACAGTTTTTCACGGGCGTTCAGTAGGCGCTGACGGTAAAACTGTGGGAGAGGTTGTTTTTAATACGGCGATGACCGGTTATCAGGAGATGTTGACTGATCCCTCGTACGCTCAACAGATTGTAACGCTCACCTATCCTCATATTGGTAATACAGGCACAAACGCCGCTGATGCTGAGTCGGATGCGGTGCATGCTGCAGGCCTCATCATTCGCGATCTACCTTTGGTCGCATCGAATTTCCGCTCTGAGCAAAACCTCAGTGATTACTTGGTTGCGAATAACACGGTGTGTATCGCTGATATCGATACGCGTAAGTTAACGCGAATTATTCGAGAGAAAGGCGCTCAGGCAGGCTGTATTTTGACAGGCGATGCTGCAGAAGAGGCGATTGCCGCAGCGAATGCATTCCCAGGTCTGAAAGGAATGGACTTGGCCAAGGTGGTGACAACTGAGACCAGTTACGAGTGGGTTGAGCCTACATGGCAGCTGGGTGTTGAGGCGCCCGAGCGGGCCGAAACGCGCTTCCATGTCGTGGCACTAGACTTTGGTGTCAAGCGCAACATTCTGCGTATTTTGGTGGACTTGGGTTGTCGGGTAACAGTGGTTCCCGCGCAAACCGATTTCGAGACCGTCATGGCCTTGAAGCCCGATGGCGTCTTCTTATCCAATGGTCCTGGTGATCCTGAGCCTTGTGACTATGCGATTAAGCTGGCGCAACAGGTAATGGCCTCTGGCAAGCCGCTATTTGGCATCTGTTTGGGGCATCAAATTTTGGCACTGGCGAGCGGTGCGAAGACCGAGAAAATGAGTCATGGCCACCATGGCGCAAACCACCCCGTACAAGATTTGGCTAACAAGACTGTGATGGTCACAAGCCAGAACCACGGATTTACTGTTTCTGATAGTGATTTGCCAGAGACGTTGGCGGTTACGCATAGGTCGCTTTTCGACGGTACGGTTCAGGGCATCAAAAGAACGGACACGCCTGCCTATAGTTTCCAAGGGCACCCCGAGGCGAGCCCGGGTCCTCATGACGCTAAGTATTTATTCGATGCCTTTATCGCAGCCATGGCAGGCGACAGCACTAATGGCGATGGTTTAGCAGAAGGTGAACAGGGAGGTGCCGCCTAATGCCAAGAAGAGCTGATTTAGAAAGTATTCTGATTCTCGGTGCGGGTCCCATCGTTATCGGCCAGGCCTGCGAGTTCGATTATTCCGGTGCTCAGGCGTGTAAAGCGCTCAGGGAAGAGGGCTATAGAGTCATCTTGGTGAACTCCAATCCGGCGACGATTATGACCGATCCCGCGATGGCGGATTCAACCTACATCGAGCCGGTTGAGTGGCAGACGGTCGCAAAGATTATTGAGAAAGAGCGTCCAAGCGCTCTGCTGCCCACCATGGGCGGACAAACAGCGCTTAACTGTGCGCTCAAGTTGGATGCCGAGGGCGTTCTCGAGAAGTACGGCGTCGAGATGATTGGTGCGACGCAAGAGGCGATCGATAAGGCAGAGGACCGTGAGAAGTTCGATGTTGCGATGAAAAAGATCGGACTCGACACGCCGCGAGCCGAGATTGCTCACTCGTTAGAAGAGGCGTTCGACGTTCTCGACAGAATGGGCTTCCCATGCATCATCCGACCCTCTTTCACCATGGGCGGCTCCGGCGGCGGCATTGCCTACAACCGAGTTGAGTTCGAAACAATTTGTAAGCGTGGCCTGGAGTTATCACCTACCAACGAACTTCTGATCGACGAGTCGCTGATCGGTTGGAAAGAGTTCGAGATGGAAGTTGTCCGCGATAAGAATGACAACTGCATCATTGTTTGCTCGATCGAAAACTTAGACGCGATGGGTGTTCACACGGGTGACTCCATTACGGTCGCGCCTGCACAAACGTTGACTGACAAAGAATATCAATTGATGCGAAATGCCTCGCTAGCGGTGCTTCGCGAGATTGGTGTGGAGACCGGTGGCTCGAACGTACAATTCGGGCAATGCCCAGATACCGGGCGCATTGTTGTCATCGAGATGAACCCGCGCGTATCGCGATCTTCAGCACTGGCATCCAAGGCGACGGGCTTCCCCATTGCGAAGGTGGCGGCAAAGCTCGCCGTTGGCTACACGCTTGACGAGTTGGCTAACGATATCACTGGTGGTGTGACCCCGGCGTCGTTTGAGCCCTCTATCGACTACGTAGTTACGAAGGTACCGCGATTTGCCTTTGAAAAGTTTGCGACTGCCGATGCGAAGCTGACGACTCAGATGAAGTCTGTTGGTGAGGTAATGGCGATCGGCCGCACGTTTCAGGAGTCTGTCCAGAAGGCACTTCGCGGTCTTGAGGTTGGCTCGGCTGGATTTGAGTCAAGGCTTCAGGTCACTGATGAGGACTCGCGTGCTGAGCTGGTGAAGCAGTTAACTCACCCGGGTGCCGAGCGCATCTGGTATCTGGCAGATGCTTTCCGCGCAGGTTTTGAGCTAGAGGAAATTTACGGCTACTCGGGTGTAGACCCTTGGTTCCTTGTTCAGATCGAGGACATTGTCCGGCTTGAGGGTACGCTTGCAGGGCGCGCGATCACGGAGGTCAGCCACGCCGAACTTCGGCAGTTAAAGCGAAAGGGTTTCTCTGATAAGCGCATTGCCACGGTGATGGCGACATCCGAGGCGGAGGTGAGAGCGCACCGCCAAAGCATGGGTCTGCGGCCGGTCTACAAGCGAGTTGATACCTGTGCTGCAGAGTTCTCCTCGGCAACGGCCTACATGTATTCCACCTACGAGGAAGAGTGCGAGTCTGCGCCGAGTGATCGCGACAAGATCATTGTTCTGGGCGGTGGACCAAACCGAATTGGGCAAGGCATCGAGTTTGATTATTGCTGTGTGCACGCGGCACAGGCTATGGCTGAGGATGGTTACGAAACCATCATGGTCAACTGCAACCCTGAAACCGTTTCTACAGACTACGATACCTCTGATCGTCTCTTTTTCGAGCCGGTAACGCTCGAAGACGTTTTGGAAATTGTTGATCTGGAAAAGCCAAAGGGTGTCATCGTGCAGTTCGGTGGTCAGACACCGCTAAAACTTGCCCGGGCGCTTGAGGCTGCCGGTGTACCTATTATTGGTACCACCCCTGATCAAATCGATCGCGCCGAAGATCGCGAGCGGTTCCAGAAGATGATTCAGGAACTGGATCTCTTGCAGCCTGCGAACACCACTGTGCGCAGTGTTGATGAAGCAGTCGCTGCTGCTAGCAATATTGGCTACCCACTGGTAGTGCGCCCTTCCTACGTGTTGGGTGGTCGTGCCATGGAGATTGTCTACCGTGAAGAGGACTTACTGCGCTACATGCGCGATGCGGTTCAGGTGTCTGATGATTCCCCTGTATTGCTCGACCGGTTCCTCAATGCCGCCATCGAGGTGGATATCGACGCTGTTTCCGATGGCGAGCATGTCGTCATCGGATCGATCATGCAGCACATCGAACAGGCGGGCGTTCACTCTGGCGATTCCGCATGTTCGCTCCCACCTTACAGCCTTCCTGCAGAGGTACAGGACAAAATGCGCGACATGGTGAAAGCCATGGCGGTTGCGCTTGAGGTTAAAGGTCTAATGAATGTCCAGCTTGCGTGGCAGGATGATCAGATTTACGTCATTGAGGTTAACCCACGCGCTTCTCGTACGGTGCCATTTGTCTCGAAAGCGATTGGCATATCACTAGCCAAGATCGCTGCGCGTTGTATGGCGGGACAGTCACTTGCGTCGCAAGGATTCACTGCAGAAGTTGTTCCCAACTACTACAGCGTGAAAGAAGCAGTACTGCCGTTTAATAAATTCCCGGGTATTGACCCCATTCTTGGCCCAGAAATGAAGTCTACGGGTGAGGTTATGGGAACAGGCCCCACCTTTGCCGACGCATTTGCAAAGGCACAGTTGGGGGCAGGTGATGTGACACCCACGTCTGGGCTTGCACTATTTAGTGTGAGAGACGCGGATAAGCCAGCGGCAATCGACGTTGCCAAGCGGCTCGTTGATTCTGGTTTCACGCTGGCGGCGACTAAGGGCACCGCTAAGGCGTTGAAGGATGCTGGCTTGGAAGTCCGCTCGGTTAATAAAGTTGCCGAGGGCCGTCCGCACATTGTTGATTTGATCAAGAACGATGAAGCGTCACTAATTATCAATACGACGGAAGGGCGCACGGCCATTCTCGACTCTGCGTCTATTCGCTCGAGTGCCGAACAGCATCAGGTGTTCTACACTACAACCTTGGCGGCTGCGGAGGCGATCTGCATGTCGATGGAATGCGAGCCCGATGGGCAAGTTCGCAGACTGCAAGATCTGCATGTGAGTTTGGCAAATGAATAAAGTCCCAATGACGGTTGCCGGTGAGGCTGCGCTGAGAGAAGAGCTAGAGCGACTAAAGAAAGTCGATCGCCCTAGAATTGTTGCAGCGATTGCTGAAGCCCGTGAACACGGAGACCTGAAAGAGAACGCGGAGTATCACGCTGCGCGTGAACAGCAGAGTTTCGCGGAGGGACGCATTAAAGAGCTCGAATATAAGCTTTCCAATGCACAGGTGATCGACATCACGACACTGACACACACCGGTCGCGTTTTATTTGGTGCGACCGTGGATCTCATCAATTGCGATGATGATTCGGAAGTCTCGTACCGTATCGTCGGTGAGGACGAGGCTGACGTTAAGCAGAATATGATTTCTGTAAGTTCGCCGATTGCACGGGCCCTAGTGGGCAAGTCCGAGGGCGACGAGGTTGTCGTCAAGGCGCCTGGCGGCGATATCTTCTACGAAATAGATAAGGTGCGGCACGTTTAGCGGCTGCTCGTCATTTAGAGCCGTAAAATCTGCTCGCCACGAAATCATGTCGATCGCTGCTAACCAAACATCGTTATGGGAGCTCCCAGCCGGCGAGTCTGCGATTATTGCTGGTATCAACGGAGAGCTTGACGCGGCGACTCAACGTTTGATGGACATTGGCTTTCGTGAAGGGCAGCGCGTGTCCTGTTTATTAACGCCCGGATTTGGCGCCCCCCGTGTGTTCGCAGTGGGTGGAGCCACCTATAGTCTTGATCGCAGGACCGCTGAGCGGGTAAAAACCATCGAGCCAAACCCATGACCAATCTTCTTTTGGTGGGTGCCCCTAACTCGGGCAAGAGTGCCCTGTTCAATAAACTCACGGGCTTGAGCCACAAAGTGGCCAACTATCCAGGCATTACCGTGGATGTCGGCACGGGTGGGTTGAAGAGTGACCCCAGTGTGACGGTTTGGGATTTTCCCGGAACTTACTCACTCAACCCAGTCTCGGGTGAGGAACAGGTAGCCATCGATACCCTCATGACAGCGCTGCGCAGCGATGATCAAGCGCTGGTGGCTATGGTTTGGGATGCGACGCGGCTAGAGAAGGGCGCCACCTATTGTCTCCAAGTCGCGAGAGAATGCGCACGAGTAGGAAAGCCATTCGTTGTCCTCCTTAACATGATGGACGTTATTGAGAGCGACGGGCTTGATATGGATGTGCCAGGCCTATCCAAAGCACTGGGTGTCCCTGTACTACCGGTGAGCGCTCGCACCGGTGCTGGCCTTGCTGAGGCGGAAGCTGTGTTTGTGGGGCCAGGGCCCGATCTGGCGCCTTGGGCGGATACGCCGGATGCATTAATCAGCGGCACCGCCAACCAGATTACCGACCGGTTTGCCCCCAAGGGTGACTTGTTGGTTCGGCGTCAAGCTCAACTTGACCATTGGCTCCTCGGGACCTTCACGGGTGGTGTCGCGTTTTTCCTGATTATGACGCTGTTCTTTCAGGCCATATTTACTTGGGCCGCGCCTCTTATGGACGGGGTTGAGTCGATCGTTATTGCAATAGGTAGTGCAGTTGCATCGGTGATGCCCGAGGGCGTTGTTGCCGATTTTGTGAGTGATGCGATTTTTGGTGGTCTCGGTGCTTTCTTGGTATTCGCCCCGTTGGTTTTCATATTGACGATGATTGTGGGTGCTTTGGAAGACTCGGGATACCTTGCGCGTGCGGCTTTGATTTGCCACCGTCCCCTGAGTTTTTTTGGCCTGTCGGGTAAGAGCTTTGTGCCCTTACTTTCGGGCGTTGCTTGCGCAATTCCCGCGATCTACGCAGCGCGAACTATGTCTTCTCGGCAGGAGCGGTTACTCACTTACGTTGCGATCCCGCTTATGCCTTGTTCTGCAAGGTTGCCCGTTTACGCTTTGTTAATTGCCATTTTGATACCTAATGAAACGGCTTTGGGTGGTCTCATCGGCTGGCAGGGATTGGCCATGTCCGGTATTTATTTCTTCGGCATCATGACCGCGCTCATTGTTGCTGCCTTTGTAAGCCGCATGGGCGATACCAGTTCATCGAATCAGGCCTTCATTCTTGAGCTTCCGTCCTATCGCCTACCTGAGCTGCGGCCCATTATCAGCAAGTCGCTCAACCGTGCTGTTCACTTCATCAAGAAGGCCGGTAGCGTTATTTTTGCGGTCACCGTTATCGTTTGGTTTCTTGGATATTTTCCTAACGGCGGTGAGGATTTATCGTCCTCCTGGCTTGCGACCTTGGGTCGATTTATTGAGCCTGTCTTTTCGCCATTGGGTCTCGATTGGCGATATGGCGTAGCCATTATTGCCTCGTTCCTAGCCCGCGAGGTATTCGTCGGAACCCTAGGCACCATTTTTGGTATTGAAAGCGCCGACGAAGATCCGGCCTCCCTGGCTGATCAAATAGCCGCATCGGGTCTAACCGCCACATCAGGTCTTGCGCTCGTTGTCTTTTTCACCATTGCGCTTCAGTGCGTATCCACGGTTGCGCTTCTGGCACGAGAGGCAAAGTCATCACAGTTCGCGCTGAAATTACTGATGGGCTATTTGGTATTGGCCTGGACCGTTGCTTGGCTCGTTTATTCCTTAGCCAACGCACTTCTCAACTAAGCTCTGGCTACTTACCTAGTCTCTCGCTTGCTGATAGAGCTGGAGTTCCGTGAGCAAGAGCTTTGCGGCGAGCTTGAGTGTCAGCGAGTGGTGGTGCTTGCGCAGGGCCTCTACGCCCTCACCAATCTGCTGTTGCAGACGCTGCGCATCCTCGAGTTCTATGCCATTTGGCAGATCCACCGAAAACGAGAAGTCGGCGTCCTCGATTTCCCCATAAACCTTGCTCAGTAATTGCGTTGCATGGTTGATCAGTTCTCGATCGGCGCCTTTTTCAGCGAGAAGTACGCTCAGCTGCTCCGTTAAAAATTGATAGGCTTGCTTCTCGCGACTTGGGAATTCGAGAACGTTGGACATCAAAGCGGGCGTTGCAGATTCGACTTTCGAGGATCAGCGTTGGGCGCGTGCCGCAGGAGCGTCGCCGTGTGTCCTATTTTCTGCACGAGTTCTGCACCACAGCCTTCAATCAACGCTTCGATCACTTGGTCTCTTGCCTCTCGGTCGCCGACATTGACTTTGATTTTTACCAGCTCGTGATCATTGAGCGCGCGCTCAAGCTCAGATTGGATGCCCTCAGTGAGCCCTTGGCCGCCTACAGTGACGATGGGATTGAGTTTGTGCGCAATCGCGCGGTACTGCTTAAGAAGTCGGTTGTCCAAGGTGAAGCTCTCGTGAAATGAAAAGTCTGATGTGCCAAGTGGTATTCTATCGCTCATTGCAACAGGAGTCCCTATAAATGGCGAAGAAGCGCGGTTCAAGTAAAGCTTGGCTGAAAGAGCACCGAGACGATGTGTATGTTCAGCGTGCTCAGGCCGAGGGCTACCGATCCCGTGCCTGCTACAAGCTGCTTGAGCTCAATGACAAAGACAAGTTCATTAAGCCGGGTATGACCGTGGTGGATCTGGGTAGTGCACCGGGTGGTTGGTCGCAGGTGGCTGCGCAACTGGTTGGTCACAAGGGCCGAGTCATCGCCAGCGATATTCTTCCGATGGACGCAGTAGCTGGGGTCGATTTCATCCAGGGTGACTTTACGGAGCAATCGGTCTTTGACGAGATACAGGCGGTTATCGGTGATTCCGTTCCTTCTGTTGTGCTATCCGATATGGCGCCAAACATGAGTGGTATTGTTTCGGTTGATCAGCCAAAGGCTATGTATCTTGTCGAACTCGCGTTGGATATGGCGGTACAAATGCTGCCTGAGGGCGGTGTTTTTGCGGCCAAAGTCTTCCACGGCGAAGGTTTCGACGAGTGGCTCAAGTCTGTTCGTAGTCACTTTAAAACCGTTAATAGCCGCAAACCTGCTGCGTCAAGACCTCGCTCAAAGGAAGTCTATGTCGTCGCGAAAGGCTTCCGTGCTTAGAGCCAGTACTGCGAAATTGACGTAAACCCCTTCAAGACCCTTGAAATCCCGTAAAGGCGTCTCCAACTGGTATAGATGGGCGTTGCGCTAGGAGCCCGCTATACTGCAGGGCCGCAAAGCGCCTACGTCGAGCCGGAGGATGGTGATTTGAACAATATGGCGAAGAATATGTTGTTGTGGCTTGCGATTGCAGCTGTGCTGTTATCGGTCTTCAACAACTTTAATACCCAGGGCCAAAAAGAGCAGTTGGGTTACTCGGCTTTCATTCAAGAAGTGCAAAACAACCGCTTGTCTCGAGTGGTTGTCGACGGCCTTACGATTTCAGCAGAGCGCAAAGACGGCTCCAGCTTTGAGACGGTACGGCCAATGGTCGAAGACCCCAAGTTGATGGATGACCTGCTCGCGCACAACGTGGTTGTTGAGGGTAAAAAGCCAGAGCAGCAGTCGGTGTGGACGCAGTTATTGGTCGCCAGCTTCCCGATTCTTTTGATTCTGGCTGTCTTCATGTTCTTTATGCGCCAGATGCAGGGCGGTGGCGGTGGCCGTGGTGGCCCCATGAGTTTTGGGAAGAGCAAAGCAAAGCTCCTTGGCGAAGACCAAATTACGACAACCTTCGCTGATGTCGCAGGTGTGGACGAGGCCAAAGAAGACGTTCAAGAGCTTGTCGAGTTCTTGAGAGACCCGAGTCGCTTCCAAAAGCTTGGCGGCCGCATTCCTCGCGGTGTGCTGATGGTAGGACAACCAGGTACCGGTAAGACGCTGCTGGCTAAAGCCATTGCCGGCGAGGCCAAGGTGCCATTCTTCTCTATCTCGGGCTCTGACTTTGTTGAGATGTTTGTTGGTGTCGGTGCCTCGCGTGTTCGCGATATGTTTGATCAGGCCAAGAAGCAGTCGCCATGCATCATTTTCATCGACGAAATCGATGCGGTCGGTCGTCATCGTGGCGCTGGATTGGGCGGTGGTCACGACGAGCGTGAACAGACGCTTAACCAGTTGCTGGTTGAGATGGATGGCTTTGGAGGCAATGACGGCGTGATCGTTATCGCTGCGACCAACCGTCCTGACGTTCTCGACCCAGCGCTATTGCGTCCCGGTCGTTTCGACCGCCAGGTGACCGTTGGTTTGCCTGATATCCGTGGCAGAGAGCAGATTCTGAAGGTGCACATGCGCAAAGTACCGCTCGCAGAGAACGTAGAGGCCGCGAAAATTGCGAGAGGAACACCCGGGTTCTCCGGTGCCGACCTTGCCAACTTGGTGAACGAGGCTGCCTTGTTTGCGGCCCGTGCAGGCGTGCGAACCGTCGGTATGCAGCAGTTCGAACTCGCCAAAGACAAGATCATGATGGGTGCTGAGCGCCGGTCAATGGTGATGTCTGAGAAGGAAAAGCTAAACACGGCGTACCACGAGGCGGGCCATGCAATTGTTGGGCGCTTGATGCCAGAGCATGATCCCGTCTACAAGGTTTCGATTATCCCTCGCGGGCGAGCCCTGGGCGTCACGATGTTCCTGCCAGAGGAAGATCGGTACAGCCACAGCCGTCGTCATATCATCAGCCAGGTCACCAGCCTATTCGGTGGCCGAGTTGCTGAGGAGATGACGCTGGGTAAAGAAGGTATTACAACCGGCGCGTCGAATGATATTCAGCGCGCGACTGAAATTGCTCGCAACATGGTTACCAAGTGGGGTCTTTCGGACACCATGGGCCCGCTGATGTACGACGAGGGTGGCGAGGAAGTCTTCTTGGGACGCACCGCCGCACAGCCGTCCAAAGCGATGTCTGACGAAACGGCGTTGGCTATCGATAAGGAAGTGCGTTCCATCATCGATGAGTGCTATGAGAAAGCGCGCAGCATCTTGGAAGAGCATCGAAGCAAGATGGATATGATGGCCGATGCGTTGATGCAGTACGAGACAATCGACTCCGAGCAAATCGACGCCATTATGGAGGGTAAGAAACCCAATCCGCCGTCTGATTGGACGAGCGGACCCACTGAGCCACCGTCTGACCCAGAAGCCTCTTCGGGAGATGATACCGTGGGTGACCCAGTCACGCACTGAGCACTCAACTGTCTAACGTGGTTTCTTCATTAGTCTGTGGTCAGAAGACACTGTCTCTGGCCACACCTCAAATTATGGGCGTCCTCAATGTGACGCCCGATTCATTTTCAGACGGCGGCCAACTGTATGCGGACGCCAGCATCAACGCTGACCGACTGCTTGATCGAGCCGAGAGCATGGTCGCGGCCGGTGCATCGATCCTTGATATTGGTGGCGAATCAACACGACCCGGTGCAACACCTGTATCCACGCAGGAAGAGCTCGAGCGCGTGATGGGAGCGGTTGAATTGATCGCTCCTAGGCTCGACGTTGTTCTCTCGATTGACAGTAGCAATCCTGAAGTGATGTCTGCTGCTGCGAGCGCAGGAGCGGGACTCCTTAATGACGTGCGAGCCTTTCGCCGCGAGGGAGCGCTCGCTGCCGCTGCTGCGAGTGGATTGCCCGTGGGTGTGATGCACATGTCTGAGGAGCCTGACCGGATGCAGGCACACACCGACTATGCGGACGTCGTAGAAGATGTTTCTGTTTTTCTAAAAGATCGCATCGAGGCCTGTATTGGTATGGGCATCCAACGCAACCAGATTGTGATCGATCCCGGCTTCGGTTTTGGTAAAACGGTCACTCAGAACTACGAAATGATGCGGCGTCTTGCCGAATTTGCCTCATTTGAGTTGCCAGTCTTGGTTGGTGTCTCTCGCAAGTCTATGATCGGTGCCATAACAGGGCGGCCCGCTGATGAGCGTGTTGTACCCAGTGCGGTTCTGGCCGTCATTGCCGCACAAAATGGTGCGTCGATTCTACGAGTGCATGACGTTGCTGAAACAGCAGACGCGCTCGCCGTTTGGGCGGCAACGAGTGGTGCTTTGGAGAGCGCCTCATAAGGTAGCAGGCAGGGGGAGCTAAATGTCTCGCAAGTATTTTGGCACTGACGGTATAAGAGGGCGGGTCGGTGATTCGCCCGTAACGCCCGATTTTATGCTTAAGCTCGGCTGGGCGACCGGAAAGGTGTTCGCAAACAGCGATGGTGCCCAACCCACCGTTCTCATTGGTAAAGATACGAGAGTCTCCGGCTATATGCTTGAGTCGGCCCTTCAGGCGGGTCTGGTAGCAGCAGGCGCCAATGTGAAGCTCCTCGGGCCACTCCCTACCCCCGGCATTGCATTGCTAACTCGAAGTCAAAAGGCCGAGGCTGGTATTGTCATTAGCGCCTCGCACAATCCCTACTACGACAATGGCATAAAGTTTTTCAACGGTCAGGGCAGTAAGCTCTCTGATGAACTGGAGCTTCAAATCGAGGCGATGATCGATGCGCCCATGGTGACGGTGGACTCGGAGCAGCTAGGCAAGGCGAGTCGAATTGCGGATGCAGCGGGGCGCTATATCGAATATTGCAAGTCCACTTTCCCTGATGAGCTTAGTCTCAAGGGGCTTAAAATTGTTATCGACTGCGCCCACGGTGCGACTTATCACATTGCGCCTGGGGTATTCGAAGAACTCGGCGCTGAGATCATCGTGATGGGTGCGTCTCCAGACGGCTACAACATTAATGATGGTGTTGGTTCCACTGAGCCGGCGGCGCTGCAGCAGCGGGTGCTGGATGAAAAAGCCGATCTCGGCATAGCATTCGACGGCGATGGCGATCGTCTGCAGATGGTGAACCACGCCGGCGAGCTGCTCACGGGAGACGATGTCCTTTACATCCTTGCCATGCATCGCCTTGCCACCGGAGGTAGTGATGCAGGTGTTGTCGGCACGCTTATGACGAACATGGGATTGGAGTTGGCGCTCGAGCAGAGTGGATTACGCCTTGCCAGAGCTAAGGTGGGTGACCGCTACGTTAAAGAATTGATGGTGTCAGAGGGATGGAGTCTCGGCGGCGAGTCGTCTGGCCACATTATTTGCGGCAATCTCAGTACCACGGGTGATGGTGTTATTGCCGCCCTTCAAGTGTTGTCTGCAGTCGTTGCCTCGGGCCGTGGGTTACAGGAGCTTACCTCGGGGTTTACGCCACTGCCTCAAGTGCTGGTCAACGTTCGCATCAAGAAAGGATTTGATATCACAGCACATCAAGCCATCAGCGACGCCTGCGACCGCGTTGAGCGAGAGCTTGTTGGTCGAGGCCGCTTGTTGTTGCGCCCATCGGGTACTGAGCCCGTTATTCGTGTCATGGTAGAGGGCGATGAGACCGTTGCCATTGATACCTTGGCAAATGAAGTAGCAGAGGCGATTCGACAAGCTGCTTAATAAGAGTCTTGCCCCGCGGGCCCCTCTTGGGTAGACTCGCGCACCCTTAGTGATGGTGTTTGCGTAACAGGTAGCACCACGTTCGGAGAAATACGTGAATCAGGTTATTTTGGTCGTACACCTCTTGGTGGCGCTAGCAATCATCGGACTCATTTTGCTACAGCGTGGCAAAGGGGCAGATGTGGGCGCGTCGTTTGGTGGTGGCGCGTCGCAAACCGTGTTTGGTTCGTCTGGCGGTGGCAATGTGCTGACGTCTGCAACGGGCTGGCTATCGGCTATTTTCTTTGCGACTAGCTTTGGTTTGGCAATGATTGCAGACCAGCAGTATGCGGAGACCGATGACCTTGGTTTTGAGGTTCCTCTTGAGGCTGTCGAAGCGGCTCCTCTGGCCCCTACTGGCGATCTACCGCTTGTGGACGAGGCTAATGAAAATTCAGGTATTAGCGATCTCCCGATCGACTAAGTACTACACGACTTGCGGAAGTGGTGGAATTGGTAGACACGCTATCTTGAGGGGGTAGTGGCCTATGGCTGTGGGGGTTCAAGTCCCCCCTTCCGCACCATCTTAAAGGGGAGCAATGACGCTAAGTTATTGTTCCCCTCTTCATTTTCCGACTCTAAAAACCTTTATGCCGGTCTCCTCGGTATACGTCTGGTATACCCATACGGAATACACCGAAAGGAAATAATTAAAGTTGGTGCGTTTCGGTATAATTATCATCACGCAAGAGAGCCAAGAAAAAAAGGATACGTATTTCCGGGAGTACATTGCGTGGCTCAACACAGAGGGTTACGAAGCAATTGCGGGGTTATTAGAGCAGCAAGATATCAGTGATGTGTCGGTCGAATCTGGCGCCATGATGACCGAGGAAAAACTGGCTGTTGTTTCACTCATGACGGACACTATAGTGGAAGAAATCAAACTTACTCTCGACGCTGAGCCAGATACGGTTTGCTTCACTGCGGACACATTTTAAGGACTGTTTTACGCACACAATGTATCGAGGTTGGCCCAACGTTATAAATTAAGCGAGGCGGGTTTAGAGCAAACCCCCAAAAAAAAGGTATCAAAATCGAATGAGGGAATTTTGGTTGCGGCCCGGCTGGAGATTAGAGACAGTTAATGACAAGAAACCAAAGTTATTCAACTATCGAGGATACATGATTGATATGCTCGGAGTAGATGGAGGTAAACTTTATAACCTCACTCGAACCGCATGTCTCAACGGAGAAAGGTTAAAAATTAACAACGATATGGCAAATCTGCTTGGGATCGGAGAGTGAGTAGCGGGTCATCGATCTGGGCGATTTGTGGGTGAGGTGCAATGAGCATTTTTTCTACAGCAAAAGCAAGCCTTGCAGCGCGAAAGTTAGCAGAAGAGCAATTATATGAGATGGCTGTGGAGGAAATTACCGCCAATAACATTCGTCAGGGTTTGTGGGCGAAAGCGCTCATTGAAAGTAACGGAAACGAAACAGCTGCCCAAGCCAAGTACATAAAGCTGCGTGTTGAAAGCTTGAAGGCGGAGGCTGATCTTCAGGAATACGTTGCTGAGAACCTTGAGAAAGAGCGCCGTGAGAGGGAGCGTGAGGAAGCTGAGGCCGAGAGAGGAGCCGCTGCACGAAAAGAGAAAAGCGACTTCAAGCCTACAGGACCGAGCCTTAATGACGAGGGGTTGTCTGATGCGAATGCTTGGAGGTTGTATGTAGCATTTTTAGTGATAATGCTCTTCCTAGTAGCTGCGGTGTAGAAGTCATTCCTTGCCCAGAACTTGAGATCACATTTTGCATTGCAACCTTTAAACCAAAAGCCGGCTTAAGATCGAAACGTAAGTGTTCAGTAAGAACTTCTTGAGCAGATTTCTTGGCGAATTAAGATGGTTTTTAACCTCTTTTTTTACTCAGATATTCGCTCTGCATCCACTCGAAAATGCACAGTGAGCAACTGTATTCCTAATGAACTGTATCGCTTGATGGGCGACTAAAGCTGAGAGGCGGCTTACTAAGTTATGTCAGATGGATTAACGACAGAGTAGTTAGGGTGGAAACATTATTCGTACTGCTTTTGGGGACCTTCAACGTAGAAGATAGGATGGGCGTTAGTTCCCTGGGTTCTTTTACGAGCCAAGAGGCGTGCCGCCAAGAAATGAATGCACGGGTTATCTACTGGCTAGATCAATGGAACGATATGAGCGTTAAGAAGACTAATGCCGATGAGGTTTCGGTAGAACATGACAGCGGTACCGTTGCATTTACAGTTCGGTGTCAGGAGGTCGAGCCTTACCGGTAGACCCAATAAAGGAGCCTTAAAGCGTCTACGTGAATTGAGCCTCTGGCGCAGCGTCTAACGCGTCAAGGACGTCCCAGAGGTCTTTAGTGAGGACTGTTGTGGTGCTCATCGTTCTGTTGCTATGTCATATAGTTCTGCGGCCGCACCGGCAGTAACAACCCAGCCATTGAGTCACCGCACTGACTGCACTTTTTCGCCATCAAGAGATTCCCGCATACATGGCCATCGAGACTACCGAAGCTATTCTTTTTTTTTAAATTAGTTTCTGATGTATCTCGCGTGGAACTACTGCGACAGTGACAAGAGTTCTGTCTCCCCCGGGGGGGTATTCTTCAGAGGCTTAAGAAGATCGCTCGGTATACTTTGACGTGAAACTGGCATGTAACTGATTGGTAGTTAAAGGATTTTCTATGAGGTTTATTCCCCCCTTCGGCCCCATTATCACTAGGAGTTTTAATGTCTGATTTGGCAGTCTTTAAAGAGCAACTGCATATCGACTGGACGTCCATGATTGGGCACCCGTGCGAGTTAGTGATTGATACTTGGGATGACGGTTTGTCTGTTGTCGCTTGTACCGCTGATGGTCAGATGAGTTTGGAGCTTAGTGCGGTTGGGGATTGGCTACTAAATTTGGAAGAGGCAGCGGTGAGCGAATGGCTGGGTTTCGTACCACCAGGTTTGCGGCAAAGTGTGATGAGCCTACCAAGTAACCGTGCCGCATTGCTTCAGGCGGCCTCTGAAAACAAGACGGTTGCAGAGCTACTGATTTCTAATCCTGTTTTACTCTGGCGTCTGGTCGATGAAGAAATCCTGGATCTTGCAGAACTTGACCATGCAACACTCGAACTTAAGCAAACAGAGCTTTGCAAACTACTTGGTCTCAAGGGCTCGACCCAACAAGTGAAGTTGATTAGGAAAGCGGCCAATGGTGGTCTTTCAAAAGGAGCAACGCGAGCCTTCCTATCTCTGCTTGAAATAGATCAGGTATGTACTTTCTTTTCTCATCAAGCGGAAATAGCTGAAGCAAAAATTACTCTTATTAATAAGCACCCCTGGTTGGTCAGTCATCCGATTCGGAGTTTGATCGATGAATTAAAGGACGCTGAGACCCGAAGAATTTTTGATGACGTCCTTAGAATGTTAGATGACATTTCTTCTTTGATGCGCTGCAAAACCGTAAGAGCATTGATGCGTCTTCATGATCGATTGGTGGCAGAGCTCAATGCGCGACACGATCGGAATCTTGTTAGAGATGTAGCGGGTAATCTGTTGCCTTTTAAGGCCCCCCCTTTAGTGGGTTCAGAACACATAGAGCCTATCGAGGATCAACTTGATTTATTGCGCGAGGGAAGGGAGATGGGGCACTGTATCTCATCATATCTGACCAGCGTTTTGGCGGGTGATTACTGTGTATACCGTATGCTCGAGCCGCAGCGGCTTACTATTGGCATAGTGATCACCGCTTGGGGTCAATGTTATCTCAAAGAAGTTCGGGGGAAAGGCAATAGCATGCCAAGTGACGAGGCGATGGGCATTGTTACGTCTTGGTTTTTTGCTAACGAGCCAGATACCTCGGACGGTTTGCCGAAGATATATCCTCAACATCAGGGCTGATCGAGCAGTGTCGCAATTAAGGGCTTTTAGCGAAAGTTGTTAACGCGATGATCGTCAGCGCTTTACTTTGTATCTTGGCAGTATCAACTTTAGACAACGTTTGATTTTTCGCTCCCCCCCCGGGGTGCGCTAGGAGTTAGCACCATGGCTAAGTCGACTAGGCCAATGAAGTTCGGTGAGATCACCGGTATCCCTGAGGGGACCAGATTTGAAAACCGACGAGAAATGATGCCGAGCAGTTTTCATCGTAACCATGGCACTGGTATTGATGGAAACGGAAAAGAGGGCGCTGCAGCCATAGTTCTCTCGGGCGGCTATGAAGATGACCAAGACTTTGGTGACGAGATTGTTTACACAGGGCAAGGCGGTTGGGATTCAAGTAAAAAAGTTCAAATAAGTGATCAGTCTTGGGACGAGAGAGGTAATGCAGCACTTCTGCGAAGTGCTGACGACGGCCTTCCTGTGAGAGTGATTCGCGGACATCAACACAAGTCGCCATGGTCACCAGATGAGGGATATATTTACTCTGGGTTATACAGTGTTGTGGAAGCTTGGCAGGAGCGCGGAAAGAGCGGATTTTTGATTTGTCGATTTCGCTTGATCTACGAGGGAGGGGAATACAAGCCTGCTAATGAGAGAGAGGTTCATCTTGATACTCGTGTAAGAACCAAACAGCGAAAATCAGGCACCGTTACCAGGGTAGTTCGAGACAGCATGATCTCGATCCAGTTAAAAAGGTTATACGACTATCAGTGCCAAATTTGTGGTCTCGCGATCGAGACCAAGAAAGGTTTCTATGCCGAGGGTGCACATATAAGACCGTTAGGCTCGCCGCATGATGGTGATGACAGTACTAAAAACCTACTTTGTTTGTGTCCAAACCACCACGTGATGTTAGATAAAGGATCGTTCTCGATAGCTGACGACCTGTCGCTATTGGGCACCATTAACGGTCAGCTAAACCTTCACCCCGCCCATGATATCGATCATGGGAATTTGAAATACCATCGGAGTTCACACGGATTTGATTGATGTAACTTGTGCAGTGATCGTCCAAGACTCGAAGGTCTTTATTTGTAGGCGTAATCCAGAGAAGTCACTTGGCGGCTTTTGGGAATTCCCAGGTGGCAAAGTTGAGGCCGGCGAATCTTACCGAGAATGCCTTGCCAGAGAGCTCAAAGAAGAGCTTGGAATGGAAGTGGTAGTTAAGCAACACATCTTATCGGTTGAACATGAGTACAGTGATATCAGCGTAAAGCTGATTGCCTTTGAATGTGACGTGCTCACGTTTCATGGGCCAATGAATGATCACGATTTGTGTGATTGGAGGTCTGTCGAAGACCTTCACAAGCTAAAGTTAGCGCCTGCTGATATACCAATTGTAGAAGCTTTATCTGATCGGCTTCTATTGGGGTAGAGACGGGAAGAATAGACCATGAAAAGTGAACATCGAGCACGGGCTGATTTTCTACGAGAACTCCGGTTATTCGTGAGGGAGTTGTATGAGTTTGGTGACTTCACATGCACAGACCCTGATCGCGCCATGCTAGAAGCAAAAATAAACGGCTTCATCGAAGCAGGGTTATTGATCGAGGTTGTGTCTCGAGATGACATGCAAAAAGTAATCGATGAATGTCACGTAGCAATTTTCTCCGAAACACGAGCTGAACGACGGGATAGGATTAATAGCGCTAAGGGCTTAGGTTCAGTGGGCGCAGGTGATGATGAGGCCCTAACCGATTGGGATGTCTACGATTCCCCTGCATTTGATCGCGCGAAGGGCAGTAAAAGCGGTGGGTCCTGACAAAACAGGTAGTGCTTAAAGGTGCCAGCTAAAAAGACGAGGGCGCAGTTCATCGCCGACGCAAGAAGCAAATATGGCGATGACTATGACTACTCGCGCGTTGAGTACGTAGACAGCAAAACCCGAATCACCATATTTTGTCGTCGTCATCAGCGATGGTTCGATGATGCAACCCCGAACACCCATCTCTCTAAGCATAAAAGCTGTAAACACTGCGAATTTGAGCGCAGGAGTGCGGTTAGGCATAGCAATACGAGGGAATTCATCGAGAAGGCTATAAAAAAACATGGCGCGACCTATGGGTATGACCGCGTTGACTACCAGGGCAATAAAAAGTACGTGGATATTTGGTGCAACAAATGCGCCGACTACTTTCCTCAGTCTCCCAACAGCCACTTAAATGGTCACGGTTGTGATACGTGTGGCCAAAAAAGAGCTTCATACAATCGCCGTCTTGGAAAAGCCAAATGGGTTGAGCGATGTATCACCATGCATGGCCTAAAGTATGACTACTCTCTTGTCCCAGACGATCTGATGGTAACTGGTGACAAGGTAAAGATTGTATGCCCCGTTGATGATCACCCACCATTTGAACAAGACGCTAATAACCACCAGTGGGGCAGTGGATGTTCAAGATGCTCAAAAAATTTCGGGTATGACACCGAATCGTATATTGCCGCTGCTAAGAAAAAATATGGGGATAAATACGATTACTCTGCGACTGAATATCTTGGTTGCGACTATTACGTAGTCGTCCGTTGCATTGAGCACGATCACGAATTTTCGCTTCTGGCTTACAGCCATCTGTATGGATCTGGGTGTCGCATATGTGGCGGTAACCAACCCCTTGATACAGAGTCCTTTGTTGCAAAGGCACAATTAGTTCACGGGCATAAGTACGACTACAGGGAGACTGTTTACGGGAAAAACAACAAGGAAAAAGTGTCAATCCTTTGTCCACTGCATCAGAGGCCGTTCACGCCCAAGGCCATAGATCATCTAAATGGCTCCGGATGTCCTTTGTGCTTGAATAAAGGAGAAGCCTTAGTTGGCGAACTCCTATCTAAGGCTGGCGTTGACTTCAAATCACAGCATTCGATCCGATTTGATGACACTGTACGCATTTATGATTTTTTGTTGCCAGGATATGGTCTTCTGATAGAGCGAGACGGTGAGCAGCATTATCCCCAGGCCTGGGGTTATAAAAGGCCCCCCTGGAATACTCAAAGCACCTACGATGATGTCAAAAATAATGACGAGCTGAAAACCCAGCTGGCAACGAGGCAGGGCTTGCGATTAGCAAGGATTCCATATTGGCTGGACAACCGAGATGTCGAGCTGGAAGTTCAGAATATTCTCAGCGGTAAACCTACATATCCTGATGTACCCGACCCCAACCAAGAGCAAACGAAACCTAAGCCGCGGATCCTACAAATCAGATGAGTAAGTTTGAAAGTGGCCAGCGAACTGGCCACATGAACATCGTTATTGGAGGGTAGGCGGAAGCGGCAACACGTTATCGGGTAGCTCATCAGGTTTTTCGGCATGTGGAGTAAACATATATTCCGTGTCCTCCAGGTGCGGCAATATGATTTCTAACACCTTTTCTGGAATGGCTCCGATGACCTCTGTTCCTAAACCTTGTGGGGCAGCGTACTGCGAACCACGACGCCGAAAGTGATATAAAACCTTTCGTTCGACGGAGGCTGCGTGCCACGGCTCCCGGAACTCTACTGAGAAGATGAGCTCGGGTTGGTAGTCTGCGTAACGAGCTTGATGTTGGTCAATTCGAGACTCGAGGCAGGTTGTGATGCCGATCTTGGTAGCACTTCTTTCGACGAGATTAAGCTCTAACAAGTAAAGGAACCTCGCCCTTCCTTTAAATTGATACCCTACAGTACCCTCGAGCTCTTCCACTTCTTCCTGCGTGAGGCAGCTATATCGATCCAGATGTAAGGCCTCTGCTAACGCCACACGTGTAGCGATACTCAATGAATTTTTGTAGTGGCCTGATGGCTCACATAACCATTGAGATAGTGCTCCCTGTGTAATACCCAGCCCACCACACAGCTGTATTTGTGTGATACTCATTTCTGTCATCCGAGCTCGGACAAGTGCCTGGGGTACTTCTAATTTTTCTTTACACGCCATGTTGTCTCTCCTTTGAGTAATGCGTTTAAGGCTCACTGTCATTCGACAGCAACACGAAGACCTGCTCCTTTAGAGCAGCTAGTACTTGATTCTTGTTGATCGTTTCTTGATTAGATGAGCATTGACGCATCCCAAGAGGGAAGGCGTAGTCTTTACTTTTTTCGTGCTTTCTACGCTACGCACGCCTCTCAGACCCTGGGTCTCAAACCAGGTGTCGTCATCGAGATAAAATAAGATAGGGATTGGGTCGATCGTTTTCAAGACCATTCAAAAAAATAAGCATCAGGTACCTAATGGTCTTGTTATTGGTCCAGCCCCTCAGATCTTTCTGTTGTGTACCCACCCAGAATCAACAGCCGTTAACCATTAGCAATTAAGGCACCCGGGGGGTGAAATGTGAGGGTAGGCGGCAGCACCTGAATGATATTGCCTTCGGTATATTTTTGGTCTCAATCAGAGTGTGATAAGATTGTAAATAACTGAATTAATTGGGATTTTTTCGTTATGTGTGTCGCCCCTTCCGCACCATCATTGCGATGAAAAAAAAGCCCCAACTTCGGGGCTTTTTTATGTCCTGCCGTTTCGCAGTTGGGTGCAAAATAACTCCCGGCCGACTAAACGGGCTTTAGGTGCTCAGGAAAGTTCAAATTCCAGCTGGCTTCTTGTTTTCTAGAGGCAAATAACCAGCGATCGTTTACGCGCGCGAACTCATCGACATACCAAATCCCCAAAATGAAGGTTTGAGTTCCACCCTCTACAGCCATTTCCATGGGGTTGAAGCACATGACACGACCTGTTGCAGTGTCGTCATCAACTTTGAACTGGGTGTTACTCACAAGATGTTGATGGTTGGGGAAAAGCGACATGGCCTCGGAAAGGAACGCAATCATCTCCTCTACACTGCACTTTGGCGCTCCAGTCGCTTCGTAGTCGATTACGGCGTCATCTATAAAGATGTTACTCAGCTCTGAAAAGGCCTTTCGGTCGATGATGTCCGCGTATTGTGTTACGAGGTCCTGTAGTTCAAGCCGATCAGAAATTTCCTGGAGCGACAACGCCATAGGGTTTATCTCCAAAGTTTGGTTAGAACGGTACGCGCGGCTATTTCGCGCACTAGATGGCAATAGAGGCCAACATGAGCGCCGCCACTAGCAATGGTGTGAGCGTGAGGACTGTGCCACCTATCCTTAATGGCATGCTCGACTTCATAAACCCAAAGCAGATGCCGTGCATCACTCGACCGACAAGAAAGGCGAGTCCAAGACCGTGGAGCGTTGATGGGTCGGTTCCGTTGGTCTCCAGCAGGTAAAGCAAGATCACCATCATTGGTGCGTATTCCGTTAGGTTGCCGTGCGCCCGAATGGCGCGCTGAAGCATTTCCTCGTCGTCGGTATTGATATTCAAGAAGGCAAAGACAGGGCTTCCCCGAAGGGCAATCACTCGAAACGACAGAAAGACCAGCCAGATGGCGAGAAGGCTTGTGTAAATGGCGGTAATCATGAGTCAACTCTCTTTATAGTTTTGTGTACGGATAAGCCACTTTGGGCGTTGCGGCTATTGAACCACAGACGTTGCGGACAAAGTGCACTCAAATCAACGCTGCGACTTTATGTCCTAGATGACGCGCTGAAGTCCACTTGCCGCCGAATACGTTTATAAGCGAATCGACGATTTCTATTTCCGAATCTCGGCTCGCGGTACTCATATTAGATAACTCCGCTTGTCGAGTTTTGGCGATTGGGCGAACGCCCGATAAGGTGGTCTTGACCCGCTCTCTTCCCACGCCAAGGTTTAAGTGGCTGTTCAATACAGCTAACAGATAGTCGACTTCAGCTTCACTGCATTCGATAGGATCAGTAAGGCGATGACTGTGTTCAGTTGTGCCAAGGAGAACCTCATTCGCTGATTGAGGAATGCAAAATACGATACGGTTATCGGTAGGAACCTGGAAAACCAATGCATGTGAAAGTGACAGCTCCAAGAGTAGGTGCGAGCCTCGCACGTGTTCAATGTCGAAGCTAGACTCGATGTTTGCCTGGGTTAAGACATTACTTGCCCACGGTCCTGTCGCGTTAATGATGTGGTCGAACGAGAGTTCATCACCGTTTGCCTCAAGCATCCCACTCGTTGTTAAGTTTGATACCGGGGAGTTTGTATAAATGTTGACGCCTGAGGAACGCGCTTCGCTCAGCAAAATCTCGGCTAAGGCCTGGTCGTCCATAACAAGATCGCAGTAGCTGACGCCGCCTCGCAAGTTCTCTGAGTTCAGGTCCGGGAAGTTTGTTAAAAGATCTTGCCGACTATGGAGGTGGCTCTTTCCCAACGAAAATCGGCCGGCGAGCCATTGGTATAGCAGCGCACCGGTGAATAGTGTGGGGCGACCCCTCGGTGAATCGCCATAAATAGGGAAGAAGAATCTTTCGACGCGGGTCGCGTTGGGTGCGACGCGCTGCCATTCATCACGCTCGATCAAAGCCTCTCGAACCAGTTTGATATGACCCTGCTCTAAATAGCGAATACCGCCGTGTAGCATCCGAGACGACTTACTGCTGGTTTCTGCGAAAGGCGTGCCCGCGTCAAAAAGAGTCACGTCGAAGCCGCGCTTTGCGCAGGCTGTTGCGATTGACGTGCCGTTTACTCCAGCGCCGACGACGGCAATGCGTTTCGAAACCACGCTGCTCTCCTTTTGATTGCTCGCATAACTGAGCGAAAAACCACAGACCTTATGACGCGACTCGTTTTGAGCCACACATTAAGGGCTGGAGACGTTACAAGTCGTGAGCGATTACACACTTAAAACCATAACCCACGGATTGCATCTGCCCGCACGTGCATCACCCCATTCCTCCGCTAACCTCTCCTGATTACCTCGTTGGTCATTACTTCTTGGATGACCGCTCGGACAGTGTACATCGAGATAATTTGCAGTTTTATGATGCGGTTTCGAGCGGCAAGTCTGACGTCGGTGACGCTCTGTGGAGCGTTGCGTTTTTCCATTCGAAAGCACTGATAAATTTATTACCAAAAAGTGTTAGAAAAACGCCAAGTTTTACTCACGATTTTTCTGGCTTCGGGCTCGTTTATGAATTAAAAAGACTCCCAAATTTACGGTCAAAAAATAAGCGAGAAATTCGTATGACTGAGAGAGCAGCAAGACGAAAAGGTGGTGGTCGCGCCGGTCGAAGAGAAGCGCGAGCTAGCTCAGGGCCTGCGGCAGCGCCGTACATCAAGCGAAAGATTCCTTACGTTGAAATTCTCAGTGAAGAGGGCTTGCAGCTCATTGAGGACAACGCGGATAAGCTTTTGGAAGAGGTGGGCATTGATTTTCTCGATGACCCCGAAGTACTCGAGCTGTTCAAGGCCGCCGGGGCCAATGTTGATGGCACTCGCGTCCGTTTCCCGCGCGGCATGTGTCGCCAGATTATTCAGGCTACTGCACCCTCGGAGTACGTTCAGCATGCTCGCAACCCAGAGCGTAGCGTCACTATCGGTGGCAAGAACACGGTATTAGTACCTGCGTACGGACCTCCCTTTGCGCATGACCTAGATAACGGCCGTCGCTACTCAACGATTGAAGACTTCCGTAATTTTGTGAAGTTGGCCTACATGGCGCCAGGCATCCATCACTCAGGTGGTACCGTTTGTGAGCCTGTTGACCTGCCTGTGAACAAGCGTCACTACGATATGGTCTACAGCCACTTCAAGTACAGTGACAAGCCGTTGATGGGGTCGGTTACACACTATCGCCGGGCTCAAGATTCCGTGGATATGGCAAAACTCGTCTTTGGTGATGAGTTTGTCGACCAAAACTGCGTGCTAACGAGCCTGATTAACGTCAACTCGCCGATGGTATTCGATGGCACCATGCTTGGATCGCTGAAGGTTTACGCTCGCAACAATCAGTCGTGCGTGGTTTCGCCCTTCATCCTTGCTGGCGCCATGTCGCCTGTGACTGTTGCGGGTACCTGCACACAGATTTTGGCTGAGGCGATGGCAGGGATCGCATTGACACAGTTGATTCGTCCGGGCTGCCCAGTTGTATTCGGTACATTCGCGGCTGCTGTGTCCATGGCAACGGGTGCACCAACCTTCGGCACACCTGAGCCAAGCCAAGTAATTTATGCAACTGCCGCACTGGCAAGGCGTCTTGGCGTGCCTTACCGAAGCGGTGGTGGTTTGTGTGGCTCGAAGCTCCCTGACGCGCAAGCAGCGTATGAAGCTGCCAATACGCTGCAGACGGCAGCGCTTGCAGGCGTTAACTTTATGCTGCATACCGCGGGTTGGCTCGAGGGCGGTCTCGCTATGGGCTACGAAAAGTTCGTGATGGACTGCGATCAGGCGAGCATGCTCGCGGTGCTACTCGAGGGCATGGATCTCTCCGAGAATGCGCAAGCGATGGAAGCTTTCCACGAGGTGGGACCCGGTAAGCACTTCTTGGGCTCAGCACACACATTAAGTAATTTTGAATCCGCGTTTTATCGGTCGACCATTGCCGATAACAACAGCTTTGAGCAGTGGTCAGCTGAAGGCAGCCTCGATGCGGCCCAGCGAGCAAATGGCGTTTGGAAGAAGATGCTAGCGGATTACGAGCCGCCTGCATTAGACCCAGCGATCGACGAGGCGCTTTTGGACTTCATGGCGCGTGAAAAAGCATCTTTCGCCGATAGAGACTACTAGGCGATTTAAGGGGAGACATCACTAATGTCCGACGAAGAAGACATCATCCTTTCAGAGCTGTCCGATGACGACCTCGTGTTACAGATGCACGACGATTTGTACGACGGCCTCAAAGAAGAGATCGAAGAAGGTACAAACATTCTGCTCGAGCGAGGTTGGTCCGCTGAGCAGGTGTTGAGCAAGGCACTGGTTGATGGGATGACCATCGTAGGTATCGATTTCCGCGACGGTATCTTATTCGTACCTGAGGTATTACTTGCAGCTAACGCCATGAAAGGCGGAATGGCTATTCTGCGCCCGCTCCTTGCCGAAACAGGTGCTAAGCCCGTCGGCACGATGGTGATCGGAACAGTGAAAGGCGATATCCACGATATTGGCAAGAACCTTGTTGCAATGATGATGGAAGGCGCTGGCTTCGAGGTCTACGACATTGGTATCAATAACGCCGTTGAAGACTACGTCGCTGCGCTGGAACGTCACAAGCCTGACATTCTCGGTATGTCGGCACTCCTGACGACAACTATGCCGTATATGAAGGTTGTTATTGATGCGCTCAAAGAGCAAGGCATACGCGATGATTACATCGTGATGGTAGGTGGAGCGCCGCTGAACGAGGAGTTTGGCGAAGCGGTTGGTGCTGATGCGTACTGTCGCGATGCGGCAGAGGCGGCAGTCAGCGCAGTTCGGCTCGTCGAAGAGCGTCGCGTCGCTCAAGGCTAACGAACTTGTCGCGCGTCTTGATCATCGGCTGCGGCGCGCTCGCCGCCGAGATCACCGCACTGAAAAAGGCTAATCATTGGTCCGGCGTCGATGTTCAGTGCCTAGACGCCGCCTTACACAATCGCCCTGAGCGGATTGCAGAGCAGCTCGAGGAAGCGCTCGATAAGCGCCATTCCGATTACCAAAAAATTGTCATTGCCTATGCTGACTGCGGCACGGGCGGTGGTGTCGATCGCGTCGCGAAACGGTTTGGGGCTGAGCGACTGCCAGGTGCTCATTGCTATGAGTTCTTCGCAACTAGCGAGGTATTTCAAGAACTCGCCGACGCCGAGCCCGGAACGTTTTATCTCACCGATTTTCTCGCACGCCATTTCGAGCGCTTAGTCATCGACGATATGAAGCTCGATGCCCATCCTGAGTTGGAAAGTATGCTGTTTGGTCATTACCGCAAAGTGGTATATCTCGCTCAAACGGATGACGCTACATTGCGCTCCGCTGCGGAGTCGGCCGCTGATCGTTTGGGTCTTCCGCTCGAAATAATCGACACCGGTTATGGTTTGCTAGCCTCGAGTCTTGAGGAACAAGTCGTAACAGTTTCTTGAGGTCGAGCGAAGGTATAGGTGAGGGAGTAATAGGTGCAACGAATAGACGTTTATTGGCGAGACATTCCCTCGCAGGTTCTGATCAAGCGAGGCCGAGAGCGCGGGAAGTACCTTTTGGAGCATCGCTTCCAGGCTGCGATCGATAGAGCAGCAATGCGCGCAGGTAAAGGTGGAAGCGACGCCTACCTCGAAGAATGGCGACGCGTAACAACCACGATAGAGTCAGACCAAAGCGCCCAAGATCTTGCCGTTGAGATCGGTAAAGCCATTGAGTCAGAAGTGACTGATGAGATGCTCGCGAACTGGGTGAAAAACAAGGGATTTGATGCGGCAAATTAGCTTGCATCCCGAGCGCTGAGGCGTTACAAAACGCGCCTCAAAAACACCTTGGTATTGGGTCGAGCGGTAGATAACCGATTACCGGGATATTTTTAATAAGAAGGCGTGCACAACGATTAAACTAGTGCACCGGAGACACTCATGACAACCACTATTATCAGCTCGGCCACCAGAGAAGTTCGCATCGGTTTTGATCAACCTTTCGTTGTTATTGGTGAGCGTATTAACCCCACTGGCCGCAAGATTCTTGCGGAAGAAATGAAGAACGGTGACTACAGCCGCGTTGAAGCAGACGCGCTTGCGCAGGTTGCTGCGGGTGCGCATATGTTGGACGTGAACGCAGGCATCCCGTTGGCCGATGAGCCTCGTATTCTCGCGGAGGCCGTCCAACTTGTTCAGTCAGTCACTGACGTACCCTTGAGCATTGATTCTTCTATTGTCGAAGCGTTGGAGTCAGGCCTTTCGGTCTATCAGGGTAAAGCCCTAGTGAACTCTGTTACCGGTGAGGACGAAGTTCTTGAGCGTGTGCTGCCACTTGTTGCTAAGTACGGAGCTGCCGTAGTGGCAATCTCGAATGATGAGACTGGTATTTCTGAGGATCCGAACGAGCGATTCAAGGTAGCCAAGAAGATTGTTGAGCGCGCAGCCGATTACGGTATTTCGCATGAAGATGTCGTGGTCGACCCGCTTGTTATGCCGATTGGCGCTATCAACCAAGCGGGCGTGCAGGTCATGGAGTTGGTTCGTCGTCTTCGCACTGAGCTGAAGGTCAACACGACTTGTGGTGCGTCGAATGTGAGTTTTGGTCTCCCTAACCGAAATGGTATCAATGCAGCATTCCTCACCATGGCCATGGGGGCGGGTATGACGTCTGCGATTACGAGTCCACTGCACGCTGAAGTGATGCAGGCAGTAAGAGGTGGTGACGTTATGATGGGACACGACCCCGATTGCGCTAATTGGATTAAGGCTTATCGCGAGCCTGCTCCAGAAGGTGCTGGCGCACGTCGCGGTCGTTCTGGCCGCCGAAGAGGCTAACGCACAGCGGTGTCTGCCGAGCAGGTCAAAGTTCTTTTTTTACCATCGGGAAAGCGTGGTGAGTTTCCAAAATACACCCGCCTGCTCGAAGCCGCCCGAACGCTCGGCGTAGATATCGATTCGGTCTGCGGTGGCCGTGGACTCTGCGGCCGCTGCCAGATCGCCTGCATGTCGGGCACTTTCCAAAAGCATGAGATGACCTCAAGTCCGGAGCATCTGTCTCCGCTCGTTGCCACCGAAGTTAAATTTAATGAGCGGAAAGGCCCACTACCTGAGGGTCGGCGGCTGAGTTGTCACGCGGAATTGCTCGACGACGTTATTATCGACGTGCCCCCTGAAAGTCAGGTGCATCGTCAAATCATCCGCAAAGACGCCGAGCATCGCGATATTCAGCTCAATACGGCAACTCGCTTGTATTTTGTTACCTTGCCCGAGTCGACACTCGAGGATGCGCGGGGCGAGTCAAAGCTCCTACTCGAGGCACTGTCGGAAGATTGGGAGCTAACTGATCTCACCATAGAAACGTCTGAGCTTATAAGGCTGCAAACAGCCCTTGCGTCGGGCGATCGTGGTGTGACCGTTGCCGTCTTTGAGTCCAGAAAAGTAATAGGTATCTGGTCGGGGCTTTTTGAAGCACCACGAGGCGTTGCGGTCGATGTGGGGTCCACGACGGTTGCTGCGCATCTGTGTGACCTCTCCACCGGTGATGTGCTTTCGTCGGCGAGTGTGATGAACCCGCAGATTCCGTTCGGCGAAGACCTAATGAGTCGGGTCAGTTACATCATGATGCACCCCGAGGGTGCCGAGGCAATGAGCGCCGCTATTCAGACTGCGCTTAGCAAACTGTTTGTAGAACTCACGGATCAGCTGGGTGAGACCACCGATAATATTTTGGAGATCTCGCTAGTCGCCAACCCCATCATGCATCATTTGGTGTTGGGCATTAATCCCATCAACTTGGGAGGCGCACCCTTTGCACTCACGGTCGATGAGGCGGTGACGCTTAGAGCGCGCGACTTGGGGCTAGACACGCACAACCAAGCGCGGTTGTTTGTCTTGCCGTGTATCGCAGGCCATGTGGGTGCGGACACCGCAGGTGTGATTCTCGCTGAGAGTCCTGACACTGATGACGCGATGAGTTTGATTGTGGATGTGGGCACGAACGCAGAAATTGTTCTGGGTAATAAAGACCGGCTCCTCGTTTGCTCAAGTCCCACAGGACCGGCTTTCGAGGGTGGCGAAATTAGTGCAGGACAGCGGGCAACTGCCGGTGCAATCGAACGTGTGCGAATCGATCGTGAGACCCTCGAGCCTAAATTCAGAGTGATTGGATCGGAGCTCTGGTCTAACGATGCCGGCTTCAGTGAGTCGACCCGCGATCTGAATATCACTGGTATCTGCGGCTCGGGAATTATCGAAGTGATCGCCGAGATGTTTCTGGCAGGTATTATTTCAGAGGACGGTATCGTTGACGGAGCGCTTGCGGAGCGCACGTCACGCGTTCGGGCCCATGGCCGCACCTGGTCCTATGTATTGCACTTTGCCGAGGATGAGTCTCAGCGCGATATCGTCGTGACACAAAATGACGTACGTCAGATCCAGTTAGCAAAAGCCGCGCTCTACGCCGGCATTAAACTGCTGATGGATAAGATGGGGGTGTCTGCGGTGGATCGGATCCGCCTGGCCGGAGCCTTCGGCAGCCACATTAGCGTTGAGCACGCCATGGTGCTCGGTTTGATACCGGATTGCACGCTCGATCATGTCTCGTCCGCAGGTAATGCCGCGGGTGTTGGGGCCCGAATCGCGCTTTTGGATCATGATGCTCGCGACAGTATTCAGCGAACCGTCAATAAAGCTGAGCGTATCGAAACGGCAACGGAGACAGACTTTCAGGATTATTTCGTCGCCGCCATGGCGTTTCCACACAAGTCAGACCCGTTTTCGCATCTGTTCTCCGTTATCGAGCGGCCCGCACAGAAGGCGTCTGACTCGCTTGAAGCGCCTCGCAGACGACGCCGTCGCGGGTAGCTAAACCTTCTCAGAGAGGACTAGGCTGTATGAATAAAGACCACGCACTTCCTTTTCCAGCCGGTCGTCCCGATCCCTACAAGCCACTTGTCGATGAACCTATTTTCGATCCGGCTAAACACCTTGCCTTAGGTTCACCTGAAGAGACATTTAAGCTGGGTGAATTGGGCTATCAAGAAAGTGATTTAGAAGGCTTTGCTTCTGATTTCGCCTACAGCTCGGCCTTCCGTATCTTGTCTGATGAGGGTGTTGAGACAATGCGGCATGTCTGCGAGCAAATTTACGATAACCGCAACGCCAGTGCGGGTACCGGGGCAAACCGCTTGGGTAGCTACGCGCGGGGTGCCGGGTACCGCTCGACGTTCATCCGCGGTTTTTGTGACTCCCCTGAACTCGCCGCCCATCTTTCAGAGATTGCAGGCACCCGACTTGGCAGACACTCCGTGCCTGCGGTTGCCTGTGGTATTAACTACGCACCCGAGGACATCACGCGCGCCGTCGATACCTGGCATGTGGATTCGGTGGGCTTTGATATCGTCATGATGGTGACCGACCCGCATGTCCTTAAGGGAGGCGAATTCCAAGTCTTTCAGGGGACCAAACAAGAGGGGCAAGCATTACTCGGTATTGAGGGAGAGGAGGGCCGTGACGCCCAGCTGCCGTCAGAGCGCGTAACGACGATTCCGTTTCCTGACGCTGGCTATGGCTTTCTGCAGCAGGGGACGATGATCTTTCACCGCGCATGCCGTCTGCTTGAACGTGCAAGTCGCATCACCATGATTCCTTCTTTTGAAGTATTACCCGCCTCCGCACACGATTCGACCAACACGCTGAATATGGCTGATTGGGAAGACCCTGCAATTCGTCCCGAGTTAGCGCGTCATGAGCTATGGCGAACATCGGCGCGTTTGGACGCATTATTGAACGAAGTCCGGCTCTCGGATGATCCTGAGGCGCTGGGCGAGAAAATGGCTGAAGCCGTCGCAAGTTTGAACGCCTTCAGCGAAAAGTTACGGAGCCAGTCGAAATGAGTCATGCGCATTTATTGACGGGAAAATCAGTCTTAGTTACCGGCGCCGCCGGCTGCATCGGTGCGTGGGTAGTGAAGCTTTTGCAGGAGGCCGGCGCAAAGCCCGTGGTTTTTGACATTGTTGAAAACCGTCAGCGGCTCGACCTGATTATGGAAGATGCTGACGCTGTGACGTGGGAGTGTGGCGATATTACGGATTTCGAACGGCTGAATTCTGTGTGCACACAGTATTCAGTGGCGGCGATCATCCATCTTGCTGCCCTGCAGGTGCCTTTTTGCAAGGCAGACCCGGTTGGTAGCACCCAGATCAACGTCATGGGGAGCATCAATATTCTCGAGGTGGCAAGGCAGCAATCCATATCTCGGTTGAGTTATGCGAGTTCGATTGCAGCGCCTGCCATGACCTCTGATGACGCCCTATCCACCCTTTATGGTGCGCACAAAGTCTGTGGTGAGCAGATGGCAGCGGTTTATTGGCAGGACTGGAGCGTTCCCAGTGTGGGCATTCGCCCGGGCATTATCTACGGGCCTGGTCGCGACCAAGGGATGAGCGCGGCACCGACGATAGCCATGCTCGCCGCGTCAGCAGGTCGGGACTATGAGACGCCCTTCACGGGTGACGTGGCTTTTGTTCACGTTGAGGACGCAGCTCAGCGATTTATTGCCGCAGCAGCAAAGAGCTATGAAGGTGCCCACGTCTTCGACATGAATGGCACACCGGCCTCGGTCGATCAGGTCTTGGATCTCGTCAGAGGCCATGCTTCGAGCGTGGCGTTAACCGTCTCGGGTGAGCCTATGCCGTTTCCTGCTGACGACGACGATGGCGCGTTAGATGCCCTACTACAGATCGAAACCTACCGCTCCATTGATCGCGGTGTTCAGGATACGATGGCGACGTTTGAGGCGGCGCGTTCTCGTGGTATTTCGCTCGACGCACTATTTAGTCAAATAATGGAGAAGCACGCATGAAATTGGTAAGAGCCGGCGAGTTGGGGAGTGAGAAACCGGGCGTTATCGATGACGCGGGTGTTATTCGTGATCTCAGCGTATTAATCCCTGATTGGGACTACCGCAGCCTAGTGCCCTCGGTAATCGAGCAAGTCCGATCGCTTGATCTGAGCACGCTTCCTGCGCTTGATGCAGATATTCGATTAGGCGCACCTGTCTTCCGTCCCGGAAAAATTGTCGGCTGCGCCCTGACCTATGGCAAGCATGCGGCGGAAGCGGGTATGGAGCCGCCCGCCGAGCCGATGTTTATGTTGACCGCGGCGAGTGCCATTACGGGACCTGCCGACCCTATAGTGATACCTGAAGGCGGTACACAGCTCGATTGGGAAGCCGAATTGGCAGTCGTCTTTTGTCAAGCGGGCAAGAATATTCCCGTTGCCGACGCGATGAATTATGTCGCAGGTTTTTGCACGAGTAATGATGTGTCTGAGCGTGTATTCCAGCTTGAGCGTGGCTCCCAGTGGACCAAAGGTAAGAGCGCTGACACGTTGAAGCCGCTTGGGCCGTGGCTTGTCACCAAGGATGAAGTAGGGGATCCGAATCAGCTGGATATAAGTTGCCAGGTCAACGGCAAGACGATGCAGTCCAGTAACACCTCCGACATGATGTACAGCATTGCTGAACTGGTATCGATTTTATCCAACTACGTGAGTTGGCAGCCGGGTGATGTATTAATGACCGGAACACCTCCGGGGGTTGGATACGGTATGTCTCCGCAGCAATACCTGAAGCCGGGCGATGTGGTCGAGGTTGTCATCGATAGACTCGGCAGTCAGCGTAGTGTGGTCACGAGTCCACAAAACAATTACTCAGCGCCTGTTCCCTTCGTATGAGTGCCTCACGGATTGTCGTCGTCACGGGTGCTGCGCAAAACATCGGTGCGGCGATTGCGGAGCGTTTCCTAAACGCAGGTGATACCGTAATCTGCGCGGATTTGAATGCGCCCAAAAATTCGAACGTTGCCTTTATCAAAACCAATGTTGCTGATGAGGCAAGTGTCTCAGCTTTAATGGCGCAGGTTGAACAACAGCACGGACACTTGGATGTTCTCGTGAACAACGCAGGAATTTGCGTTGAGACACCGATCCATGAGCTCGCTGAGCAAGATTGGGATCGTGTGATGGCGGTCAACGTGAAGAGCACATTCCTGACAACCAAGCACGCACTACAACTCATGACCAACCCAGCCGCAACTGCGCCGGCAATCGTAAACATCAGTTCGATTGAAGGATTGGGTGCAAATCCGCTACACAGCGTTTATGCGGCATCAAAGGCGGCCGTTGCTGCCTTTACTCACAATACCGCGCTCGAATATGGTCCCTTGGGCATTCGTTGCAATAGTGTTGCACCCGGTTGGATTAACACACCGTTTAACGAGCAGCTGCTGGCAGCCTATCCTGATCGTGAGGCGGTTGACGAGGCCATCGAAGCCCTTCATCCGGTGGGCCGCTTAGGTCTTCCTGAAGATGTGGCCAATACCGTATTTTGGCTAGCGAGCAGTGAATCCGGTTTTGTCAGCGGGCAGGAGTTCGTTGTAGACGGTGGGCGACTGGCTAAGCTGCCGCTCCCTAACCTCTAGAAAGGGCGTTACGGGAGAGATTCCATGGAGGCGCGACAATGAGTCAACGGCGGATAGCGATTATTAGCGGCGCGGGAAGCGGTGTTGGCGCCGCCTGTGCGAAGGCATTAGCAGCGCGCGGGGCGGATTGTGTGCTGATTGGGCGCAATAGAGAGAAGCTGGCGATCACGGCTGCAGGTCTGCCGTTGCAGCAAGGTGCCGAAGCGCTGATTTGTGCGGGTGACATCACTGACTCGACGTTTTCTGAGAACGTTTTATCCATGGTGGTAGAACAGTTTGGTAGCCGACCCATCGACTTAGTGAATTCCGCGGGTGTCATCGCCAGAAGAGCTGCCGAGTCGACCACTGATGAAGAGTGGCGCCGCGTTATGGCAACGAATGTGGATGGTGTTTTTTATCTGAGCCGCGCTGTGGCGAAAGTAGCACCCTCGGGTAGCTCGATGGTGAACGTCTCTTCAACCTGTGGTCAGGTTGGCGCCGCGGGCTTAGCGGCTTACTGCGCGAGTAAAGGTGCTGTTGATCAATTGACTCGCACGATGGCACTCGAATTGGCGTCGAGAGACATCACCGTGAATGCGGTAGCACCCGGTGCGATCAATTCTCCGATGCTTTTCTCCGAACACGATGATCCCTCAATGGAAACATCCGTTGTATCGCGTAATGAGGCCAGCATTCCCATGGGACGTGTTGCTGAGCCTGAAGAGGTTGCTGCAGCGATCGTCTTTTTATCTACCCAACGTCACATCACAGGCACCGTGCTCTCTGTAGACGGCGGATACGTCGCGCAATAGGACGCTTATGAAGCTCAAGAAAATCAGCATCTATCAGCATGATCTGCCGGTAAAGAATGGGCCTTATCGGATGGCAAATGCCTCCGTCTATGAACTCGATACAACGCTGGTAAGGTTGGAGAGCGAGTGTGGCACTGTCGGATGGGGAGAGACCTGTCCGGTTGGACCTACCTACGCGCCGAGTCACGCCGCAGGCGCCAGAGCGGCGCTGATTGAGATGGCACCCGCTCTGATAGGAGTGAGGCTTGATGAGCCTCTGATGCTTCATCGTCACATGAACTCGCTCCTCAATGGTCATCGTTATGCGAAAGCGGCGGTCGATATCGCTGCGTTTGATGCGCTGGGTAAGAAGACGGGAAGGTCTGTTGCTTCGCTCCTTGGCGGTGCTGCTGTCGATCGCGTCCCTTCGTATTATGCAAGTGGGGTTGGGACGCCTGAGGATATTGCAAAAATTGCCGCGGAGAAGGTCGCAGAGGGTTACCCGCGAATGCAGATAAAGATCGGTGGCAGACCTGTTGCTGAGGATATTGCTGTTGTCCGAAAAGTTTGGGAAACCGTTGGTGGCCGCATGCGACTCGCAGTCGATGGTAACCGAGGGCTAACAACCGCTGATGCGATTACCTTGAGTCGGGCGTGTTCCGATATTCCCTTTGTATTGGAGCAGCCCTGCGACACTCTCGAGGAGATAATCAGCGTAAAGCCAATGCTCAATCACCCAGTGTTCGTCGATGAGTCGGCTGTTGATATGGCAACGGTGTTGCGTGCCGCAGGCTCAGGTGTCGCTGACGGCTTCAGCATGAAGGTGACCCGGATTGGCGGCTTACAGCCAATGTCTGTTTTCAGGGATATCTGTGAGGCGCGAAATTTGCCTCATACCTCTGATGACTCATGGGGTGGGGATATTATCGCCGCAGCCTGTGTTCATCTTGGCGCGACGGTGGCACCCAATCGCCTGCAGGGTGTTTGGTTGGCACAGCCCTATATTGAAGGCCATTACGATTCTAGAAATGGCATTGTGATTCGCGGAGGACACATTAATGTACCTGCAGGGCCTGGCCTTGGTATCGTTCCGGACGAGGGCATGTTCTCTAATGAGGTTGCTTCCTTCTGATTTGGCTCGCGTGGCTACAAAAGTCATCGCGCTGGAGAGCGGAATAGAAGCGGAAATCGAGATAAAGAAGCGATAAAAAAACGATAACGGAAAAAAAGGGGCCTCAGGCCCCTTTTTGTTGTGTGTCTACGAAGTCAGTGTCAGCTCTTCGGACGTTCGTTGGTTGGATCCAGGAGTGCACCGTAGCCTACCTTCATCACCTCGGCTTCGTAGTGCTCGCCGAAGTACTCGATAAGTACAATATTGCCCTCCTTCGCCTTGTCGGCAGGTAGGTAACCCATGGCGATGTTTAACCCAAGACTAGGTCCAAAGGACATGCTTGTAGTGTATGAACGCCGGCCGTGCGAATCGATGAGGACTTCTTTCGACTCTCGGTCGAGGATTGGCCAGTTACCGATGGGGTAGCGCACAACACCGTTGCTATCCGTCGTGTCCTTGAGGACAAAAGTGCAGAGATAGGCTGCTTGCTCGTCGAGCTCGCGCTGTTGCACGTAAGCCTCTTTACCATGGAAGTCTGCGGCCTTGACCTTGGGTCGTGCGAGTGCAGCCTCGTACAAGTTGTAGTCGGTTTCGAGGTCAGCGTTTTGCAAACGTAAGCTCTTCTCAAGACGTCGGCTGTTAGCATAGGTCTCAATGCCGACAGGTGTCACACCCAGTTCGAACAACGCATCCCAAATGGCTAGGCCGTCAGAGAACGGGAAGTAAAGCTCCCAGCCCTGCTCACCCACATAGCTGATTCGGAAGGCCCACACCTTGACGCCGCAGACTGTGATTTCCTTGGTTGTCGCGAAGGGGAAAGACTCGTTGGAGATGCTTTCAGGGTCATCCATCAGCTTGGCCAGAGTGACCCGCGCCTCAGGACCCCACAGACCCAAAGTAGACAGCTCTTCACTACGATCGTGGAAGGTGACATTGGGGAAGCCCTTGCGCTCACTCATGTCACGCATCCAGACATAGTCGCGATTGCCCGTGTCACCACCGCAGACTACGCGGAAACAGTCCTCCGCGAGCCGGATGATGGTCAAATCGGATCGAATACCACCTGCTTGATCGAGGAAGTGCGTGTAGACACCCTTTCCAGTTGCAGTGTCCCCGCCAACCTTTGCCACAGAGAGGTATTCCATGAGCGCTTCAGCGTCAGAACCTTCCACATCGAAGATGGCGAAGTGTGAGAGGTTGATCATGCCAACGCCGTCGCTCATGGCGAGCTGTTCCGCGTTGGAGACTTCCCAGAAGTGACGGTTGTCCCACTCAGCTTCTCTCACTGGTACCTGATCGCGATACTTCGCGAGCAACGTTGCCTCATTCGCTGCGTATCCGTGCGCTCGCTCCCAGCCGGCGACTTCCATGAAGTAACCGCCCAGTGCAACTTCACGTTCGTAGAATGGGCTAACACGCATGCCGCGAGACGTCGCGAATGGCTCACGCGGGTGTACCGCAGGTGTGTAAACCTTCTGCGATGATTCGTAGCAGTGACCTCTAATGTACTCGTCGGTCTTTTGGATTGGATAGTGACGCGCAGGATCGATGCTGTGCGGATCCATGCTTGTTCGTCCGTGCGTCATCCATTCCGCTAACAGCTTGCCAGCGCCCGGGCCGTCTTTGACCCAAACTGCCTCGCAAAGCCACAGATTCCTGGCTTCAACGGACTCACCGATAATAGAGCCGCTGTCCACAGTCACTGACAGTAGACCGTTGAACGATCGACGCTCCTCCCAGCCAAGCTCGCCCAAGATTGGGGTTAATTCGATAGCACGCTCAAACGCGTCCATCACCTGATCAAGTGTCATATCGCGCATGGAGGGTGATAGACGGGCCTCGCCTGGCTCAGCAATATCACGCGCCTCTACGAGTCGTGGTTCGGAAGGCTCGTAGTAACCCCATTCGAGCAGGCCGCCCTCGGGTGTCGTTGGGTCCCCCGTATCGCGCACATAAGCGGAGTTGCCCTGATCGCGCAGTAGAGGATAGACAATATCTTTGCCTGTGCCCTCGAGGTGGTCCCAAGGTCCAAAGAACAACAATGGGTGCTCTAGCGGCATTAGCGGTAACTTCACGTTGGCTGTTTCGGAAATCAAGGAACCCCAAATGCCGGCACAGAGCACGATGTGGTCTGCCATGATCGTGCCCTTAGGTGTTTCGACGCCCACCGCGACACCGTCTTCAACCAAAACTTTGGTGGCTGGGGTGTAGGCGAATGTCGTGAGCTTGCCACTTGCGACGGCTTCGTCAACGAGATCGCCGGCTACTTTTTGCGATCGAGGTGTGACAAGGCCTGCCTCTGGATCCCACATAGCACCCTGGATCTGATCTTCCTCAAGAAGCGGGAATTTTTCTTTCGCTTCAGCCGCGGAGATCATGTAAGCCTTGGTGCCAAATGCCTTACCAGAGCCCACCTTACGGATGAGCTCGAGCATGCGGTCATCGTCGTCTTTCCGAGCGACTTCCAGGCCGCCAATTTCAATGTAGTTCCCACGCTTTTTGTAGAACTCACGGCTGTACTGACTCGTCCAAACAGTAAGCTTGTCGTGCGAGGTCATGTAGCAGAAATCAGAAGCGTGCGAGGTCGATCCGATGTCCGTTGGAATCGCTGATTTCTCGAGCCCTACGATGTCGTCCCAGCCTTCTTCGATGAGGTGATGAACGACGGATGCACCGACAATACCGCCCTGTCCGATGACAACAACTCGCGCGTGTTTTGGTAGGTCTGCCATGAACGTCTCCTCTGGCAAGCTTATTGTTCTGAAGGTGGCGAGTGTATTCGGAGGAGAGGCGAAACGAAATAGAATTCAACGCGATTTACCGGTACTTTTTAAGGCGATGCTTGCGACTACCCCCGACGTGGTAGCGGCCGATTTGTGAGACGCTTTTTTTGTCAGTCCTGCCAGTAAATTTACCGACGTTCATGCTTCAGAGACATGTCGCTCGCGACGGTGAGACGCTCAATTTTGGGTCCCTGATACACCATCGCTGGGGGGGCTTCCTTTCTAGTGAGAAGAGTGCCTCCGCGGTGTAGCAAAGTTGTCGCTTGCTGGATCCAACGAATCGGCGTAAACCTGTAAGGGCCAGATGTCGGTTGGGAACGCACGAGTGATGCATTGGGCAAAATTTGCGGTGAGCTGTGAAGGATCTCATGTCGAACAAAAATAAAACGATTACCGCGATCAGCGGCGTGACCGTGGGACACGTCACTGACGAGCAGAACGCAACAGGGGTGACAGTTGTCCGATTTGCGGGCGACGGCGCGCGCGCCGCAGTCTCGGTTCAGGGCGCTGCGCCGGGTACGCGAGAAACGGATCTGTTAGACCCGGGAAATTTAGTCGACAGGGTGCATGGGATTGTTCTCACGGGAGGTAGCGCTTTCGGGCTCGATGCCGCATCCGGTGTAATGGCTGTTCTGGAAGAGGAGGGCCAAGGTCTCGGAGTTCTACCTGACGTTGTTGTGCCGATAGTACCTGCGGCAGTCCTTTTCGATTTGACCCTCGGTTCTTCAAGCGTTCGCCCCTCGGCGGAGTGGGGAATGCGTGCAGCAAGCGAGGCGTCATCGGATCCCGTTCAATCGGGAAATATCGGTGCGGGTACGGGTGCAACGGTTGGCAAGCTGGCTGGGCCTGCGTTCGCGACCAAGGGCGGACTGGGTAGTGCGTCACTAACACTACCCAATGGCGTGAAGGTCGCTGCACTCGTTGCTGTTAATGCGGTCGGTGAGATCGTTGATAGCGCGACGGGCGCTGTTATTGCAGGTGTTCGTGGATCGGAGAAGGGCGCGTACCGCTCCTCTGTCGATATCGCCATGGGCTTGTCCGATGAGGAGGGGCCGATTGGATCCAACACCACGATCGGTATTGTCGTGACCGATGCGCCACTCTCAAAAGCCGATTTGAAGAAAGTTGCTGAAATGGCCCATGATGGCTTTGCCCGAGCAATACGACCCGTTCACACGCAATTTGACGGAGACACTCTCTTTGCCGTATCGACCGCAACGCATGACGAGAATGTCAAAACGGCCTCACATTCGGGCGCTATCCTAAATTCGATCGGTGTTGCGGCAGCAAAAGTGGTCGAGATGGCAATTATTGACGGCGTGACTGAAGCAGAGTCGCTTTTGGGGTGTGTTGCGAGTGAGGATTGGTAAACCGGAGTGAATGCCGGATAAGGTGGCCTTAGGACCCGAATTACTGCCGTTTTTCTGGGTTTCTCCCTTGACGCGTTAATAGGGAATCCCTAGACTCCCGCCCCTTAGTCGCAGTGCCATGGGTGCTGTGGGAATGCCTTCGACGATACCAGCGTCGAAACAAGGGGCATTACAAAGACTTGATGCGGGGTGGAGCAGCCTGGTAGCTCGTCGGGCTCATAACCCGAAGGTCGTCGGTTCAAATCCGGCCCCCGCTACCAACATAGCGCGATAGTTTAGCGCTGCATTTGAGGCCCCTTGTTCGGGCCTTTTTTGTGTCTGAAATTTGCCGAGGACGGCGATGAATACGATGGGTGGTAAAGAGAGCCAGTTGCTCACCATGCTCGAACCAACAGTCGATATGTTGGGCTACGAGCTGTGGGGCTTGGAGCTGCTCAGTCCGAATCGTAGACCGACATTACGGGTTTATATCGACAAGGCGCAAGGCGTTACGGTAGATGACTGTGCCTCAGTCAGCCGCCATTTAGGCGGTGTCTTAGATGTCGAAGATCCCTTTGTCGGCGAGTACACACTTGAGGTGTCTTCCCCGGGTATTGATCGATTGCTGTTCAAGCGCGAACAATTTTCAGCGTACGAAGAGCAGCCTATTGAGGTGAAGCTCCGCTTCCCGTTTGACGGAAGGCGTAAGTTTCGCGGGTGGTTTTTGGGGTTTGATGGCGACGACATTATTGTCCGCGTCGATAAGCACGAGTATTTACTGCCATTGAGCAGCATAGATAGAGCTCGCGTGGAGCCAACGGCAGAGTGGATCGAACGGGCGAGACCTACTGCAGTAACAGAATTAAATGAAAGCGTTAAAGAGGGCGACGCAGTCCTCGACAATCACAGTGAGACATAGGGAATGAACAAAGAAATTTTGATGGTCGCCGAAGCCGTTTCAAATGAAAAAGGCGTTTCCGAAGACATTATCTTTGAGGCTATTGAGCTGGCACTCGCCACCGCGACAAAAAAGCGGTACGAGGAAGAGTCAGATATCGAGGTTGTTATCGATCGAAGCTCTGGAGACTACGTCACCAAGCGTAAATGGTTGGTAGTTCCCGATACTGAATTGGCATTGCTCGGCACGCAATTCACCACTGAAGAAGCGCTTGAGGTTGATGAAAACCTGAAGCCCGGCGACGTTCACGAGGAGGTCATCGAGAACGTTGGGTTTGGGCGCATTGCGGCACAGACTGCGAAGCAAGTGATCGTTCAGCGAGTCCGCGAGGCTGAGCGCGCGCAAGTGGTCGACCTGTACAAGGATCGCATGGGTGAATTACTCGCGGGCACTGTTAAGAAAGTGACTCGCGACAACATTATCTTAGACCTTGGCAATAACGCCGAGGGCCTGCTGCCTCGCTCAGAGCTTGTAGGCCGCGAAACATTCCGCATGAACGATCGTGTTCGCGCGATTCTTACCGAGATCAATGAGGAAGCGCGTGGTCCTCAGCTGATTATGTCGCGCGCGTGCAAAGAAATGCTGATCGAGCTTTTCAAAATCGAGGTGCCAGAGATTTCAGAGGGTGTTATTCAAATCCGCTCTGCTGCGCGTGATCCAGGCTCACGAGCTAAAATTGCCGTGAAGACAGGCGATCAACGCATCGATCCTGTAGGCGCTTGCGTCGGAATGCGTGGTTCGCGCGTTCAGGCGGTATCAAATGAGCTCGATACTGAGCGTGTCGACATCATCCTTTGGGACGACAACCCTGCGCAGCTGGTGATCAACGCCATGTCGCCTGCAGAGGTTGAATCGATCGTTGTTGATGAGGAAAGCAACACCATGGAAGTTGCCGTCGCGGAGGATAACCTCGCGCAGGCGATCGGCCGAGGTGGTCAGAATGTTCGCTTGGCGTCTGATTTGACGGGCTGGACGATCAATGTCATGAGTACCGATGAGGCGATCGAGAAGCAAGAAGCCGAGGCGGGTGAGGTCATGGAGACCTTCATGAAGGCGCTCGATGTCGATGAAGACGTGGCAGCGGTGCTGGTTGAAGAGGGTTTCACAACCGTTGAAGAAGTCGCTTATGTGCCATTGGAAGAGATGGCGGATATCGAAGGCTTTGATGAGGATATTGCCGAGGAGCTTCGCGCCCGAGCCAAGGACGCCTTGCTCACGATGGCAATTGCCTCTGAGGAAGAGCTTGGTGCCAACGAGCCAGCGCAGGACCTGCTTGAGATGCGCGGTATGGATAAGCAGCTCGCTTATGTTCTTGCCAGTATGGAAGTAATAACGATGGAAGATCTTGCGGAGCAAAGTGTTGATGAGCTCATGGAGATCGAAGGCATGACCGAAGAATGGGCAGCTGAGCTCATTATGACTGCTCGCGAACCGTGGTTTGCGGATGAGGGAGAGACTGCCTGACTGACATAAGCATCAGCAGGGTAGACGATCAACAGCGAGATTAGAGAGAAACAAAATGGCTGAAGTAACCGTAGAGCAGTTGGCAAAGACCGTAGGTACCGATGCGGCAAAACTGCTGTCGCAGATGAAGGACGCGGGATTGCCCCATAAGAAGGCCGATGAGATTGTGTCGGACGATGATAAGCGCACCCTGCTCTCGCACCTTAAGCGCAGTCACGGCAGCGCGGACGAGGCGCCACGTAAAATCACGCTCAAGCGTAAGTCGGTAAGTACGCTTAAGACCGGTGGAAGCGCTGGTAAGCGAACCGTCAATGTTGAGGTTCGAAAGAAGCGCACCTATGTAAAGCGACCCGAAATCGAAGAAGCCCCAGAGGTCGAAGCAGTCGAGCCGGAAGTTGTTGCAGAGGCGGAGGCTATTGCAGCCCCAGAGGCCATTGCTCCCGTTGTTGAGGAGTCGACCCCTGAGCTAGAACCCGTTGCGGAGGAGCCCGCCGTTGAGGAAGTCGCGGTAGCTTCCGAGCCAGAGGTTCAGCCCGAGCCTGAGGTCGAGGAAGATCCGCGTAATCTAGATCCGGAGGTATTGCGTCAACGTGCAGCGGCGCGTCGACGTGCGGAGGAAGAAGATCGTCAGCGCAAGCTAGACGAGGCTGTTGCTGCTCGAAAAGCTGAGGAAGAACGGAAAAAGGCTGAGCAGGAAGCGGCTCAAAAAGCGGCTGCTGCCGAGAAGGCAGCGGCAACGCAGGGTGACAAGCGTCCGAAAAGACTGCACGAGGCACCCAAACCAGCGGGTGGGCGGGACTCCGATGACAACCGTCGCACTAAGCCGGGCCGAGGACGCCTTGATCGATCAAACATGTCAGGTGCGCGCGGTAAGCAGCGTGGCCATAACCTGTCACTTAGTGACATCGAAGCGGCTGAGTCGGGAGTGGGCCGTGGACGCGGTGGTAAGCGCAGACGGTCGGGTGACGATCAAAACCAGCACGCTTTTGAGCAGCCAACCGAGAAGATTATTTACGACGTAGAGCTGCCCGAAAATATCAGCGTGGGCGATCTCGCTCAGCAAATGGCGGTCAAAGCCGGGGTTGTTATCAAAGAGCTTATGAAGCTCGGTGTGATGGCAACGATCAATCAAATGATTGACCAGGATACGGCGAGTCTTGTCGTTGAAGAGCTCGGCCACCGAATTAAGTTGAAATCCGATGATGAGCTCGAGGAGCAGCTCGAAGAATCAATGGCGAGCCATGAGGGCACGCCAGAGCTTCGCGCGCCGGTTGTGACGGTAATGGGTCACGTAGACCACGGTAAAACGTCGCTACTGGACTACATCCGAAGTTCTCGCGTTGCCGTCGGAGAAGCGGGTGGCATTACACAGCACATTGGTGCTTATCACGTGAAAACAGATCAGGGGATGATTACTTTCCTCGATACGCCGGGACACGCGGCCTTCACCGCCATGCGTGCACGCGGAGCAAAATCGACAGATATCGTCATCCTCGTTGTTGCGGCAGACGATGGCGTCATGCCCCAGACAGAAGAAGCGGTTCAGCATGCCCGGGCCGCCGGCGTTCCCTTAGTTGTGGCCATTAACAAGATGGACAAAGAGGGTGCTGATCCCGACCGAGTTAAAAACGAGCTCGCAGCTAAGGAAGTCATTCCCGAGGATTGGGGTGGTGACACGCAATTTATCCCTGTATCTGCGCATACCGGTGAAGGCATCGACACGCTTCTTGAAGCGCTGCTTCTCCAGTCTGAATTGTTGGAGCTCAAAGCGCCTGCAGATGTTCCAGCGAGTGGCCTTGTCATTGAGTCGCGCTTGGATCGCGGTCGTGGTCCGGTGGCTTCGCTTCTTGTGCAGCAAGGCACGCTTAATCAGGGCGACATCGTGTTAGCGGGACTCCAGTACGGTCGTGTCCGAGCAATGCTGGATGAGAACGGTCAGCCGATAAAAGTGGCTGGTCCAAGCATTCCTGTTGAAATCCTGGGCCTAGACGGCACGCCTGATGCGGGTGATCCCTTTGTGGCCGTTGAAAGCGAGAAGCGTGCTCGAGAAATCGCCGACTTCCGTCAAGAGAAACAACGTTCAAGTAAGATTGCGCGTCAGCAGGCGGCCAAGCTCGATAGCATGTTCGAGACGATGACGGCGGGTGAGGTTCAAACACTGAACGTTGTTATTAAGGCTGACGTTCGTGGATCGCTCGAAGCCCTGCAATCATCACTTTCGGACCTCGGCAACGAGGAGGTCAAGGTGAACGTCGTTGCCGGTGGCGTGGGTGGTATCACTGAGACTGATGTTTCGCTTGCGATGACAAGTAATGCGGTGATCTTCGGTTTTAATACACGTGCCGATTCGAAGGCGCGTAGCATGGCCGAGAATGAAGGCGTTGAAGTGCGTTATTACAACGTCATTTACGATCTCATCGACGACGTCAAGGCGGCACTCTCTGGCATGTTGTCGCCAGAGTTGCGCGAGGAGATCGTGGGTATCGCAGAAGTTCGAGATGTCTTCCGATCGCCGAAGTTTGGACTTATTGCTGGTTGCATGGTTACTGAAGGTACCGTGTTCCGCTCGAAGCCCATCCGCGTGTTGCGTGACAATATCGTGATTTACGAAGGTGAGCTCGAGTCGCTACGCCGCTTCAAAGACGACGCGAGCGAGGTTCGCAACGGCATGGAGTGTGGTATCGGCGTCAAGAACTACACCGATGTTAAGGTTGGCGACCTCATTGAGGTTTACGACGTTAACGAAGTTGCGCGTTCACTCTAGGTAAATAGGTACTGATTTGCCCCAAGAGTACAGTCGCACAGAACGCGTTGCGGATTATCTGCAGCAAGAGCTCGCAAAGCTTTTGTTGCACAGTGTCCGCGACCCTCGGGCCGAATTCGTCAATATCACGGCGGTCGACGTAAGTCGCGACCTCCGGTACGCCAAGGTTTATTACACGAAACTTGGTGTTGAGGACGCGGAGTCAGCGGCGGACGTTACGCGTGTTCTCGACAGAGCCGCGGGCTTTCTGAGAACTGAGGTGGCGAAGGGTTCCAGCCTACGAACGGTGCCAAAATTAACCTTTAAATTCGATGAGAGTGTTGGCCGCGGTAGGCACATGGAAGATCTGCTGGGTAAAGCCAGGGCTTCCGACGCGCGCCATGCGGATCAAGACGAGACTGACGAGGACTGAATGGGGCGGCGTCGTAAAGGCCGGCCTGTTACTGGAATCATCGTCCTCGATAAACCGGTTGGTCCTTCTTCAAATCAAGCGCTCCAGCGTGTTCGTCACCTTTTTGGTGCTGCAAAAGCCGGCCATACAGGAAACCTAGATCCACTGGCGAGCGGTGTGCTTCCGATTTGTCTAGGTGAAGCAACGAAGCTTTCCCAGTATCTTTTGGATTCGGACAAGGCTTATCAAGCCAAGTTTTGCTTTGGCGCTCGCACCACCACCGGTGACAGTGAGGGAGAGGTTGTTGCGGAGTCTGATGCCAGCGAATTGACCGAGAGCAGTATCTGCGAAGCACTGAGTGAGTTTATCGGTGACATTGAGCAGGTCCCACCGATGTACTCAGCCTTAAAAGTTGATGGCCAGCCTCTCTATAAGCTTGCGAGAGAGGGTAAAGAGGTTGAGCGAAAGAGCCGATCTGTATCGATTAGATCGATTGATTTGCAGCACTTTCAGCCCGGTTTGCGCGCAGAGGCAACGGTGGATGTTCTCTGCAGTAAAGGTACCTACATTCGAACACTATCCGAGGATGTTGCTGAATCGTTGGGTTTCCCTGGCCACATGAGCGCTCTGCGGCGGACGGCAACAGGACCTTTTAGCTTGGCGCAGGCCATTAGCCTAGATGCGTTGACGCAGCTGGCTGAAGCCGAAGGGCCTGCGGCGCTCGATCAATTTTTATTGGACCCCGAGCTGGCAGTTGATCACCTGCCACGCGTTGAGGTTACTGATTCTGCGGCTTTCTACCTAAAACAAGGGCAGGCTGTAGTAGTGCGAAATGCGCCGCTAAATGGTATGGTGCGCGTCGCTGAAGCGGGAGGTCCGTTTTTGGGCATTGGAGAAATGCTCGACGACGGACGTGTCGCTCCGAAACGACTGTTTGTTGACAGTCATCAATCAACCCCCCTGTAAACCTGCACGGGTGGGCGTCGAGTAACGCAGGTTGGAGAAATATCATGGCACTAGATGCAGCACGAAAGGCTCAAATCGTAGAAGACTACAAGCAGTCAGAGGGTGACACAGGTTCACCAGAAGTTCAGGTCGCTTTGTTGACCGCAAATATTGAGCAATTACAGCAGCACTTTAAAGAGCATGCGCAGGATCACCATTCACGTCGTGGTCTCATTCGCATGGTTAACCAGCGCCGTAAACTGTTGGATTACTTGAAGCGCAAGGACACCAGTCGGTACGCATCATTGATTAAGCGTCTTGGCTTGCGCCGATAAAACGACTTAGGGCCGGCTTTATGCCGGCCGATTTATTTTGGAGATAGTTAAGTGAATGTAGTTACAAAAACCTTCCAGTATGGTGGCCAAGAAGTCACGCTGGAAACCGGTCGCATTGCGCGACAGGCCTCTGGTTCCGTAATGGTAACCATGGGTACAACGTCTGTGCTTTGCACGGTCGTAGCAGAACAAAAAGAGAAGCCAGGACAGGCGTTCTTCCCACTATCGGTTCATTACATCGAGAAAGCGTACTCAGTTGGTAAGATTCCCGGTGGCTTTTTCAAGCGTGAAGGTCGACCCAGTGAGAAAGAGACGCTGACATCGCGTCTCATCGACCGTCCCATACGCCCATTATTTGCTGATGGCTTCATGAACGAAGTGCAGGTCGTCTGTACCGTTATGTCAGCGGATTTGGATACGGACCCTGATATCCCTGCAATGATCGGTACCTCAGCCGCGCTGGCCATTTCTGGTTGCCCGTTCAACGGTCCTATCGGCGGCGCACGTGTTGGTTTCACAGAAGCCGATGGCTACCTACTTAACCCCGGTTACGCGGCGTTGAAAGCGAGTAAGCTCGATATGGTTGTTGCGGGAACTCGCGACGCAGTTCTGATGGTTGAATCAGAGGCGAAGGAGCTTTCTGAAGACCAGATGTTGGGCGCGGTTTTGTTTGCGCACCAAGAAATGCAGACGGTTATCAAGGCCATCGACGAACTCGTTGAAGAGGCGGGCAAGCCACGTTGGGATTGGTCTGCAGCAGAGGTCAACGAAGAGCTTCGTGCGCAGGTTGAGGAAGCGGCAGGTGCTGACCTGGGTGAAGCCTATCGCATCACCGAAAAAGCCGCGCGCTACGAGCGTGTTGGTCAGGTTCGCGATGCAGTTGTTGAGCAGCTCGCAACAGAAGAAGGCCCCTCAGCAGACGATGTTAAGGACGAGTTTAAGGCGCTTGAAAAGCGTATTGTTCGTCAGCGCATTCTCGCTGGAGAGCCGCGTATCGATGGTCGTGATGGTCGCACAGTGCGTCAGATTGCTTGCGAAGTTGATGTACTCGACAACGCACACGGTTCATCGCTGTTTACCCGTGGCGAAACGCAGGCAATCGGTGCGGTAACCCTCGGCTCGACACGCGACGCGCAAATTATCGATGCGCTGGAAGGCGAGCGTCGCGATCCCTTCATGTTGCACTACAACTTCCCTCCCTATTCAGTAGGCGAGGCGGGTCGTATTGGTGCGACCGGGCGTCGTGAAATTGGTCACGGCCGTCTTGCACGTCGTGGTTTGGCGGCTGTACTGCCAACCGAAGATGACTTCCCTTACACCATCCGCGTGGTTTCAGAGATTACTGAATCAAACGGTTCAAGCTCGATGGCTTCGGTTTGCGTTGGCTCATTGGCGATGATGGCTGCGGGCGTACCTCTAAAGGCACCTGTTGCAGGTATTGCTATGGGTCTCGTCAAAGAAGGCAATCAGTTTGCAGTTCTGACTGACATTCTTGGCGACGAGGACCACCTTGGCGATATGGACTTTAAGGTGGCTGGTACCGCTGAGGGTGTTACGGCACTCCAGATGGATATCAAGATCGAAGGAATTAACGAGCAGATCATGGAAGTAGCGCTTGAGCAGGCTCTGCACGCGCGACTACACATCCTGGGTCAAATGAATGCTGTTCTCGACTCTGCTCGTGAGATTACATCAGAAAATGCGCCCAGCATGGTTACCCTGAAGGTTGATTCGGACAAGATCCGCGACATTATCGGTAAAGGTGGTGCGACGATTCGTCAGATCACAGAAGAGTCTGGCGCAACCGTCGATATTAACGATGACGGTACCGTTAAGGTCTTTGGTCAGAACCAGGGAGCGCGCGACGCTGCGGTTGATATGATCATGGCCATCACAGCGGAAGCTGAAGTAGGTGCGGTTTACACTGGTAAGGTGGCACGCATCGTCGATTTCGGTGCGTTCATTACCATTCTTCCCGGCAAAGATGGTCTGCTACACATTTCTCAAATCGCCAATGAGCGTGTTGAGAATGTCAGCGACTACTTGACCGAAGGACAAGAGGTTACGGTTAAGTGTCTTGATGTCGATCAGCGCGGTCGTATTAAGCTCTCTATTAAAGAACTGCTCGAAGACGAAGTTGCTGACTCTGCAGAAGCTGAGGAAGCTACAGAAGAAGTAGCTGAGCCAGAAGCTGAAGCTGAAACAGCAGAAGCGGCGGTTGAAGCTGCAGACGAGACAGTGGAAGAGACGGCAGAAGAGGCGCCTGCAGAAGAAGTTACTGATGCAGAAGACGCGTCAGATGAGTCTGCCGACGAAGCTTCTGATGACGATGAGGAAGAAGCGAAGTAAGTATTTGGTAACGAATACAGACTTTTTGAATTAAAAAGGCCCGCTGATGCGGGCCTTTTTTTTGCTTAGTTTTCAGCACGTCCAGCGATCAATTGTTCTACCACCGATGGATCGGCTAGTGTCGACGTGTCTCCGAGACTATCGAGTTCATTCTCAGCAATCTTCCGGAGGATGCGCCGCATAATTTTTCCCGAGCGCGTCTTGGGTAGTCCGGGTGCCCACTGAATAACGTCAGGCTTGGCAATAGGACCGATTTCTTTAACGCACAATTGCACAAGCTCTGCTCGGAGCTCAGGGCTGTCTTCAACGCCAGTAACAGGGGTCACGTAGCAGTAAATGCCTTGGCCTTTGATTGGGTGCGGATAGCCGACTACGGCCGCTTCAGAAATGTCGTTGTGCAGTACAAGTGCGCTTTCCACTTCTGCTGTACCCATTCGGTGGCCGGAAACATTTAGCACATCATCAACACGTCCGGTGATACGGAGGTAGCCATCAGCATCTCGAAGCGCACCATCTCCAGTGAAGTAGTAGCCGGCGTAGGTCGAGAAATAGGTGTCTATGAGGCGTTGATGATCGCCGTAGACCGTTCGTATTTGGCCCGGCCAAGAACGCTTAATTACCAGATAACCCGATCCCTCGCCCTCTATCTCTTTCCCCTGTTCATCCAGCAGGGCGGGCTCGACCCCAAAATAGGGGAAGCTCGCATAACCCGGTTTCATGGCGTGTGCGGATGGCATTGGGGTAATCATCATCGCGCCCGTCTCTGTCTGCCACCAGCTGTCAACTATTGGGCAGCGACTGTCACCCACCACACGGTGATACCACTCCCAGGCTTCCGGGTTGATTGGTTCACCAACGGATCCGATGATTCTTAGGCTTTTGCGTGAATACTTGGTGACGAGATCGTCGCCCAGCGCGTGAAGCGCCCGGATAGCGGTGGGTGCGGTAAAGAACGTATTGATTTGATGTTTATCGATGACTTCCCAGCATCGGCCACCGTCTGGGTAAGTCGGTACCCCCTCGAACATGACCGTTGTTGCGCCATTGGCGAGCGGTCCGTAGACAATATAGGAGTGACCAGTCACCCAGCCCACGTCAGCTGTACACCAGAAGATCTCGCCCTCACGATAATCAAAAACGTATTTAAAGGTGCTTGCCGCTTGTAGCAGGTAGCCGCCCGTCGTGTGCAGCACACCCTTTGGTTTTCCGGTTGAACCCGAGGTGTAGAGGATGAAGAGCGGTGATTCGCTTTCCATCGAGACAGGTGTGAATTCTGTACTGGCTTCTGCAGTGCTAGCGCCATAAGCGATATCTCGCCCTTCTTCCCAGTGAACGTCAGCGCCCGTGCGCTCGAGGACAATGACAGTGTCAACGGATGGACATTGATTCAGCGCGGCATCGACATTGGTTTTTAGCGGAACGGTTTTACCACCGCGTAGACCTTCGTCCGCGGTGATTACCATCCGGCAGGTTGCGTCATTGATTCGATCCTTGAGTGCTTCGGGAGAGAATCCACCAAATACCACAGAGTGCACTGCTCCAATGCGAGTGCAAGCGAGCATCGCGTAAGCAGCTTCAGGCACCATGGGCATGTAGATACAAACACGATCACCCGCGCGTACCCCGCGGTCATGCATGACGTTAGCGAGACGACATACCTCGTCTTTGAGGTCTTGGTAGCTTATGTGTTTGTGTTCGCTAGGGTCGTCTCCCTCCCATAGGATTGCGGTTTGGTTCGCTCTCTCGGGTAGATGACGATCAATACAGTTAACCGAAGCATTTAATTTACCGCCATCAAACCAGCGTGCGTGCCCCTTCGATAAATCACTCTCGCAAACGGTGTCCCATGGCTTATCCCAGGTGAGAAACTCCGATGCCTGACTACTCCAGAACGTGTCTGGGTCATCGAGCGACTGCCGATACATCTCTTGATATTTTTCCGGTGTGATATGGGCGTCAGCAAAATTTGCAGGAACGGGATAAATCGCCTCGTTAGACATGCACTGGATCCTTATGGTTTTATCTGTGCGCGGCTGCGACGTATAGCAGCTGTACACTCAATAATGCCGTATGTATTCCTGCAGTGGAACTAAATGCGTTTGGAAAAGGGAGATGTCCAACGAATGGCTGAGGTCGATAATAAAAACGCGCGTAGAGCGCATTTTTCAGCACAGGTACGAGGATTGATGCTGAAACTATTGGTGATCTGGTTTGTTGTTAGCTTTGGCTTCGGCATCCTGTTGGTTGAGCCACTCAATGAGATTCGTTTAGGCGGATACAAGCTGGGATTCTGGTTTGCACAGCAGGGCTCAATCTTTGTGTTTATTGCGCTGATCTTCTATTTCGCGGCCGCAATGAGCCGATTGGAACGTGAATATCGTGAACGCGGGGAGGGGTCAGAGCAATGAGCCTTACTGTATTAACCTACCTCGTCGTTGGCTTTACGTTCGCACTGTATATCGGTATTGCGATAGCAACCCGCGCCTCTTCAACCAAAGATTTCTACGTAGCAGACGGCGGTGTGCATCCCATCGCAAACGGTATGGCGACCGCGGCTGACTGGATGTCCGCGGCCTCCTTCATTTCCATGGCGGGTCTGATCGCATTGTCGTACAACGGCTACGGTGGCTCTGTGTTCCTCATGGGCTGGACCGGCGGTTATGTATTACTTGCGCTGTTGATAGCGCCTTACCTACGTAAATATGGAAAGTACACAGTCCCTGACTTTATCGGGGAGCGCTATTACTCAGACACTGCTCGGGTGGTTGCTGTCATCTGCCTGATTCTTTGTTCGGTGACCTATGTCATCGGTCAAATGAAAGGCGTCGGCGTCGCATTCTCACGGTTCCTCGAAACGGACTACGAAACGGGTCTGGGTATCGGCATGCTGATCGTATTCTTCTACGCCGTCTTGGGTGGAATGAAGGGCATTACCTACACGCAAATTGCACAATATGTGGTGCTAATTACGGCCTATACCATTCCTGCGATTTTCATCAGTCTACAGCTAACAGGAAACCCACTGCCGCAGTTAGGGTTGGGGTCGACGCTCGCCGGTAGCGATATGTATCTGTTGGATAAGCTCGATTTGATTCTGGTTGATTTGGGCTTTCAGGAGTACACGACAACGCTTCGCGGCAGCACCTTGAACATGGTGGCGTTTACCGCCTCACTCATGATCGGAACGGCCGGGCTGCCCCATGTCATTATTCGATTTTTTACTGTCCCAAGTGTGGCAGCCGCTCGTCGGTCTGCTGGTTGGGCGCTGGTATTTATCGCCATTCTTTACACCACTGCACCCGCCATCGCGGCAATGGCTAGGTTAAATATCGTTGACACCATGCAGGCATCAGATGGTCAGGCGCTCTTTATTGAGGACAAGCCCGCCTGGTTTGAAAACTGGGAGCAAACGGGGTTATTGGAGGTCGAGGATCTCAATGGCGATGGTCGTATCGAGTACACAGCTGATCCTGCGACGAACGAATTGACTAAGCTCGATAACGATATTTTGGTTCTAGCGAACCCTGAAATCGCACAGCTGCCCAATTGGGTGATCGCCCTAGTCGCTGCTGGTGGCTTAGCGGCGGCTCTATCTACGGCCGCCGGGCTTCTATTAGCTATCTCGAGTGCCATCTCGCATGACCTACTCAAGAGCACTTATATGCCGTCCATTTCTGAGCGTGCTGAGCTCCGTGCCTCCCGCATCGCGATGGCGGTAGCCGTTCTTGGGGCTGGATACCTTGGGCTCAATCCGCCTGGCTTTGCTGCAGGGACGGTCGCATTGGCCTTCGGGCTTGCCGCTTCCTCACTGTTCCCTGCGTTGCTTATGGGTATTTTCGCTCGTGGCATAAGTCGCGAGGGCGCGGTAGCGGGCATGTTGGCAGGTATTTCTGTAACCCTGCTTTACGTCTTCCAGCATAAGGGCATTATGTTTATCCCCGGCACCAGCTTCTTGGGTGATATGTCGCCAAATTGGTTCTTCGGAATCGAGCCAAACGCCTTTGGCGTGGTTGGTGCGGCTGTTAATTTCACGGTGGCCTTCATCGTTAGTCGTGTGACTAAATCACCACCGAGTGAAGTTCAGGAGTTACTCGACTTTCTTCATGAGCCGGGCGATGGCAAATAAGGCTATATCGACTGTAGCTTGAATAGGCTCTTGGTTAAGGCTCTACAGGGGGGGCTGTTAGGATGGGGATATCACGCGGTTATCAATGAGCCGCGTCTTACCCAGATAAACGGCGCCAAATAAAGCGATCTCTTCGTCGACGCTCGTCGCTACTGAGAGATCAAACGTCTTTCGGGCCTCGAGGTAATCAATCTTAAACCCATGAGCAGTTAGGGCATCATATGCCGTGCTAAGCGATGCCGTAACGGCGTTGCTATCGTTTGCGATTGCCTCAGCACAATCAGCCAAGGCCTGCGAGAAGTGCGGTGCAAGTTGACGTTCAGCCGGCGTTAAGTAGCCGTTTCTAGAGCTCATCGCGAGCCCATCCGTTTCTCGCATTGTAGGCACAGTTACGATGTCTGTCGGTATCAGTAGATCGCGAACCATTTTCTTAATAACGAGAACTTGCTGGAGATCCTTTGCGCCAAATACAGCGACATCCGGACGTACTGCTCCAAAAAGTTTATTGACCACCGTTGTCACACCCTTGAAGTGTCCTTCTCGTGATGCGCCGCACAGAACATCAGTGAGCCCAGGGACCTCGACCGCCGTGTGGTTATCGACGCCCCCTGGGTAGATGTCGTCTATCGTTGGGGTAAATACCGCTGTAGTGCCTGCCGCTTTAAGCTTCTCCAGGTCAGCCGCCATAGTTCGTGGGTAGGCGTCGAGGTCCTCGTTTGCACCGAACTGCATGGGGTTAACAAAAATGGAGGCAACAACAACATCGCTGTCGATTGATGCTTGCTTAACCAGTGAAATATGCCCAGCGTGTAGATTGCCCATGGTCGGCGCGAAACCCACTCGGGCGTCTTTCGGAATTGACTTGCGCCACGCCCGCATCGCCTCGATGCTGTCGAGAATTTCCATCTAGCGGTAAGTGTGCTCTGACTGCGGGTAGGTTCCGACCTTAACCGCGTTAACAAAGCCCGCTATGGCGTCTTGAACGGTGTCGGCTTCTGTCATGAAGTTCTGGACGAATTTTGCAGGCTTCTCTGTGAGTCCAAGTAAGTCATGCAAAACGAGGACTTGTGCGTCGGTTCCTGCGCCTGCGCCGATACCGATAACGGGGATATCGAGCTTTGATGAGATGTCTGCAGCGAGTTCTTCCGGTACGCATTCGAGCAGTAGAATGCTAGCCCCCGCATCCTGGATTTCTACTGCATCTGCAAGTATCGATTTGGCCTCTTTAGGTGTTCGCCCCATGACGCGATAGCCGCCAAAGACGTTGACCGACTGAGGTGTTAAACCAAGGTGTGCACAAACAGGGATACCGCGTTGTACCAGTTGGTGAATGGTCTCACTCAGCCATGTGCCACCTTCAAGCTTTACCATCTGAGCGCCTTTTTGCATCAGCTCCATACTGGCAGCAAGTGCTACATCGGGCGATGAATAGGTCATAAATGGCAGATCTGAGACGATCATTGAGCGCGGACGAGCGCGCGCGACACATTCAGTGTGATAGACCATCGCCTCGAGGGACACGGGGACGGTTGTGTCGTGACCCTGCAATACCATGCCGAGCGAGTCGCCGACAAGAATACACTCTGCGCCTGCATCACTTACGAGGCGCGCAAACGTGGCGTCGTAGGCTGTCACCATCACAAACTTTTCACCCGCCGTTTTCATGGCTTCTAGCTTGCTGGTGGTAATTCGGTCAGACATCGATACAGGAGCTCCCTGGTGCTTCTCGTACTTACGTTAGTCTATGGATGTTGGGTTGTAATAATGCCGCCCAGCTTTGATGTCGAGAGCATAATCCACTAGCTGGGCAAAGTCCTCTTGTCGATTAACTAAATCCAGCTGATTGGCATTCACAATGAGTAATGGCGCGGCATCGTAGTAAAGAAAAAACTCGCTGTACACCTCATTTAGCTCTTCGAGGTACTGGCGGCTGATTGTTCGTTCTGCAGCGATCCCTCGTCGATCGATTCTCTCTAAAAGTCGATCAACGGAGGCTTGCAGATAGATCACTAAATCGGGGGTGGGAGCATCTACCGTCATTTGGCTGTAGACCTTCTGGTAAAGCTCGAATTCGTCAGGGTCTAGGTTTACTTGCGCGAAAATAGGATCTTTATCGATCAGGAAATCCGCGATACGCAGTGGCTTAAACATATCCTGTTGTTTCAGATCGTCCATTTTTTGAACGCGCTGAAACAAAAAGAAGAGTTGAGTTGCCAGGGCATTCTGGCGGCGATTTTCATAGAACTTGTTTAGGAAGGGGTTCTCGTGGGCATCCTCGAGTAGCAGCTGATAATCAAAGAGCTCTGCCAGGCGCTTGGCTAGAGTGGTTTTACCGACCCCAATAGGACCCTCTACAGCGATGTAAGGCTGAGGCGTTCGGCCTTGCAGATCGACAGGCGCTGTTGTTGTTTCTGTCACTTTACCTCCGCCCGTATTTACTCAACCAAGAACGGCGTTCTCGCATAGTGTTAGCGTCTCTGCACTGAGCGCTTGGCGAAGGGTACCAAGTTCGAGAAGTCCCGGCACCTTGTGGTCTGTGCCGAGTATGTCGATCATGGGTTGAACAACGAATAACCGGTCTTTTATTCCTGGGTGAGGAATAGTCAGATTGGGTAATTTCGTTTCGTTCTCGCCCAGTTGAATAATATCGAGATCGATACATCGCTCGCCCCAGTGCCGTCTTTTTACGCGCCCCATAGAGTTTTCGATGTCTTGCAGAGCTACAAGCAATGCGAGGGGCTCGCCCGTAAATTGCCCAGAGATAACCGCGTTGTAGTAGGGCGGTTGATCTTGTGGGCCCATGGGGGGTGATTGATAAATGGGAGACGCTTCGACAGCGGTTAGATTAGGAAGCTTTTTTAAGCGCTTGTAAGCTTCTTTCAGTTGGGCCACTGGATCGTCGATATTCGCACCGAGTGCAATGACTGCTAATGTCATGATGCAGGCTTGCGTCGACGGGGCCGCCGGCGCTTTTTGGGTATCTCAGGTGCTGGCTGACTGCCCACAAGATCGGGGAACAGCTGCTGCTGTTCCTCCCAAAATTTCACCACGCTATTGAGTGCATTGTCGTGCTCGGCACGAAGTAACAGCAGATCAAAGGACGCTCGAAAACGGCGCAAGGCAAGAATCGATTTGGCCCGTTTTGACGAGCATTTATCCAGTCGTGGTTGAAGATCCCAAATTTCTCTCATAGGAATTGAGAAACGCTTCGGTATGGCAACACGCTGCAACGAGTTCATGAGAATTTGCTGTCCTGCTGAGTTAACAGGGGAGCCCTCGGTGTTACCTGCGCGAACAATTTCGTCACTGCGCAGTGCAACTGCCGGCCAAAGTAAGGCGGCAAAGAGGAATGCAGGCGTCACAGGTTTCCCTCTGGCGATTCGGCCATCCGTATTTTTCATGGCTTGAGAAATTAGCTCATGTGCACCTTTAAGATGCAGCGCGTTCACAGCCTCGGGAAAAAGTGTCTCGAGCAAGTCATGTCGTATCAGTTGCTCGAGGGTCGATGTGGCGTGGCCCGACATAAATAGTTTGATGGCCTCGTCAAAAAGTCGCGCTGATGGAATGTCTGCCAGCAGATGCCGGCATTCAGCGATCGCCCCTTGAGTTGATGCATCGATGTTGAACCCGAGTTTGGCAGCGAACCTCGCTACTCGCAGCATGCGTACGGGATCTTCTCGGTAGCGAGCAGCCGGGTCGCCGATGATGCGAATCGTGCGCCGCTGGATATCTGCGAGTCCATCGAGATCGTCATAGATCAGATTGTTTACGGGATCTAAATAAAGCGCATTAATGGTGAGGTCACGCCGAGCAGCGTCTTGATCCAGCGTGCCGTAGACATTGTCACGTATCAGTAGCCCTTTATTGCTCTTTGCAGCGACCTTCGAACTATCGCCTTCGTGATGGCCTCGGAACGTAGTGACTTCGATAATTTCACGGCCCATCCGGACATGAACAATCTGGAAGCGTCGGCCAATGATCCGAGCGCCTCTAAAGAGGGCTACGATTTGTTCTGGTGTCGCGTCTGTAGCAACATCAAAATCCTTGGGTCGCTTGCCCAGTAGAAGATCTCTGACGGCGCCACCGACGATGAAGGCGCTGTAATTGTTCTCGCGCAGACGAGTGACAACGGCAACGGCAGACTTTGATAGTGCTGAGGCGTCTACCAGACTTTGAGCATCGATTTCGTTCAACGTGCTTTACCTGAAAATAGGAGCACGCAGTTTACCAAGTGATGTTATTGCGAGGGAAATAAAGAAACTGGGGGAAGTTGCCTTCCCCGCCCAGGTCCGTAGTGACACATATTATTTTTATTCGGCCGCTTATTTTTATTTTGGCTCTGCCCCATTTGTTGCATTTGCTGTGCCAGTGAATAAAAATATAATAAAAACAATCACTTGCTATTTTATGGGTGGTCCGAGACGCTGATTTGTGACAAAAGTGTTACGTAACTAAACTTAAAAACGTTACTTATGAGCACACTTTCCTCGAGGTGTGTTTGAGAATTGTGACTAGTTGGGCTATGCCGCGCCTCTTTTTCGCTTCCGAGGCAGATCGAATCGCTGGCGTCTTTCCCATAAGCACTTTCGGCTGATCCCTAACTTCTGAGCCAGTTCAGTCTCATTCATAGCATCCTGATTCTCTAACACGAAGCGTTGGAAGTAATCTTCGAGTGATAGTTCCTCGCTGCCCGCATCGATAGGCGATTGACTCGCAATATCGGGTGTTGCGTTTGCGAGAGGTTGAAGCAGTGTCGCGTTGAGTGCTGACTGTTTGATGCTCTTGATCGGTAAGCTCAGGTCATCCACGGAGAGCTCTCTGCCTTCAGACATGACGAGTGCTCGCTCGATTGTATGCTCCAGCTCTCGTACATTACCTGGCCAATCATGGGCGACTAATGCATTCCTTGCTTCTTCAGATAAAGGCTTTTCCTCGCACTCAAGCCGCGACGAGACGCGCTTTATCAGCCAATTGGTCAACCCTTGGATGTCGTCGCCTCGCTCACGTAATGGTGGCAATTCGAGGCGAAGCACGTTGATTCGATGGAATAGATCTCGGCGAAACGCGTCGGTGTTCTCCAGCTCGAGCAAGTTTCGGTGCGTTGCACAAATGAGACGGACGTTTACGCTCGAACTCTCTACCGATCCAATGCGACGAATCTCGCCCTCTTGGATAAATCGTAAGAGACGCGCTTGAGCGGAAGCTGGCAACTCGCCTATTTCGTCTAGGAAGAGGGTGCCACCATCTGCGGCTTCTATGAGGCCCACACGTTGCGAATTTGCGCCCGTAAAAGCACCTTTCTCGTAACCAAAAAGTTCTGACTCGATCAGTGTTTCTGGGATGGCCGCACAGTTGACCGAGATCAGTGGTTTGTTTGTTCGTTTACTCGACTGGTGGATATGACGTGCGACAAGTTCTTTACCCGTTCCTGTTTCACCGATAATCAGGACGGTGGAGCTTGCTAGTGCAGCCTTGTTGGCCATACTCATTAGCGCGCGCATCCCTTTTGATTTTCCGACAAACGCCTCAACGGCTTGCGGTGTTGCATTAACCGTAGCTTTGCTGTCAGCACATCGCGATATGGCGGGTAACATTTCTCGAATAGAGGCGGGCTTGGCCCAGTAGTCTTTGGCCCCCGCTTTCATTAAGTCGACTGCAGTGCGTAGTGACGCATGTTGTGCGTGAATAAGCACGGGCACGGGCGCTAGATCTTGAATGAGTTGAGCAGCTCCGGCTTCATTTCTGCCGGGGTCGAGAATGGCGACGTCGACTTTTTCAGCGGACTTGATGGCACCCACCGCGGAAAAAGGTGAGGCTTTGATGACTTTGAGACCTTCGGCGGTTAGGTCATCAGCAGTATGTGTCGCACTGATTGGATCATCATCCAGAAGTAGCACTGTCAGCATCGCGAGTCTCGATTACTTGGACGATGCCGAGGCTAACACGAACTTACTCGATTGTGTCACTGGGGTAACATTGTTCGTGACGAAAAGTTACATTTACGAACTGCCTGTGCGCGCTAAATCCCAGTGTTCAGCGCCAAAGGTGAGTACCTCCATGGGAGTTTTGCAAGATGGTGGGGGAGGTGTCTGGTTAAGGAAGGCAAGTGCCGACCGCAAATTTTCGACCGGCGTTTTCGTATCTATCGCGGGTGCTCCAGTTTGTTTGCTCAGCTTATTACCCATAGGGTCAGTAGCAATAGGTAGATGCCCGTACTTCGGTGAGGTTTGACCTAGGGCGCTGTGAATAGCCATCTGCCTAAAGGTCGAACCCAATAGATCGCTACCTCTGATGATATGGGTGTAGCCCTCGTCGATGTCATCTACCGCAGTTGCGAGTTGATAGGCGAGTAAGCCATCTCGTCTTTTCACCACAAAATTTTGAGGCATGTCAGCGGGTGCCTGGCTTCCCAACACCAGATCGTTAAAACCGCTCAAGGTCTCTTCAGACAGCGCTAGTCGCTGACTGCCCTCGTTGTGCTGACTGAGCTGACAGTCAGATTCACACTGGCCGAGGTGTCCGAGAGTTGCGCGTGTGCACAAGCATCTGAAGACACGACCGTCAGCGCTTAGCGCACTGATGTATGACTCGTGAGCCTCCCTCCGCTTACTCTGCATGATCATATCGTTGTCCCAATACAAGCCGTGTTGCTCGAGGCAATTTGGGATGCTCGTAAAGCTCGCGGGGTCGTGTCGGGGCGGGTCAATGTCGTCGAGCCGGAGTTGCCAAACACCCTTATGGGCGCGAGCGTCTAGGTAGCTCGCGAGTGCAGCAACAAGTGAGCCGAAATGGAGCGGGCCGGTTGGTGATGGTGCGAACCGGCCTTTATACACGGGAGGGCAAATGCAGGAGCCGAGTTTAGCCTAGCTCCTGACGCTCCTTAATTTCAGCGAGCGTTTTGCAGTCAATGCAAAGTGTCGCTGTCGGTCTTGCTTCAAGGCGTTGAATGCCAATTTCGATACCGCAGGCATCACAGTAGCCGTAATCATCGATAGAAATGCGCTCAAGGGTGCCGTCGATCTTCTTGATCAGCTTTCGCTCTCGGTCACGGGCGCGCAGCTCGAGGCTAAACTCTTCTTCCTGAGTTGCACGATCGGCAGGGTCAGGGAAGTTGGCAGCTTCATCTTTCATGTGGCCGACCGTCTTGGTGACTTCATTCACCAAGTCGGATCGCCAACTCAGCAGCAAGTGACGGAAGTGCTCTAGTTGCTCATCATTCATGTAGCTCTCGCCACGTGATGGCTTGTAGGGCTTAAAGTCATCGAAGTTTTGAACCTCGCCAACCGCTCTTGCCACCTTCGCGTTATTTTTTGCCTTTGGCGCTGCTTTGGCCTTCGGTGCAGCTTTGGCTGGCGCCTTTTTAGCAGCGGCTTTAGCCGTTGCCTTGGGCGCAGCCGTTGCCTTGGGCGCAGCCTTTGCCTTGGGCGCAGCCTTTGCCTTAGGCGCAGCCTTGGCCGCCGCTTTCTTTTTCGGAGCGGCCTTTGCTTTGGCAGGTGCTTTTGCTGCAGCTTTATCCGGTGTGTCGGAGGATTTCTTCGTCGCCATGTTGGTGTCCGTTACGCCGAGTGGAAGTTCGCAGTTGACCTGCGTAATTGGGCACGGGAAGCTATCAGAATTGCGTATCGTTTGCTAGCGGCTTTTTGGGCTAACGGCTAAACGTTGTCGCTAAAGCGGGATTTTGGCAATTGGGTGAAGTCGTTTAGCGCTGCTGAGGTGTGAACAGGAACGTTAAGGACTTGGAAATAAAGCATTCGCAATCATCGAGAGTATCTACTTCCAATATGAACCACGAGCAGATGATAGCGCTGGGTTTAACCAGCGAGCACCTCACAGAGAGTCGCGGCACGCGCATGCACGAGCAAGTCGCGGAGGCATTCAGCGCCTTGCAGGCTCGTGCAAATAATGCGGGCTTCCAGCTGTCTGTTGCCTCGAGCTACAGGTCCTACGAACGGCAACTCGCTGTCTTTAATGGCAAGTGGAGCGGTGAACGCCCTGTGCTCGATGATCACGATAGGGTCTTGGTCCGACAGGATTATTCTGCCGAAGAATGGTTGCACCTTATCCTCCGATTTTCGGCCCTTCCCGGTACCTCGCGCCACCACTGGGGTACTGATATCGATATTTTCGATCCGACTTGTATACCGTCGGATAAGTCGCTACAGCTTGTCCCCAGCGAATATCGTATCGGAGGTATGTTCGAGGATTTAACCCAGTGGTTGGATGAACTGATTGCGGCTAACGACTGTGAAGGGTTCTTCCGCCCTTATGACCGGGATCGAGGCGGCGTTTCTGAAGAACCATGGCACCTTAGTTACAAACCCGTGGCGTCGATGGTGCGACCCCATTTGACCACAGATACGTTGCGTGATCTTTGGCTTCGAGAGCCCGGCCTACGACCCAATGGGTACAATACTATCCTGCCTTTGCTCGACGATTTGATAGACCGCTACGTGGTGTGAGACGGACTACCAGCGGTTGTCAGGCGGAAGCTTTTTCTCTGCCAAATGTTTTTCGAGTGTCACGTAATCGGGTAGACCATCTCTATAGTTCGGATAGGCCTCACCCATAATGAGTGGTTGGAAATAGCGACGCGCTTCCTCCGTAATGCCATAGCCATCCTCGGAGAAGAAGGACTCAGGCATCATCTTCTCTTGATTGGCCACTTCGTCGAGTGGTGCTGTGCCAATCTTCCACTCATAGGGAGCATCGCTAACTCGAACGATGGTTGGCATGAGTGCGTTCTTACCTTCCATTGCGAGATTAACGGCAGACTCGCCAAGTGCATAAGCCTGTTCGAGGTCAGTTTGGCTCGCAATGTGGCGAGCTGAACGCTGCAAATAATCGGCGACCGCCCAATGATATTTATACCCGTGAGCTTGTTTGATGATATTCGCCAATTTGGGGGCTAGGCCGCCGAGCTGGACGTGACCAAACGCATCACGAGAGGTAGATCCTGACAACAGCTGTCCGTCAGCGGTTTGTGTGCCCTCAGAGGCAACGATGACGCAGAAGCCAAATTTCTCGACCGTTTCTTTCACTTTTTTCAGAAAGCGCGCTTCGTCGAAGGCAATTTCGGGAAACAGAATGATATGGGGTGCTTCGGCTTCAGATCGTGATGCGAGTCCTGCTGCCCCGGCAATCCAGCCGGCGTGACGACCCATGACCTCTAAAATAAATACTTTGGTGGAAGTGGCGCACATTGACGCAATGTCGAAGGCCGCCTCTCGCGTCGAGAGCGCCACGTACTTCGCTACCGATCCGAAGCCAGGGCAGTTATCGGTGAAGGGGAGGTCGTTGTCGATGGTCTTGGGGACATGGATCGCCTGGAGCGGAAACCCCATCTTCGCCCCGATCTCGGATACCTTTTGGCAGGTGTCAGCAGAGTCCCCGCCGCCGTTGTAGAAGAAGTAGCGGATATTGTGCGCCTTGAAAACTTCGATCAGTCGCTCGTATTCCGCACGATTTTCATCGATGCCTTTGAGCTTGTAGCGGCAGGAGCCGAACGCACCTGAGGGTGTTGTCATCAGGCCATCAATCGACGCCTGTGATTCAAGGGAAATATCGATCAGCTCCTCGCGTAGCGCCCCAAGGATGCCATTCTGACCTGCGTATACCTTGCCAACTTTTTCAGGGAACAACGCTGCAGTCTTAATAACACCTGCGGCACTTGCATTGATGACAGCAGTAACGCCTCCTGATTGAGCATAAAAGGCGTTTGGCGCCGGATCTGCAGGCATAATTTCTCCTAATGCGGCTGGCTTAAGATCTTGATAGGCATGATACGCTTACTCCAGCAATTTGGAGCGGTAGATGTCGTCACGCGTTCACATACTCGGTATTTGTGGCACCTTTATGGGCGGTGTGGCACTCCTGGCGCGCGAGCTGGGCTATCAGGTCTCTGGCTCGGATGCGAATGTGTACCCACCTATGAGTACGATGCTCCGCGACGCAGGTATAGACATCGTGGATGGATACTCCTCAGAGGATCTAAATCCTGCCCCAGATCTTGTCGTTATTGGCAACGCACTGTCTCGTGGCAACGCTGCTGTCGAGTACGTACTCGACGAGGGAATCCCCTATATCTCTGGGCCGCAATGGCTGGGTGAACTACTCACAAATCGCTGGGTGATGGCGATCTCGGGTACCCACGGGAAGACCACAACTTCATCCATGCTGACTTGGATTCTGGAATGCGCGGGAAAAGAGCCCGGCTTTTTAGTGGGAGGCGTACCTTTCGGTTTCGAAGGCTCGGCTCGTCTTGGATCCGGACCGTTTGTCGTTGAAGCAGATGAATATGATTCGGCCTTTTTCGATAAGCGCTCAAAGTTTGTTCACTACAAGCCTAAAACGCTCGTCATTAATAATCTGGAATTTGATCACGCCGATATCTTTGAAGATTTAGGCGCAATCCAGACGCAATTTCACCATCTCATTCGGTGTGTTCCCTCTTCGGGAAAGATTATTGCCGCAGAAGGCGAAGCAATCGACAACGTGCTTGATCGAGGCCTATGGACCTCAATGGATCGAATGGGTGTTGGTGCTGAGTGCGCTTGGGCTGTAGAGGGTCTTACAGCGAGTTACAGTCAAGTCCGTATTCGGACACCCCATGGTGAAGAGGGAGAAATCGCGTGGTCGCTGATCGGGCGTCACAATGCGGAAAATGCACTCTCGGCCGTTTCGGCTGCAGCTCATGCTGGAGTGCCGCTCGAGGTGGCCTGTGACGCATTGTCAAAATTTGAGGGCGTCAAACGTCGGCTCGAGCTTCTCGGAAAGCCGGCAGGCGTCAGCGTATACGATGACTTTGCACACCACCCAACTGCCATTGCATCGACGCTGTCAGGTATTCGGAGTGCTGTAGGCGCTGCGAGGGTGATTGCGGTTGTTGAGCTACGGTCGAACACCATGAAGGACGGCACGCATCGCGATGCATTATTGCCAGCCACGCAAGCCGCTGATGTTGTTTTCTGGTTCCAGCCCGAGGGTTCAGACTGGTCGCTCTCGGGGAGTGGAGGTGGAGGTCCAAACCACATGGTGTTTAACGATGTTCAGGTACTTCATGATGCGTTAGTCACTGAAGCTCAAGAAGGGGATCATTTGGTCATAATGAGCAACGGAAGCTTTTCTGGCTTGCATCAACAGTTGCTACAATCGCTCGCGGATAATGCGTCAAACACGGAGCTGTAATGTCCTCTGCTTATCAACTCGTTATAACGCGCTTTGCAAGTGCTGTTGTTGTTACTGCGCTGGCGCTCGCCGCAGTCGCATTCTCTCAGCTGGACAAGGTTCGTTTAGACGCCTCGTCCGATAGCTTATTGCTCCAGGGCGACCCCGACCTTGCCTTCTTCGAGGAGGCAACTGAGCGCTACGAGAGTTACGAGTTTTTGATCATGACTTGGGAGCCGGATAGCCCCTTGTTAAGCGAGGCTTCTTTAGCCGGATTAGCAGCAATGGTTGCCGATCTCGAGCAGGTCTCTGGTGTGCGGTCGGTGACCTCAGCACTCGATGTGCCTTTATTGGAAAGTCCGCCCATTTCCTTGACCGATCTTTCGGACTTGGATTCGATACCCAGCCTTCGGGATCCGAATGTCGACCGCTCACTTGCGCTTCGCGAATTTACCTCGAGCCAGCTCTATAAAAATCTCGTCGTGAGTGAGGGTGGTGATCTCACTGCTGTGCAGGTAACGATAGAGCCGAACAAAGAGATCGATCGGCTTGGGGATTTGCGAAAATCGTTGCGTAAAGCGGTTGCTGAGGGGGCTGATGCGAGCCTCGAGCGTGAACTCGCTGATATTGAGTTTGCCTACGATCAGGCGACGCGGACCGTGAACGCAGATCGGGCAGCGCTCGTGGCGGATGTTCGGGCAGTCGCTGAGAAATATCGCGACCAAAGCCGCATATTCGTCGGCGGTGTCCCGATGATCGCGGCTGATATGCTGGACTTCGTTCAGGATGATTTGGTGACCTTTGGTTCGTCGATCATCCTTGTCATGATCGCTATGTTGGCGCTTATATTCCGCGATTATCGGTGGGTAGTGATCCCTATATCCGTGTGCACGCTGTCAGCGCTGCTGATGCTGGGTATTTTGGGTTACACCGATTGGCGCATGACAGTGATCTCATCAAATTTTGTCGCGGTGCTTCTCGTGGTTGCTTTGGCGCTGGCAATACACTTGGTTGTCCGCTATCGGGAGCTAGAGGTTAAAGAACCCAATATGGCTCGGGCGGATCGCGCGGTGATGGCCGCGAAGCTTATGTTCGTTCCGTGTTTTTACACGGCAGTAACCACCATGGTTGCCTTCACTTCTCTGGTTGTGGCTGGGATAAAACCGGTTATCGATTTTGGCTGGATGATGACTGCTGGGATTGTAGTGGCGTTTTTGGTCAGTTTTACCTTGGTACCGGCTTTGATCACAGTGTTGCCTGACTCGGGAGCAAAAGGTGTGAGCGATACTCTGAGCATGACGCGGCGGTTCGCTTCCATCGTAGAGCGCTTTGGCGGTGTTGTGCTGGCAGTGACCGGTTTACTGGTGTTGCTTGTTTTGCTCGGGCTATCACGTCTTCAAGTAGAAAATCGCTTTATCGACTATTTCAAAGATACCACTGAGATTTACCAAGGTATGGAACTTCTCGATTCTCGACTGGGCGGCACTATCCCACTCGATATTATTTTATACCCGCCAGTAGAGAGCGTGTCAGAGGTTGAAAACAGTGCCGAAGTTGAAGCCGCTAGTTTCGATGCGATGTCTGCAGACGATGGTTTCGCGGGCGATGATGAGGGATTCGGCGACGATTTTGGCGAAGACGCTTTTGGTGAGAGTGATTTTGACGAGAGCTTGGCCAGTGACGAGGAAGATCTCTGGGGTGATGATCCCTTTGGTGAGGATGTCTCGTTTGCCGACGAGAACTCCGCGGAGATTGGTTACTGGTTCACTCTAGAGGGTCGAAACCTCGTTGACCAAATTCACGATATTGTTGATGCAAGACCCGAGTCTGGGAAAGTGTTGTCGCTGTCGACGGGGTTCTCCGTCATGGATCGTCTTTATGACGATAAATTGGGGGGTGTTGAACTCGCGCTTATTGAGCGGAGCCTGCCCTCTGATGTCGCTGAGGTGTTAATCGAGCCCTACTACGATCCTGTGGAACAGCAGGCTAGGATCACCGTCCGGGCGATGGAGACGAGCAAAACGCTTAGGCGAGCAGAGTATCTGGAGTCACTTTACGCACAGATTCTGGCTGATACTGGCCTTGACGAAACCCGTGTCAAATTCACCGGCTTGTTGGTGCTCTACAACAACGTGCTTCAAAGCCTCTACGCGTCGCAGATATTAACGCTTGGTGCGGTATTCGTGGCGATAGGTATTATGTTCCTCATGCTGTTTAGGTCCGTTTCGCTCGCGTTATTAGGACTGGCACCTAATATTCTTGCGGCAGGTTTAGTGCTCGGTGTGATGGGTTTGGCTGGCATTCCGCTCGATATTATGACGATCACGATTGCCGCCATTGTCGTTGGCATGGGTGTCGATAACTGCATCCATTACATCCATCGATTCAGGCGCGAGTTTGAAGTTGATGGGAACTACCGCGAGTCGATGTACCGCAGCCACTCGAGTATTGGTCGTGCGATGTACTACACCACCCTGACGGTCGTTGTCGGCTTTTCTATGCTGACACTCTCAAACTTCACGCCGAGCATTTATTTTGGTGTGCTGACTGTTATGGCGATGCTTGCTGCTGTCATGGGTGCGCTGTTGCTGCTGCCTAAACTGATCATCGCGTTTCAGCCGTTGGGTCCCGAGCGGGCCTGATGGCGCACTAATCGGATGATCGATTAATGGAGTGTAGAGCAGGGTGCGGTGCTTGTTGCATAGTCCCCGCCATTCATACTCCGTTTTTTGGAATGCCTCAGGGTAAACCCAAAGGCGAGCGCTGTGTTCACCACAATAGGGATGGCTTATGCGCGCTTTTTGGTGATCCAAGACGTCCTGAGTGCTGCAGTCAATTTCAAGCTGAGCCCGAGTTTTGCGGGAATTCGCGAGAGGAAGCGCTACTGTTACTCACTGACCTTGAAGCGTTGAGCGACCCGCTAGGAGACAAGCGTGACTGAATTACCTCTTTTCCCTTTGGGTACACTCTTGCTGCCCCACGGTCGTCTGCCCTTACAGATATTCGAACGCCGTTACATCGATATGATCTCCGCCTGCATGAGGGAGGGAACAGGATTCGGTGTTGTCTGGATTCGAACAGGCTCGGAAGTCGCACAGGCGTCCAAGACTAATCTTGAATTAGGCGCTTACGGCACGGTGGCGAGCATCGTTGACTGGGATCAATTACCCAACGGACTGTTGGGCATCACCATCGAGGGTGGGTCGCGCTTTCACATTCAAGAAACTTGGCGCGAGGTCTCGGGCCTAAACATGGCCTCGGTTGAGATCGACCCTGCGCTTCCTGAGGTTGCACTGCCCGAGACGGGACGTTCAATGATTGATGTACTTGCAGGTTTGCAGCGCCATCCCGAAGTCAGGAAGTTGGGTATGACAGTCAACACAGGAAACGCTTGGGAAGTGTGTTTTGCGCTGTTACAGCTTTTACCCGTTGGCAGTGCAATAAAATACGAGCTACTTGGACTCAATGATATTCACGAGCTCGTTGAGGCGCTCGACGAAATACTTACTGAATTGTCTGGCTGAGCTACTCGGCCTCTGATGAGGCTTCCTCGGGCCAAGTCCATCCCCCTAAGTCCTGCCAGCGGTTCACAATCCCTGCGAAGAGTTCGGCGGTTTTCTTAGCGTCATAATCTGCAGAATGAGCTTCGCTATTACTGAATTCAATGCCAGCGCGTTTACAGGCTTGTGCCAGTACCGTATGTCCGTAGGCAAGACCTGCAAGCGTTGACGTATCGAAATGTGAGAACGGGTGGAAAGGGTTGCGTTTTATGTCGCAGCGTTCCGCGGCCGCGTTTAAAAAGCCTGCATCAAAGTGCGCGTTGTGGCCGACCAAGATCGCGCGATTACATCCGTGCTCTTTCACTTCGCGCCGAACTTCCGAAAAGATATCCCCCAGAGCAATGGCCTCCGGTACGGCTTCTCGCAGCGGGTTCTCTGGATCTATGCCGGTAAATTCGAGAGCAGAAGGCTCAAGATTCGCGCCTTCAAACGGATCAACATTCCGAGCGATTGAGTGAGCAACTTCAAGGTGGCCTGCGTCGGTAAGCGTGAAGAAGGTGGCGGCTATTTCGAGCATCGCGTCAGTCGTCGCGTTGAAGCCACCGGTCTCGATATCAATGACGACAGGCAAAAAGCCTCTAAACCGATGCTTCATTCTGATTTCGGTGGAAGCAGTCATCCGGCGGTTTCCAAGCGCCAGGAAAGCGTTTCGCCCGCTCGCAGAGGCGTTACGGAGCTCTCGCCGAAGCTTAAGCTTGCTGGGGAGAGCTGCCCCGCTTTGACTAAGGTGATTTGCTCTGTATTTCTAGCCTTCCCATAAAAGTCGGGACCAAAGTGACTGGCGAAACCCTCTAGCTTATCGAGCGCACCTTCCTCCTCGAACACCTCTGCATAAAACGGCATCGCAGCATGGGCTGTATAACAGCCAGCACAGCCACATGAAGACTCTTTTGTTTCAACTGTGTGCGGTGCAGAGTCGGTTCCTAAGAAGAATTTCGCATTACCCGATACTGCAGCGGCCCGGAGTGCTTCTTTGTGCAATCGGCGCTTGAGGATAGGCAGGCAGAAAAGATGCGGTCGGATGCCGCCTACCAGCATATCGTTACGATCAAAAAGCAGATGCTGGGGCGTAATGGTGGCGGCTACTCCGTTTCGAGCCGAAGCGACGAAATCGACGGAGTCCTTGGTTGTAATATGCTCAAGAATGACGCGCAGATTGGGGAATTCCTCGACCAGCGGTGCCAGTGTTCGCTCGATAAAAACAGCCTCGCGATCGAAAATGTCGATGTCGTGGTCCGTGACTTCTCCGTGTACCAACAGCGGGAGGTCGCAAGCTTCCATGGCCGCCAGGGTTGGCTTCAACGCTTCTAAGCCCGTGACGCCGGCAGCTGAGTTTGTCGTTGCGCCCGCAGGGTACAACTTGACGCCGCAGACATGAGGAGAGGCGGCGGCTTCCTCGATTATCGCGGGTGTTGTGGCATCCGTTAAATACAGCGTCATCAGGGGCTCGAAGGCACTGCTGCCGGTAAAGGCAGACATGATTCGACTTCGATAGGCGTCCGCGTCGGCGAGTGTTTTGACAGGTGGTGTCAGGTTGGGCATGACAACCGCGCGATTTGCCCAGGCGGCAACATCGTTGACGGTTCGGTCGAGCATGGCGCCATCTCTCAGGTGAATATGCCAATCGTCGGGTTTAGTGATGGTGATGCGAGACATTTGAAGCCCTTTTGCGGTTTGCCCACGTAGTTTAGCAGTGATCGACTGTCCATCGGGCATCAGCGCGCGTAAACTTCACCGCCTGATCAGGGAGTAATCAATGAGCAACGTTAACAAGGTCGTGCTCGCCTACTCAGGCGGTCTCGACACCTCAGTCATCGTCCGATGGCTACAAGACACCTATGATTGTGAGGTTGTTACCTTCACCGCCGATATTGGGCAGGGTGAAGAGGTGGAACCGGCAAGAGCGAAAGCTGAAGCGCTGGGTGTCAAAGAAATTTATATCGATGATTTGAAAGAGGAGTTTGTCCGCGATTTCGTCTTTCCCATGTTCCGTGCGAATACGATCTACGAGGGTGAGTACCTTCTGGGAACATCGATCGCAAGACCGCTGATAGCTAAGCGCTTAGTGGAGATTGCCAACGAAACCGGTGCTGATGCGATTTCTCATGGTGCGACGGGCAAGGGCAACGATCAGATTCGGTTCGAGCTGGGTGCTTATGCGCTCAAGCCGGGGATCCAAGTCATCGCGCCTTGGCGGGAGTGGGATCTCAACTCGCGAGAGTCGCTAATGGCTTACTGCGCGGAGCGCGATATTCCCGTTGATTTTTCCAGTGCGTCTAAAAAGTCGCCCTATTCGATGGACGCTAATCTATTGCATATCTCTTATGAAGGCGGAGTGCTTGAAGACCCTTGGTGTCCGCCTGAGGAGTCAATGTGGCGCTGGTCTGTCTCTCCGGAGCAGGCACCTGAGACAGGCCACGAGTTGACTTTAACGTTTGAGCAGGGCGATGTGGTTGCTATCGATGGTCAAGCCATGTCTCCAGCAAGCGTACTCGCGCACTTGAATCAGGTTGGCGGCGCTCACGGCGTTGGTCGTCTCGATATCGTTGAGAACCGTTACGTTGGCATGAAATCCCGAGGTTGTTATGAAACTCCCGGTGGCACAATTTTGTTGCGTGCCCACCGCGCCATTGAGTCCATTACACTTGATCGCGAAGTCGCGCATTTAAAAGACGAGCTCATGCCGCGCTATGCCAAACTGATTTACAACGGCTACTGGTGGGCGCCAGAGCGCCTCATGCTGCAAAAAGCTATTGATGAGTCGCAGACGGTGGTCAACGGCGAGGTTCGCGTAAGGCTTTACAAAGGTAATGTGACGGTGACTGGAAGACGCTCGTCTGACACGTTATTCGATGACGCGATTGCGACATTTGAAGACGATGCTGGAAAGTATGATCAAGCGGATGCTGAGGGCTTTATCAAGCTTAATGCACTTCGCCTAAGGATCGCCGCTGAGCGAGGACGGTCAGCACTGGGAGATTAGCCACATACGCAGTATCTTGTGGGGATAAGTTGTAAGGAAGAGATTATGAATACCAATACGTCGCCGGAAATGGCTATCCACACCAACATCATGATTGTGGGTGCGGGACTCTCTGGAATCGGTGCTGCGGTTCATCTTCAGAAAAGCTGCCCTGATCGAGATTACATGCTCATAGAGCGAAGAGAGGCCATTGGTGGTACCTGGGACTTATTCCGGTATCCAGGTATTCGCTCTGATTCAGATATGCACACCCTCGGTTACAACTTTAAGCCCTGGCGTGCTGAAAAAGCGATCGCCGATGGACCTGCGATCTGGAATTACGTCAATGAGACAGCCGATGAATATGGCATTCGCGACAATGTGCGTTTCGGGCAAAAGATGGTTGGCGCTTCTTGGTCATCGGAGACTGCAACATGGTTGTTAACCGTCGATGCCGGTGGTGAGACTGTCTACTACACCTGCAATTTTCTTTTGATGTGTTCTGGCTATTACAACTACGACTCAGGTCATCAACCCGACTTTGAGGGTCGCGAAAACTTCAAGGGCACGTGGGTGCATCCGCAGTTCTGGCCTGAAGATCTCGATCACACGGGCAAGAAAGTGGTCGTGATCGGCTCGGGCGCCACGGCCATGACCTTGGTTCCCAATATGTCGACGAAGGCCGAAAAGGTAACGATGATTCAGCGATCGCCCACCTATGTGGTCTCGCGTCCATCGGTGGATAGGATTGCTAATTTCCTGAGAGCAATATTGCCATCAAGTTGGGCTTACGGTGTCGTTAGATTTAAAAACACTGTCGGCCAGCAATTTTTGTACAACCGAACGCGTACCAAGCCCGAGAAAGTAACAAAGATGCTCTTGGATGAGGTTGAGAAGGCCGTTGGTGATGTTGTGGACGTGAAGAAGCACTTCACTCCGACTTACAACCCTTGGGATCAGCGTTTGTGCTTGGTTCCCGACGACGATCTCTTCACTGCACTTCGCTCGGGTAAGGCTGACGTCGTGACAGACACGATTTCGCACATTGACGAAACGGGTGTGGTGACTGGCTCCGGTGAGCACGTTGAGGCGGATATCATTGTCTCTGCAACCGGTATCGAACTTCTCAATCTTGGTGGCGCGGACTTCGTGGTTGACGGCAAGCCCATCAACTTCGCGGAAGAATGGACCTACAAGGGCGTGATGTGTTCAAACATCCCCAACATGGTTCAGACCTTTGGCTACATCAATGCATCTTGGACACTTCGTGCCGATCTGACGGCCGAGTGGGTCTGTCGCGTGCTAAATCACATGGACGAGTTTGGTTACGACCAGGCGACTCCGCGCATCCCCGACATCCTCGCGCGGACCATGGAGAAGCGTTACTGGATTCACGATTTCTCAGCCGGTTACATGCAACGCATGCTGCCCAAAATGCCCCGTCAGGGAACGCAGCTTCCGTGGGTTAATCCTCAGAACTATCGCAAAGATAGGAAGATGTTCCGCGATACAGCCATCGCGGATGGCGCACTCATCTTCACCTCACGCGAGGTAGAGGGTGATCAATTGAGGGCGGCCGGCTAATCGCTGTGGATCGCGCCCTGCAAGAGACGTGGATTGACTGCCCATACTGTTGGGAGTCCATATGTGTTCTTCTCAACCCTGAAGATGTAGGGCAGGAGTACGTAGAAGACTGCCAAGTGTGCTGCAGGCCTATTGAGTTCATGGTTCAACAGACAGGTATGGGCGAACTCCAAGCATCGGTCTCAAGCGACGACTATTGAGCGCTGGTCTCTAGGGGCTGATCAGCAAAAGCAGGTCGCTTGAAAGTCGTCAATGAAGGATAGTTACTGAGGGACAGTCACTGCCAGTAATCCCTAGCGAGTCAGCCATGCTTTAAATCTCTACCGACCGGCGACACAATAAACGGGTAGGGCTTGTGTTGCCTGTAGACTGATAACTCTGCGCAGCGGTGTTCTGCTCTGGTTGGCGACCATGGCAAACGGCTGAAAGGGGAGTGGAGATCACCATGACGTTTAAACATCTCAAGACTCGAGGGATACAACTTTTATTTTCTTTTATTGGGCTAGTAGCTCTGACGTTTAACGTCAGTGCGAGTGAGCGCAAGATCGAGGCGGAAGTGCTCCTTAAGTCAACCAAAGACTGGCGAGGCGTTACGTTGCCAACTTACAGTGAGGGTCAACCTGAGGTAACGGTTGCGAAAATTACGATACCCGCGGGCATGGCGCTTCCACTTCACGAGCATCCGTACATGACCGCAGGGGTTGTTATTCAGGGTACGATAGAGGTTCTGACAGACTCGGGTGATACTCATATCGCGCGAGCGGGAGATGCGGTCATAGAGCTCGTCAATCAAGCGCATGGTGGTGCGAATATCGGCGACGAAGATGCCGTGATCCTTGTGGTTTATGCCGGTATTGTAGGTGAGCCCGTAACAGTGCCGCTCTCGACGCCGAAACCCTAAGGCAGTGCGAGTCAGTCCAGACAAACAGTACTTACGCTTACCTTCGAGAGTCCGTAGGTAATGGTATTTATGGTTGCTAGTGGTTCTTAGTGCTAGTGGTTTTTAATGGAAGTCTCGCGATTTAACCGCAAGCTCGCTTAGCGCACTGCTGTGGTCATATAGTCCGCTAGCAATAACGTGTGTGACGCCATCTCGTGACTCTACGGTACCTTTGACTAGGAGCAGTTGTGCGGTCATCAGAGCTGCTCTAAAGCGCTCTTGAATTTTTGGCCACACGACGACGTTTATGTTGCCGGTCTCGTCTTCGAGCGTTAGGAAGACGACACCTGAGGCAGTGCCTGGACGCTGTCTGCAGGTAACCAATCCCGCGGTGCGAACAAAACGCTGACTTCCCATATTGATCAGCTCTGTTTGTTTACGACACTGACTGAAGGGCTTTTGCTGACGAAGCAATGCTAGCGGGTGCGAGCGTAGAGTTAGGCCTGTGCTCTGATAATCAAAGATAACGCTCTCTGTGGTTGATGGTGCTGTAATCGCGCTAGCGTCATCGTGGTCATAGACATGGGTTTCTGGCAGTAAAGGGCGTGAATCTTTAACCGCCATAATCGCCCAATGCGTTTGGTGCCGATTGCCTGTAAGCGCTCGTAACGCATCAGCCGCGGAGAGCGCCTCTAGATCGTCCTTGTCGAGTTTCGCGCGTCGTTTCACATCCAGAATAGAGACAAACTGACCACTGCGACGTGCGTCGATAAGTTGCTCTGCGCCGCGTTTAGTGAGTCCTTTTACTAACCTCAAGCCGAGCTGTATCACATCTCTTTGCTGCGGGCCGCCGTCGATCAAGCGGTGGTCCCAGTCGCTGGCATTAACGTCGACGGGTAAACTCTTAACGCCATGTCGATCAGCATCCTGGACGAGCTGTGAGGGCGTGTAAAAGCCCATGGGCTGACTGTTCAGTAGACCAACGTAAAAGGCGCCGGAGTAGTGACGTTTCAGCCACGCTGAGACGTAGGCTAGTAAGGCAAAACTTGCCGAGTGTGACTCAGGAAATCCATAGCCACCAAAACCTTTGATTTGACTAAATAGCTGATCGGCAAACTCGGGGCTATAACCCCGTTTCAACATGCCTGCTTTCAACTTGTGTTCAAAGGTCAGTAGCTTACTGTTACGTCCCCAGTTTGTGATGGCGCGGCGAAGCGAATCAGCTTCTCCACCGCTGAAGCCTGCTGCAACCATTGCGAGTCGAATCACCTGCTCCTGAAAGATAGGCACACCAAGGGTGCTTTCTAATACCGATTGGATAGCAGGATCTGGATAGGTGATCGGTTCTAGCCCTGCGCGTCTGCGGAGGTAGGGGTGCACCATATCGCCTTGGATCGGACCTGGCCGGACAATAGCGATTTCGATGACGAGATCGTAAAAGCATTTGGGCTTTAGTCTTGGCAGCATCGACATTTGAGCGCGCGATTCGATTTGGAAGACGCCCAATGAGTCGCCTGTCTGAAGCATCCTAAACGTTGCCTGATCGTCGTTAGGTATATCTTGAATCCGTGTGATGGCCGGATTTTTTCGCTGGACGAGCGCTAGCGATTTCTTGATGGCTGAGAGCATCCCCAGCGCTAAGATATCTACCTTCAGCAACCCTAGTGATTCGATGTCCTCTTTGTCCCACTGAATAACAGTCCGATCGGGCATACTGGCATTTTCCACTGGCACTAAGTTTGAGATCGGGCCACGGCTGATAACAAATCCGCCAACGTGCTGAGATAAGTGTCGAGGGAATCCCAGAATTTGCTGTGTCATGCGCAGGAAGATATCTGCCTGTTGACTGCTAGCTTGTATACCTTGCTCTTTAAACTTGGCGGTTAGCTCGCGCTCACGATTCCACCAGGCGAGGGATTTTGCTAAGTCTTCGACGAAGACCGCATCCATGCCTAGTGCTTTACCAACGTCACGGACTGCACTTCGAGAACGATAGGTAATGACCGTCGCGGCAAGTGCAGCTCGGCGGCGCGTATACTTTTGATAAATATATTGAATGACTTCTTCGCGGCGCTCGTGCTCAAAATCAACGTCGATATCGGGTGGTTCATCACGCTCACGAGAGATAAAGCGCTCAAAGAGTAAGGAGACCTGCTCAGGTGAGACCTCGGTAATGTGCAGGCAGTAACAAACAACCGAGTTGGCTGCTGATCCTCGTCCCTGACACAAGATGCCTCGCGTGCGCGCGAAATTGACAATGTCGTATACCGTTAGAAAGTAGTACTCGTAATTAAGCTCGGTAATGAGGGCAAGTTCGCGCTCTATGCGCTCGTGAATAGCGGAAGGGACTCCCTGTGGCCAGCGCTTGGACGCTCCCTGCGATACGCAGTCACGTAAATAACTATTTGCAGTGTGGCCCTTAGGTACAACTTCCTCGGGATATTCGTAGCGTAGTTCGTCAAGGCTGAAGTTACAGCGTTGAGCCAAACGCAGCGTTTCGCCTATAAGCGCCTGAGGATAGAGCGGGATGAGTTTGTCGAGCCGCCTTAGGTGCTGCTGACTATTTGGCAGTCGTAACGGACCTAAGTCCTGTATCGCTGTGTTGTGGCGTATTGCGGTGACGACATCGTGCAGCATTTTTCGGCTCGCTGAATGCATTTCAACGCTGCCGCAAGCGAGTGTTGGAACGTTCATTTTATCCGCCAGTGTTTGTATCTCTTCGAGTCTCAATAAGTCGTCATGGCTTAAGAGCTGATGGATGCCAATCCAAAATCGATCCGGGCAACGCCGCGCAAGCGCCTCCGCATGATGGCGCTCTGTAGCAATATCGTCGGGTAGCCAAATAATGAAACAGCGTTTTAAGTGGAAGTAGATGTCTCTTAGGTGGGTGAGGTACTGACCTTTTTCACTGCGCCGTCTAGAGCGACTGATCAGGCTAGACAGTTCGCCGTAGGCCGCCCGTGAGGGCGCGATGGCAACGAGCTTTAAGCCCTCGCTGATTGTGAATTCGCTGCCAATAATGAGTTTGAAGTTGAGTTCTTTGGCCGTCACGTGCGCTTTGACGACACCAGCCAGCGAGCATTCATCGGTAATGGCGAGTGCTGAATAACCAAGGTGCGCCGCTTGCTCCACGAGCTCGTGGGGGTGCGAAGCTCCCCGTAAGAAGCTGTAATTGCTTAAGCAGTGAAGTTCAGCGTATGACATCTTAAAAATACTGTATTTTTATACAGTATAGAGCTTTTTGAAATAATCCTCACATCACTATGAGTAGTCGTTCATACTCTGTCAGTGATTTACCAAAAGGAGGTCATCACATGCTCAAGCGACTTGGCGTGTTATCGCTTTTCTTCCTCAGCGCCTGTACTGGCCTACCCGATGGCGTAACGCCCGTTAGCGGCTTTGACTCCGAGCGCTACCTGGGGACTTGGCACGAAATCGCACGCTTAGACCACAGTTTCGAGCGCAATCTCGAGCGTGTGACCGCGACCTATGCGGCGAATGAGGATGGGTCGATTTCGGTGTTGAACAAAGGGTTTAACACGGAGAAGGGTGAATGGCGTCAAGCGGAGGGCGTTGCTAAGCCGATGGGGGCCGAAGACATTGCTCACTTGAAGGTGTCATTTTTTGGTCCGTTTTATGGGACCTACGCGGTCTTTGAACTGGCCGAGGACTACAGCTACGCGTTTGTCGCTGGCTATAACACCGATTACCTATGGTTGTTATCTCGCGAGCTCGAGGTAAGTGAGTCGGTGCGAGAGGCATTTTTGGCGAAAAGCAATCAACTGGGATTCGATACGTCTGAGTTGATTTGGCCAGCGACAGGCCAGTGATGCATGAATGATATGCCATCACTGTAACAATAGGCTCTGGGGATCAGGCAATAAAAAGCGCCACATGGAGAAAGTCCAGGTGGCGCCGTAATGATTGTTTGCGACTTAGTCTTTTGACGTCAGCAAAACAGGGCGCTGAACACTGAGCAGCTGCCAATTGGCTTCTGACCGTGTCTGCTGGAAGGCATAGGTAACCTTCGAGCCTTTAGGTAGCTCAAGGCCTTCCATCGTAATATCTGCATCGACTCGACCGCGTTTTGCTCGGCCTTTTAAATTACAGTTTGCAAGCTCGCCGTGCTCCATCTTGTGGAATCGGACGCGCATCTTTTCAGAGGACTGCTGATTTACACTGACCACTTCACCGCTCAGTACGCAGTCTTGGACAACCTCAGCGGATGCTCCTGAGGTATACATGCCTCCTAAAACGCAGAGGCTTATTGCTAAGTTCTTCATCGTTTTCATTCTGGTCTCCTTACGCCTCACGGCGTGCTATCGCTTCACAGCGTTGCGTGGTTTCTCCACACATATTTGTTACTAGCTTTGTAACTTAACTGAAATATTTGTGAAATAAAAGAGTCACATTAGTGAAACATTGCATTATTCGAAGATTCCTTGTAGGAACCAGCAGCGATTGTGTCGGTCTTGGAATATCCAGACCGGTTGGCCGGCACCTGTTTTTGCAATGTAATAATCTCGACTTGTGGGTTGGCTCCACCAGCAGTCCTCGAGGCGCTCAGGTCCACTGATAATCTCCAGCGCATCTAGCCAATACAGTTGGTTTCCTCGCTGGCTAATGGGTTGCGGTGACTCGAGTAGCCAAAAGGGGCGACGCAGATTTTTTTCCTTGGCTGTCGGTGCGTTGAGTTGATTGGCGTCCACAAATGAGCAGTGCTCCGGTAAATGCTCTGCGCGTTCATAAACGTGTGACACCGCCTGAAATCCCAATCGGCTACGAAGACGGTCAATGAGTTGCGATAAAGGCTCCTGATGTTTCGACTCGAGAAACAGGTCTTGCGTTGTGAGTTGTGCCAAGCTGAGTTCGCAGGCAGTGAGTGAAATACCCTCAATGAGATCGTCGAACTGAAGCCGCTCTAATTTAAGGCGTGATTGTTCTAACCAACGCGTTGGGTCGTTATGGAACTCACTACTGTGGACGTGTAGCTCGGGGCTTTTACCCTGGGTTGCAATGAAGTCCCAGCGTATATGCTGTGTTTGCAGTTGAGTATTTCTCAGAAACTGCGAGAAGTCCTGGAGTAATTGCTCCATGGGGTAGATGAGTTCCTGATTGTTTGTAGACCCGTAGCCCAGCCAAGCAATATCGCTGTACTCAGGTTCTGGGTGGAAGTCTTCTACGGCAACTTCGACCCGGCACAGTAGTCGGTCTATCCAGTTACAGAACGCCTGACTGCAGCGCCGCTTTAGGCTTTCTGGGGGAAGTGCGAAGAGTTCGCCGAAGCGATGAATTCCAGCTTTGTTGAGTGCAGAGACATCTTTATCAAACCCATCAAGTCGGTGGAGGGCGATCGAGCTCAGTCGGGTTTCCAACGATGCGCCATCATCGAGTTGCGATGTTTTAGCGGCATGGCTGGTTTGACTGAACAGCCAGGCGCTTTCCTGGCTCGGGCCGATTCCAATATGTGTCGTAAAGCCGCGCCGGTCGAGTTCGGCGGTGATCTTTTCGATTAAGCGCTCTAAGCCACCGTGGACTAACAAGCAGCGACCGATTTCTAGCTGAAGACAGTCATCTCGCCATAACGTAAGGGTAGGAGTGATTGAATAGGCCCACTGCCGAAGGCGCTTGAGCACTTTAAGTTCTTCCTCAGGCTCTCTGGATAGAAGTTTGAGCGGGTGACCGCTGAGTAAGCCGCTCACGGTGGATTGTTTCAGTCCCGGTGTTACACCGAGCGCCTCAACCTCATCGTCGCAGGTAACGGCTCGTTGTCTTTCAATGACAACACGCAAAATATCGTCATTACACACAGGCTTGGAGGCCAATGCTTCAAGAGGGAGTTTTGGAAAGTGTAAGCAAAGCCAGAGCACTTAAGTCATCATAATACTGTTTATTTATACAGTATTATGATGAGCTGCTTTGGACAAGTGCGGTTTCACATTTATGGGTATTTTGTGCGAATTGAGGCTTTGCTCATCTCTTGCGCGCAAAGGCATTGAAAACACGCGTAGGCATTGAGAATGAAAGCGCCGCAAACGGCGAGCTAAGAAACAAGGTCTTTACGCTGAGGTCTCAAACACAGAGGTCTTACAAGCCAAGATTTTTCAAATCCATGTTCAAAAAATCAGTGCCTTGCAAGCCTAGGCTCTATACACCCAGAGCTTATAAACCCAGAATCTATAAACCCAGAATCTATAAACCCAGAATCTATAAACCCAGAATCTATAAACCCAGAATCTATAAACCTAAGCCTCGCAAAATCACTGCACGACTTTCTGCTGGGTCTATGACCATATCGATTTCAAGATACGCCGCCGCTTCCGTGGCGCGACCTTTTTGATACATCTCCGCGACCAGCTTTTCATACAGCGCATCGCGGGCTTCGCCGGCGGGTGTTGCTTCGAGTTCCTTCTTGAAGCCAAGTCGAACAGCGCCTTCAAGGCCCATGCCGCCGAACTCACCTTGTGGCCAGCTCGCCGTGAGCGTTGGGAATTCAAATGAGCCACCAACAAGCGCCATCGCTCCCAGGCCATAGCCGCGTCGTAGGAAAAGGCCCACCCACGGTGTTGTGACGCCGGCAGCCGTGTTGAAGAGTTCAGGCATAACCTTTGCGGCGCCCATGGCCTCGCTTTCCGGGCCAACCATAAATCCGGGGGTATCAACGAGAGATACAATCGGCAACTGCCAGCGCTTCGCCAACTCCATCATTTCACCTGCTTTACGCGCAGCGTCAACGTCAATGGCTCCACCTAGATGCCGGCAGTCGCTGGCGATAACAGCGACGGGGTGACCTTCAATACGCGCAAATGCAGTCACCACAGCACGGCCGTAGACCGGACGAAGTTCAAGCACTGACTGTTGATCGAATAGGATCTCCATGACTTTCCGAACGTCGTAAGCCATCCGTCGATTCTCAGGTAGACAAGCCCTGAGGGCGGTTTGATCAGCCACAGTACCGGGGGAGGTGTTTCCCTGTGTGTAGCTTAAGGCCCATTTGGCGAGTGCGGTTGCGTGCGCCTCGTCTTCTGCAAGCAGATCGACGGCGCCGACGTTACAGAGCGTGTTAACGGGGCCGATTTCATCAGGGTGGAAGACGCCGAGTCCGCCACCTTCAATCATGGCGGGTCCTGCCATACCAATCGATGAACTCTTTGTCGCAATGCGAACATCACCCGCACCAAAGAGCGCTGCATTACCTGCAAAGCAGTAGCCATTATTCACCGTAATGCGGGGTACCTTGCCGGTGAGTCCCGCCCAGCGACTAAAAGAAGTGCTATTGAGACCAGCGATGTTTACCTTGACGTCGGTATCACCGGGGCGTCCGCCACCACCTTCGGTGTACATGACAAACGGCAGTCGCTCTCGCTCAGCGATCTCAAAGATACGGTCAAGCTTTTGGTGGTGAAAAAAGCCTTGGGTTCCGGCGAGCACGCTGTAGTCGTAGATAGCGACAGCCACGTCAGTACGCTTATTTGGACAAAGTGCAGCGTTGATTGTCGCTGTGCCGGTAATGACGCCATCTGCTGCGGTATCAACACGAAGCGTAGATGGGTCTCGACGATCGCGTTGGGCAGCAACAGCTAGCTGACCGTATTCAATGAAGCTATTGTCATCGACGAGGTCCTGCAAATTTTCCCGCGCCGTTCGGTACCCTTTGCTGTGTCGCTTTTCGGTTGCGCGCGTGCGAGTACCATCAAGCGTCTCAGCCTTAGTCTGATCGAGATGCATTTGCGCATCGGTTGGTATGGGTCCCTTCGACACAATTTATTCTCCACTACTCGTGAGTAGACCTTAAGGTTCGGACCTTGTTCAGGCAAGCACAAACGGTGCTCCGACTTGCTGTAGTAACTGAGCTATCATCGCGCTTTCATTTTTCGTGTGTGGGTATTGTGATGAATCGAAATATTTTGCTTTTGATCCTTGGTAGCGTTTTCAGTGGCTTGCTGATGGGCTGCGGCGATACTGAGCCAACGCAATCAACAGCGAAGGCAGGTTTTGCACAGACGGAGCAGAGTGCTACGGGTGAGGTGGTAGACGCCTCAATGTCAGAACATGAGCGATTGAATGCTTACCTTGCCAAGGTGTTTGCCGACAATCTATCGCGGCAACCTTTCACTTCCAGCTACTTGGGCATCAAGGATCGTCACGGTGAATGGAACCCTCAGTCCGAAGCGTTTAATGACGAGGAGCGTGCTCGCATGGAGCAGGGCCTTATCGACTTGGCTGAGTTTAATCGAGCTGCGCTTCCTGATGCGGGAAAGCTCTCTCTCGATCTCTATCGGATGTCATTGGAGCGATCGCTGGCGATGGACGAATTTCGGCACCACCGCTATGCGCTTCATCAATTTCGTGGTGCACATACTCAAATTCCTAGCTCGCTCATCAACATCCATCGCGTATCGGACTTAAGCGACGCAGAGGCCTATATCGATCGCATCCAAAATGTAGAGAGCTACCTTGGAGAGGTCATCGAGCAGCTCGAGGTGCGTGCCGAGAAAGGACTTTATCTGGTTGATTGGATGTATCCGGCGATTCTTGAATCGTCTAACAATGTCATCACGGGTCAGCCGTTTGACGGCTCAGATGCGGTGTCACCGGTTTGGGCGGATTTTCAAAAGAAAGTGGCGACGCTCGATTTGTCGGAAGATGAAACTGCCCGGCTGGTTAACGCGGGCAGAACAGCGCTTATCGATGTCTTTAAGCCGGCTTACCAGCGCTTCATTGCTGTAATCGAGAAGCAGAGTGAGTCAGCCTCACCCAACGACGGGGTATGGCGTCTCCCTGATGGCGAGGCGTTCTATCAGCGATTGCTTCAGTGGTTTACAACGACAGACCTCACTGCAGACGAGGTACACCAGTTAGGTCTCGACAATATTGAGCGCATCCACGCTCAAATGCGGGAGATCATGGGCCAGGTCGGTTTCGAGGGGAGCCTGCAAGAATTTTTCGTGTTTGTTCGCGAGAATCAGTCGCTGCGCTTTCCCAATACGGACGAGGGGCGAGAAGCGTACCTAAGTAGTGCACGTGATGCGCTCTCCCGTATGGAGAAGAAACTTCCCGAGTACTTCGGGGTGCTACCAAAAGCCGAGCTGATCGTGAAACGTGTCGAGCCGTTCCGTGAGCGGAATGCGGGTAAAGCGTTTTATCAGAGCCCTCCGCCGGATGGTTCGCGTCCGGGCATCTTTTACGCCAATTTGTATGATATGGCTGCGATGCCAAAAACCGATCTAGAGGCCTTGGCATTTCACGAGGGCTTGCCGGGGCATCACCTCCAGCGAGCTATTACGGCTGAGCTCGAAGGTGTGCCCGATATTCAGCGTTACCTAAGTTTCACCGCGTTCTCCGAAGGATGGGGCTTATACACGGAGCAGCTTGCCTACGAGATGGGGTTCTATGAGGACCCGTATTCGCGATTTGGGCAGCTTGCTATGGAGCTTTGGCGCGCGGCGCGTCTAGTAGTGGATACCGGCATCCACAGTAAGCGTTGGAGTCGCGAAGAGGCCATCGCCTATCTCGTTGAGAATACGCCGAATGCAGAATACGACTGCATAAAAGCGATCGAGCGGTATATCGCAATGCCGGGTCAGGCGACGGCTTACATGATTGGGAAGTTGCGTATTGTTGAGCTCCGCGAAGCGGCTAAAGAGCGTTTGGGCGATCGATTCGATATTCGGCTATTCCACGACACGGTGCTGGGAAGTGGTCCGGTGCCGTTAAATAAGCTGGCAGAAAACATCGATGCGATGTTGGCCTTACAATTAGCAGAGGGGTAGTGGTGCTCAGCTCAGTCCTGCTCGGGGTAGGCGAACTTTGGGTAAGTTGAGATTTTTCTAGCGTGCTTAGCTTGCGTGCTCAAAGAGCGCGGAAAATCATCGATAGCGCGAGTACCGTTAGAAGCAGTTTAAGTAGAGTTTGAAAAAGCTTCTCCGGCAGCCTGCCGAGAAGTTGCAGGCCGATGAGTGTTCCCCCAAAGCCAGCAGCAATCATCAAAGCGAGTGGAACAAGCCACTCACTCCAAAAAAATCCGAGGCTGCTGAAGAGGACTATGCGGAGAAAGTTCATCGTCGACACGCTTGCTGCCATGGTTGCGACGAGTTCTTTTCGGTCTTGGGCCTGATGGCGAAGAAAGGCCGCTATCAGAGGGCCAGTAGCGCTCACAAAAACCCCGATGAAGCTCACCGCAACACTGAACAGCAGGTTGTTACGTGTGCTGTGTGTTTTTACTACCGGTATCGGGACCCAAGTCACAACGAGCGTAAAGGTTGCGAGTAGTAGCGTTAATTGCAATTCGTTGAGCCAGAATGCGGACAGCGGTGCTGCGAGTAAGGTTCCAGCAATGGCACCGATTACCAGAGGCCAAAATAGTTGCCTCGAAATATGGCGTCGGGTCATGACCGTCCTGCCGGTATTCGAGCCGAGTTGAACAACGCTGTGCAGAGGCACAACGGCCGTAATGGGGACAGTCACAACCAGTACTGCGAGAACGAGTGTGCCACCCCCAATCCCTACTGATGCAGTGAGCAGTGATGCAATAAAACTCGTCACGACCAAAATGGTCAGGATATCGAGACTAATCGGTAAGTCGAGCATTGGCTGGCGGACATTAACGTGTCCACTAAGCATATCGCAGACGTGTACTGTTTTGATGTGTAAATCAGTTTGCCTCGAACCGATGATTTCCTAGAGCGAGGTTGCCCCGGAAGCTCGGAGGGGAACCGAGCCCGGGGAAGGGGAAGCGAGTCACCGAAGTAAATTAGGCGACAGGTGTCAGGAATGTACCGGTCTTCGTAGCAACAGCTTTGTTGTGAGATTGCGCTGTCTGCACTTTCAACAGGTGGCTTTCAGGTAGCCGTATTTCAACTTCTCGCTTGCCGCCGCGCTGTTTAACGACGGTGACTTCACGATAAGCGTTGATATGCAGTCTGAGAGAAACAGGTGTGGCATCTTTCAGTGCGTCGCTCGATCTAAAAAGAAAAAGCAAGGTGTCGGTACTCGCCGCCGCAAGTTGTAGCTTGCGTATCTCGGCGTACCGATAATGAGTGCTCCCTAACCACACAAATACTGTGCTACAGGTAGTGCTGCGAACAGCTTGCTCTGCCGCCCATAAGGTTTCATCCCGATGTTTAGGGTGAACCATCAGTATTTGTTCTGAGGGAATGTTGTGAGCGCGCAGTAGCGGTGCGTACGGTGTGTGCGGTGAATTGATAAATGCTTGCCAACGCTTTTCGCTGGAGAGTCGCTGCATGGTTGGTAGAAACAGTCCCATACATTCAGCGCCATCGTGATCGCTCAATACTTCGACGGCACCATGCTTTGGCCAGCCGCCGAGCTGTAATTCTTCGTCGAGAGAAGTGAAACCCGTTGGTACACTCTGTCGATTGTGCCAATCTGTATTGGCCGACTTGGTGGTTAAGATAACGCGTGAGTTTGTGTGGTTATCGACACCTTGCCAGGTATCAGGACGATTAATGATCTGTTCTATGGAGTGGTTCATGATGCGCTCCGCAAAGTTGATAAGGTGCTGCTCGAGAGAGCACCAGTAAAAATACTGTATAAATAAACAGTAGTTCCATTGCCGTTGAAAAGCAAGAGAGGCGCTATTTGTGTGTCGTGAAAAGCGACAGGTGAAGCATTCCGCGTTAAATGAGCTGCGTTTTCGCCGCTATTACCCGGCCAGCTGGTGCTCGGGCTTGGGTAGCTGGATGCTGCGATTCCTGCTGGGATGGAATGCGTGGGAGTTGACACAATCCGCCCTGTGGGTAGGCATTGTGAGTGCGCTGATGCTCGCACCGGCGCTTATCTTGTCGCCTTACTTTGGTGTTCAGTCGGATCGCGTTAATCCGAGACATGGCTTGATGTGGTCGATGCTCATTCATGGTGCGATCGCCATGAGCGGTGCGTTGGCCACCTATCTCGGTATTCTGAATGTGGCTGTGCTCTTAATCTTGGCGACGGCATTGGGTTCTGTATCGGCGATGCACAGTCCTATGCGTTTGGCATTGGTGCCTATGCTCGTGCCGCGCGAGGCGCTTCCGAGCGCAGTGGGGCTGACAGCGATGTCTTTTAACATTGCCCGCATTTTGGGTCCGGGCATTTGTGCGGCGGTTATTGCCCGTGCAGGTGCAGCGTGGGCCTGGACGATCCCTGTTTTTATATTCGCGACGGCTGGTTTGATTTTAAGTTCATTGGGCGGTGTGGGCACGCGTCAAGAGCGGGCACACGGCAGTGTGAACAGTGAGTTTATTGAGGGACTTCGTTACGTCCTCAGCATGGCGCCACTCGTTACTGTCCTTGCACTGACCTCAGTCAACGGGTTTCTAGGTCGTAGTTTTATTGAGCTATTGCCTGCGGTCTCGGGTCGCTTAATTGCCGGTGGTCCTACGGAGCTTGCGTGGCTGACGGCTGCCGCGGGTAGCGGTGCGGTAATGGGTGGTTTGATTATGAGCCGCCTGAAAGCAGATGTACGTTACCTTTTTAATATGAGTGTCGCTGCGATGTTTTTTGCGGCCTGCTTGCTCTCCAATCTCGTTTGGATAGGGCAATTACCCTCTTTGTTCGTTTTGGTGGGGTTATTGAGTTTATCGACGACCCTCGCGGGAACCGCTTGCCAGACTCTCGCGCAATTAATCATAGACCCTCAGTATCACGGCCGAGTGATGAGCTTGTGGTCGATGACCATGATGGCAGCACCTGCCCTTGGCGCGGCAGCGCACGGTGCCATCGCTGAATGGCTAGGTTTTGTTGTCGCGTTTGCTATTGCTGCAGTTGTAGGTGTGTTGGGGCTGGTAGGGCTTTACGCACGGCGTCGCGGCATGGCTGAAGAGGCGCCCGTGGCCAGCGTTACAACCAGTGATTCGAGGTAATCCCAGCAATTGCCTGGCATGTAGCCTTTAGCGCTACCGTCGGCTGCAAAATTAAGTGACAAGCAGGCTTCCAGCGACTCGCGATTGTGTCTGGCGAGCGCAGACTGCATGAGATTAATACGGCTTCGCCACACACCTAAACGGTCGAGTGCAATCGCTTGCGAGGTACCTTTTCGAACGGCGGACTCAGCGTCGATAAGGAGTCTTAGCTCTTTGGAAAGCGGCCACAAGATAACAGGCGCGGCGTTTCCCTCAGCTTGCAAGCCTCGCAGGGCTTTTAGTGCGCTTCTGGCATCGCCGGCAAGCGCTGTATCAACCATGCCAAAGGTGTTGTAGCGGGCACTATCGCCCACTGACTCAGCAATTTTCTCGACAGAGAGATGCTTGTCACTCGCTAATAGCGCCAGCTTTTCGATTTCCTGCGCAGCTGCCAGTAAGTTGCCCTCAACTCGCTCGGCGAGTAAGGCAACAGCGTCTCGGTCGGCAGACATTCCTCGTTGCTTGAGTCGGCCTTGAATCCACGATGGCATCTCACGACGACCCACAGGCCATACCGTGATAATCGCGCCTCGCTGGTCCAGCGCCGTGTACCACTTCGCGCGCTGTGATTGCTTATCAATTTTGCCGGCAACAATCAGCAAGATGTCGTCAGACTCCATCGACAGGTATTCTTGGATTGCTTTGCTGCCCTCAGTGCCGGGCTTGCCACTGTCGACTTGGACTTCGATCAGCTTTTTATCGGAGAACAGCGACATGGCACTGGCGCTTTGAACAAGGTTTTGCCAGCCGGCTTTATCAGACGTATCGATACGTTCTCTGTCGACACATCCCTGCTCCCTCGCGGCAACACGAATAGCGTCGGCACACTCTTGAACAATCAGGGGTTCAGCGCCTGTCACGAGATAACAAGACGATAAGCCCTGCTTAAGGAACTGCTCGAGTTGTTCAGGCCTTATCTGCATTATCTGCGGCCAGCCTGTAGTCAATGCGACGAGTAAGGGCCTCGACTAGGGTCGTACGTAACTCACCCTGTAGAAGTCTGAGCTCCTCGGTTTTGCCAACGACATTGAGTGGGTCATTGAGCATTTGATCGACAACGGTGAGGGTCTCGCCCTCAATGAGCCATTGGTCACCAAGCTGTAGCGAAAAGTCGACGCTTGCTCGAAGCTCAAGCTCCGCCGCACGTGCCCTTGCTGTCAGTGATAGATTGCGCTGCTCGAAGCGCTCTGTACCCACTTGTAGAATTAATTTGGCTTCAGAGGGCTCGACGACGCTCGCGCCAAGACGACTGAGTGCGGTGCGCAACTGTGACGTGAATTCGCTGTTAGGCGCAGCACTGACAACCGCGATTGGGTATAGCCCCAGCGTTTCCGCACGAGCATTTTGACCACGTAGCTCAAAGCCACAGCCCGAAAGCGCGAGCAAGCTTATGAGGCTCGCAACAATGGTTGTTCGCCGGGAGAGCTTAGTTAGCAACCACATTGACGAGCTTTCCGGGAACAACAATGATTTTTCTAATGGTTGTGCCCTCAGTGAAGCGCTGAACATTTTCATGAGCGAGTGCAATTTCTTGAATGTCGTCTTTGCTGGCATCGGCGCTAACTGCAATTTTTGCTCTCACTTTGCCGTTGACCTGAATCACGATATCAATTTCGTCGCGGGAAAGTGCTGCTTCGTCCACCACCGGCCACGCGGCAGATAGGATGCGCTGGCCTGTTAGGACGCTGTAAAGCGCTTCGCTAATATGGGGCACAATCGGCGCGAGTAACAAAACCGCGGCAGACAGTGCCTCATGCACAACCCCTGCGTCCTCAGCTGTGTCTCCTTCGTGCCTGCTAACCTCGTTGCAGAGCTCCATGACTGCGGCAACGGCTGTATTGAAGGTTTGCCGACGACCGTAATCATCACTGACCTTGGCAATGGTTTCGTGCGTTTTTCGGCGCAATGCTTTTTGGGCTTTATCGAGCGTTGCTGTCTTCAGCGTATCGGGCGAGGCCTGTTTTGCTTCTTGCACCAAACGCCATAAACGCTTTAGGAAGCGGTGCGACCCGTCAACGCCCGCGTCTGACCACTCGAGAGACTGCTCGGGCGGTGCAGCAAACATGCTGAATAGCCTGACGGTGTCTGCGCCGTAGCGGTCTATGAGCTCCTGTGGGTCAACCGTATTGCCCTTAGATTTGGACATCTTGGCACCATCTTTCAGCACCATGCCTTGCGTGAGCAGTCGTTCAAAAGGTTCGTCCGAATTTACGAGGCCTTCATCGCGCATTAGTTTGTGGAAGAAGCGTGCATAAAGAAGGTGCAAGATTGCATGCTCGATGCCACCCACGTATTGATCGACGGGTAGCCAGTAGTTAGCGGCATCCGAATCGAGCATGCCCTGATCATAGTCGGGGCAGGTGAATCGCGCGTAGTACCACGACGATTGCATAAACGTATCAAAGGTATCGGTTTCGCGCTCGCAAGAGACACCGTCGAGATCAAATTTACGCCATTCAGGGTCCGTTTTGATCGGCGAGGCAACACCATCCATGACGACATCTTCTGGCAATAACGAAGGCAGTCGGTCGGCAGGAATAGGCACTTCGCCACCGTCCTCGAGATTGAGCATTGGGATCGGTGTGCCCCAGTAACGCTGTCGAGATACGCCCCAATCGCGTAGGCGATATTGCGTGGTCACCTTTCCAAGTGACTTTGCCTCGAGCGCTTGCGCTATCTGGTCGAAGGCGGCTTCAAATCCTAGTCCATCGTAGCTACCTGACCCTGTCAGTGTGCCACGCTCGATGTAAGCCGCCTCTGTCACGTCGGCGGGTTGTCCGGTTTCATCATTGATTACGGTGATCAGAGGTAGATCATATTGGCGTGCAAATTCCCAGTCGCGCTCGTCGTGTGCAGGAACAGCCATGACTGCGCCTGATCCGTAGTCCATCAGCACATAGTTTGCGATCCAGACCGGGATGGCCTCGCCGGTCAGTGGGTGTCGCGCTCGGATGCCTGTATCCATACCGAGCTTTTCCGCCCGCGCCATATCGGCCGCGGCTACCGACGCTTTCTTACAATCGGCAATGAAATCCGCGAGTGCTGGATTGTCTTTGCCAAGCTCAAGGCTGATCGGATGTTCCGCTGCAAGGCTTAGGTAACTCACACCGAATAGGGTATCGGGGCGGGTTGTGTAGACATCGACTTTATCGAGGCCCGCTATAGGCGCATCGAGCTCGAAGCTGAGCTCGACGCCACGGCTTTTGCCGATCCAGTTTCGCTGCATAAGGCGAACAGGTTCTGGCCAGCCCTCGAGCTTATCCAAATTCTCGAGCAGCTCTTCCGCATAGTCGGTAATACGGATAAACCATTGGGGTATTTCTCTACGTTCAACTTCGGCGCCAGAGCGCCAGCCGCGGCCATCGATGACCTGCTCATTGGCTAATACGGTCTGATCAACGGGGTCCCAGTTAACCGTCGCCATCTTCTTATAGACCAAGCCTTTTTCATACAGGCGAGTGAAAAACCACTGCTCCCATCGATAGTACTCAGGGGTGCAGGTAGCTAGCTCACGGTCCCAATCATAGGCAAACCCGAGTCTCTGCAGCTGTCGGCGCATCTCGGCGATATTGCTTTTTGTCCACGCCGCGGGCGCCACCTTTTTTTGGATGGCGGCATTTTCCGCTGGCAAGCCAAATGCGTCCCATCCCATGGGTTGCAGCACGTTCTTTCCCATCATGCGCTGGTAGCGCGCGATCACATCGGCGATCGTGTAGTTGCGGACATGCCCCATGTGTAATTTGCCGCTGGGGTAGGGGAACATGGCTAGGCAGTAAAACTTCTCTCGACTAGTGTCGGCATCCACTGCAAAGGCTTTATCCTCGAGCCACGAGGACTGAATCTCGGTCTCGAGAATTTCTGGTTGGTATTCGCTTGAATTCATTAACTTAATGTAGGCGTCGGTAATATTGTTTGCGGGGCACAGTCTATCAGGATAGACGTGCTTAGCGCTGAGGTTTTATGCCAACTTTTGTGACAAGTCTTGTCACCACGTCTGCGATCACTTGCGCTATTGCGGGGGTGGATAAAAGAAGACTTATCAAGACGATTGGCAGGCTTCCCCAGCGGGCGAATGGTGTGATGCCCTCATAGGGCTCCACGCGAGTAATGAGGTTGTCTTTTGTGAATTGTGGAAGCGCGTCATCGACCTCGCCCGACGGGAGTATCACGGCGGTGATGCCATTATTCGCGCCTCTCAACGTGGGCTTTTGAAGCTCGAGCGATCGAAAGCGCACCATTTGAAAGTGCTGATGAGGCCCATGACTTGTGCCAAACCACGCGTCGTTGGAAATAGTCACCAGCATAGGACTTGTCCGGGAACCTTTAGCTACAAAATCGGGATAGACAATCTCATAGCAAATATACGGGGCAAGCTCCCCTTTGCTTGTTATCAGACCGTCTTGCTCGGTGCTGCCGGACGAGAAGTTCGACATGGGCAGATCAAAGAAAGCGATCAGTCCCCGCAGTTGTGATTCGAGCGGGACGAACTCACCAAAGGGAACCAGTTTTTGTTTGCGGTATTCATCACGCGCGTTACCCAGAGTCACGATGCTATTAAAACGCTGTGATCCGTCACGGGTTCCGATGCCAAGGAGAATTGAGGCGTCGTTGATTTCGCCAATTTGACTTAGGCGAGCGATATAGTTCGGTGCCTGATCGAGATAAAACGGTAGCGCACCCTCCGGCCACACGATGAGGTCAGCATCGCGAGAATAGGTCTCGGCATGGGTGAGGTAGTCCGCCAGAAAGATCTGTCGTTTTCGAGGGTCCCATTTGTCGCGCAGCGACGTATTTGGCTGATAGATAACGGCCTTCACCGATTCACCGGTACTTTGTGTCCACTGCAACTGCTGGAGAAAACCACCGCCAATTAAAATCGCGCCCGACCAAACAAGCCAAGACGCTCCCGCGCTCAATGTGCGGCGTTTCAGCGCTTCGCCTAGTCCTGCGGCGGTAAGGGCAATGAGTAGCGAGACGCCAAAGACGCCAGAAATAGGAGCCCATCCCGCGACAGGGGTGTCGATGCTGGCGTAGCCCGCGAATAGCCAGGGAAACCCTGTTAGTAGCCAGGTTCTCACCCATTCGAACGTCACCCACAATCCGCTGAATGTCAGGATCCGCGCTAACGACGTGCTTGGCTGAAATCGACAAAAAAGCGTAGCTTGTGTAGCGGGAAGCAGTGCCAACCCACCGCAGAAAATAACAGTAAGGAGGAGTGCAAGGGGTGTCGGCGCGTTGCCGTAGACGTTGATGCTGACATAGACCCACGATACGCCAGCGCCAAAGAAACCCGCACCAAAGAGCCAGCCCAAGGCGGCACCGCGTTTTACCGTCTGGCCTTCGAGTGCAGAGTAAAACAGAGCGAGGCTGAAAAGTGATGCAATCTTAAGATCAAAGGGCGCAAGCGCCAGTGTGAAAATGAGCCCTGCTACGAGGCTACAAACTGCGCGCTGTGATTGGCTCCAGCGCACCATCGATTAACCCTCGTTAATTACGGTGACGCGCAGACTGTTGAGCTTTCTCTGGTCGGCGTTTATGACCCGAAATTCAAAGCCGTCAAACGTCACAGTTTCATTGCGAGTAGGCAACCTGCCAAAGGCTTGCAAAACGAGACCACCAATAGTATCGAACTCTTCATCGCTGAAATCGACGCCAAAGGCTTCGTTGAAATCCTCTACAGGTGTTAACGCCTGTACGAAGAAACTGTCCTCGGTGAGCTTACGGATTTGAACCTCTTCATCTGAGTCAGTCTCATCTTCAATTTCACCCACGATCTCTTCTAGCACGTCTTCGATGGTTACAAGTCCCGCAACACCACCGTACTCGTCGATAACGATCGCCATATGGTTGCGCGCCTGGCGAAACTCTCTCAACAGTACGTTTAAACGCTTACTCTCAGGAACAATGACCGCCGGCCGAAGTAGTGCTGAGATATCGAAATCGGCGTTGGGATTAAGAACGAATGGCAATAGGTCTTTAGCCAGCAAAATGCCCTGAATATCATCTGTTCCTTCACCGACTACAGGGTAACGCGAGTGTCCTGTGTGAATGATTTGCGGCAAAACTTCATCCAAGGTCGCCCCTGATCGAATCACGACCATTTGCGCCCGTGGGATCATGGCGTCGCGCGCTTGCATCTCGCCAACCGTCAGGGCGCCTTCCATGATGTTTCGCGCATCGTCATCGATAACCTCATTGTCCACAGCCAACTGCAGCAAACCCTCGAGGTCGGCCCGGGTATAAGGCGTCCCCGTCACCATCTGTGTCAAGCGATCCAGCCAGGATCGCTCGTCAGATTCGTTATTGCGCGTGTCGTTCGTGTTCATTGCGTGAGGTTTTCAGTTTGGTTGTAAGGGTTGGGAATGGACAGCTGAGCTAGACGTGCGACTTCAATCGCTTCCATTAATTCTGCGTCCTCGTCTGCGATGTGGTCATAGCCGAGTAAATGGAGCGTGCCGTGAATGGTCATATGTGCCCAGTGGTGCTCGGGTGTTTTTGACTGCTGTTGTGCCTCGCGTTGCACAACATCACTGCAAATAATGAGGTCACCGAGTAAACCGGTTTGTTTCTGTAAGTCAGCATCTACTGGGAAAGAGAGCACATTTGTATCGGACTCTTTGCCACGATATTGGTGGTTGAAGCGAGTCATCTCCTCACTGTCGACCACTTGGATGCTGACTTCTGCGATTTCGGTTGGACGCCATCGAGCGTGGTCGCCTGAAAGGGCGGTCGCCACCCATGACTCGAAAGCTTCAGGTTTTGGCGCCTCTTGATTATTGCAATCTACGTGTACGGAGAGGTTCATGAGCGCTCGGCCTCGTTTGAGCTCATGATCGCATCGTGTTCTTCGTAGGCATTGACGACGCGCTGAACCAGCGGGTGACGCACAACATCCTTTTTTCCAAACCAGGTGAAGGAGACGCCATCTACGCCGTCAAGTACCTGAGTCGCGTGGACAAGTCCCGAGGGTTGGCCGCGAGGGAGATCGATTTGCGTCGCGTCACCTGTAATAACAGCCGTGGAGCCAAAGCCTAATCGTGTCAGGAACATTTTCATTTGTTCGCGAGTGGTATTCTGAGCCTCGTCGAGAATAATGAACGCGTTGTTGAGCGTACGGCCACGCATGAAGGCAAGAGGTGCAACTTCGATGATATTTCGCTCGATGTATTTACCCACCGTCTCAAACCCGAGCATCTCATAGAGTGCGTCGTAAAGAGGGCGAAGATACGGGTCGACCTTTTGCGTCAAATCGCCGGGTAAGAAGCCTAGTCGCTCTCCAGCCTCGACCGCGGGCCTAACGAGTAGAATGCGTTTTACGTCTTCTTCGAGCAGCGCTTGTACCGCACAGGCGACGGCGAGATAGGTTTTGCCAGTGCCCGCAGGACCGACGCCGAAATTGAGGTCGTATCGCTGAATGTCTTTGACGTAGCTAATCTGGCTATGCCCGCGCGGTTTAACGGTGCCGCGCTTGGTCTTGATTGCTTTTACCAGAACAGACTCGTCGGTTGCCCCCTGACCCTGCAATAACTCGAGATCAGCCTGCTGTAGTTGCAGATGAATCGTCTCGGGGCTCAAACGAACGCCTTTTGTGACATCGCTGTACAGTTTCTTTAGGAGTCTCTCCGCAGACGCACATGCCGCTGAGGGACCGCCAATCTTGATTTGGTTACCGCGATTGCTAACTGAAACTCTAAGCCGATCTTCAATTAGTTTCAGATGGGTGTTCAAGTGCCCGCAGAGCAGTGCAACATGCTTCGCGTTTTCAGGTTCAAGCGTGAAAGAGGAGGATACTATGTCCTCCCGACTGTCGGGCTCGGGAGGTATCGGGTCAATGTCCAAGGACTGTTTGGCCGCTCATGTAACGTATGGGGGAGTGACGATACCTTGCCTGTGCCGCATGTCAACCAACAAGCACGCCGCGTAGCGAGTTTGGTAATGCGTCGACAATATCGACTGTCGCGAATTCACCGATCAAATCGTGGTCTAGGCACGTGAAGTTAACCACGCGATTGTTTTCGGTCCGACCTGCCAGCTGCCCAGGGTCTTTCTTAGACACACCAGTTACGAGAATACGTTGGGTTGTTCCAACCATGCGCCGACTGATTTCCATCGCTTGTTGATTGATACGACTTTGTAATAGGTGGAGCCGTTTCTTCTTAACATCTTCGGGCGTGTCATCTTTAAGATCTGACGCGGGTGTTCCGGGCCGTGCGCTGTAAATAAAGCTAAAAGAGGTATCAAACCCTATTTCCTCGATGAGCTTCATGGTTGCTAGGAAGTCCTGCTCGGTTTCACCGGGGAAGCCAATGATGAAATCCGATGACAACGAGATGTTGGGACGTATCTTTCGCAGAGCACGAATCTTTGATTTGTATTCAATCGCAGTGTGGCCGCGCTTCATCGCCATCAAAATGCGATCCGACCCACTCTGCACGGGGAGGTGTAGATGGTCGACCAGCGCAGGTATATCCCGGTAAGCCTCGATAAGTGCATCGCTGAACTCCACGGGATGCGATGTTGTGTACCGGATCCGCTCAACGCCAGGGACCAAATTGACGAGACCTAACAATTCAGCGAAGTCGACAATCTCTCCCAAATGATTTTCACCGCGATAGGCGTTGACGTTCTGCCCCAGCAAGTTGACCTCTTTGACACCTTCTGACGCTAGGTGCGCGATTTCTGCAATGACGTCGTCAACAGGACGAGATACCTCCTCACCTCGCGTATAGGGCACAACACAAAACGTGCAGTACTTGCTGCATCCCTCCATGATGGACACAAACGCCGTCGCGCTATCGGTTGATGGCTGCGGGAGGCGGTCAAACTTCTCAATTTCTGGGAAAGAGATATCGACAACAGCACTATCTCTCTCGTTTCGAGTTTCCAGCATCTCGGGCAAACGGTGAAGCGTTTGCGGGCCGAATATAAGGTCGACATAAGGAGCACGTTCACTAATTGCCTCACCCTCTTGGCTGGCGACGCAACCACCGACACCAATAACAACATCGGGACGTTTTGCTTTTATGGATTTCCAGCGTCCTAATTGGTGGAATACTTTTTCCTGCGCTTTTTCTCGAATGCTGCAGGTATTTAACAACAGCACATCCGCTTCTTCTGCATTTTCCGTTCGCTCAAGCCCATGGCTTTCGCGCAGCAGGTCGCCCATACGCGCAGAGTCGTATTCATTCATCTGGCAACCGTGGGTCTGAATAAAGACTTTGGAGGGGGTTGTTGTGCTCACGTGCTGGCGCTCAATATGTTTACAAAGCGCTATTATACCTGTGTAACTACGAAATGGGCCGGCGCCACCCCTTTAGAATTTTGGCAAAAGTGGTAGCATCGCGCGCCCCGGACCAAACACACGAAAGAGCATGTCTAATCAGCCTGTGTACAAAATCATTTTCCACAACGGCAAGCAGATCTTTGAGGTCTTTGCTAAACACATCTATCAGAGTGATATGTGGGGCTTTGTGGAGATTGAAGAAATGCTTTTCGGTGAGCGCTCTGCAATTTTGGTGGATCCAGGCGAGGAGAAACTCAAGTCCGAGTTTGCGGGAGTTAAGCGCAGCTATATTCCGATGCAATCCATCATCCGAATCGATGAAGTAGAGAAGCAAGGTGCTGCGAAAATCAGTGAGGGCGGTGATTCAGGGAAGATTGCTACCTTTCCTATGAGCCCCACCGGCGCCTCGAGCATTACTTCAGACGAGTAATAACCCAATCTCAGCTAGGGCAACTGTGCCGTCAGAATCGCGCGGCGTGGCGCTAGGTGGCCTTCAATCGTCTTATTTCGATCCTCAGGATCCAGAAAGTTGGTCAGCGAGTGGAAGGTCATCCAATCCGTTGAGCGCTGCTCCGATATCGATGTCTGGCTGACATCGATAAGCTGTATGTCTGCAAACCCCACTTTTGACAGCCAGAGTTTCAAGGCTTCTGGACTGGGAAGGAACCAAACATTGCCCATTCTCGCGTAGCGTCCGGGAGGTACAAACACCGTCTGCGCGTCCCCTTCAACCACAAGTGTCTCGAGTACAAGTTCGCCGCCTGATACGAGCGTATCGCGCAGGTCTGTCAGATGGTCGATGGGGGATCGACGATGGTAGAGCACCCCCATCGAAAATACGGTGTCGAAGGCATGTAACTTTGGTGGCAGCTGCTCCAGCGTAAGTGGCAGGACGTGGACTGCAGAGTCGCCAAGGTATTTTTGAATGGCTTTGAACTGTAGAACGAAGAGCGGTGTTGGATCGATGCCGATGACCTCAGATGCCCCTGCGCCGCGCATGCGCCAGCAGTGGTAGCCACTACCACACCCGACATCGAGTACACGGCGACCTTGCAGAGGTGATATCGCATCCGCGAGACGCTCCCACTTAAAGTCTGAGCGCCATTCGGTCTCGATGTCCACGCCAAAAAGCGAGAAAGGTCCTTTTCTCCATGGGTGTAAACCGCGGAGTGCCTGTTCCAGATCTGCGCGCGTGATGTCGGTTATGTCCCCTTCAGCGCCCACATAAGCACTGTCGAGTTTGATTTCACTGGCTGTAAGCTCAGGTAGCGCATGCATCGATTCTCGCCAGCGCTTCAGATCGCCGTAGCGCTTTTCAGACATCGATTGAGCCAGTTGCTTAGGCAGAACCTCCAGCCACTCGCAAAGCGTTGGTTCCTCCCACCGTGCTGCGAAGGCTTCTAGATCTGCTGTGAGCTCCTCGGGTATGTCCATCGGCGATCACGCAACGGCGATGAAAGATGCGAAGTTCAAGCACTGAAACCAAATGCTTGAAGAAGAAAACCCGGCTTCCAAGAGACGGTCGCTGTGTGACTGCGCTGTTTCCGGAATCAGGACATTCTCAATCGCATCCCGCTTTTGAGCAATCTCGAGGTCACTGTAACCTTGGCTGCGCTTAAAGTCGTGGTGCAGATCGATCATCAGTGTATCCATGGCAGGGTCAGCCATTGTGAGCTTCTCCGAGAGGATCAACAGTCCTCCGGGTACCATCGCTGAATGAATGGATTTGAGTAAGCTAAGCCTCTGCTCAACAGGAATGAACTGTAGCGTGAAGTTCAATATCACGACGCTGCAAGGCAAAAAGTCGACCTCTAGTGCGTCTGCCTCGATCCATTCAATACGGGACTCCGCTTGCACTTGCTCTTTTGCACGGCGAATCATGGCTCCGGAGTTGTCGATGCCAATTAGTCGGCAGTCTCGTCGCGACGACGTGTTGCCTCCGAGCGCATGCTCTGCAGAGCGGATGGACTCGCCGAGTGAGCATCCAATGTCGTAAACGCAAGTGCCTGGTTGCGCATACTGTTCAGCGAGGACGCCGGTCATTCTTACGACTGTCGAGTAGCCAGGTACGGAGCGTTGGATCATGTCGGGGAATACGTCGACAACTGAGTCGTTGAAGCTAAATAACGTTGTGTCAGACCGTAATTCAGCAAATAGGTTGTCGCGTTGGTTGGAAGACATGGCCGTGTATTTTTGATCGGTTAGAAACTTGTCTGCGAATAATATCAGGCATTTATGCGGCTAGACCCATACCGTATACTCTCGCCCTGTTTTTTTACGTAAGAGTCTTCGATGTTAGAGCAACTGTCTGTTTTATCGCCTGATCCGATCCTTGGTCTTGCTGCTGAGTGCCGCGCAGATCCGAATCCAAATAAAATTGATTTGACGGTCGGTATTTACATGGATGAGGCGGGTGTTTGCCCCGTGTTTCAGGCAGTTCGTGAAGCGCAGCAACAGCTCGTGGCGGATGAGATTACTAAGGCCTACCTCCCCGCTGCGGGAGATGCTGTTTATTTGCAGGCGATGAAGTCACTCGTTTTCGGAGACGAACTTGTCGGAGACGGCTCAAATATTACCGCTATCCAAACACCGGGTGGATGCGGTGCGCTTAGAATTGCCTCAGAGGTATTGGCCGCTGCAGCGCCTGACGCGACTGTTTGGATCAGTAACCCTACTTGGCCTGTTCACATCCCGCTAATGGGATCCGTCGGGCTGAAGTTTGAAACATACAGTTATTACGACCCGGCATCCCACGGTGTTGACTTTGACAACATGGCCAGCGATCTGAAGGCTGCGAAAAAGGGTGATGTGGTGCTTCTGCACGGTTGCTGCCACAACCCTTCCGGCGCGGATTTGACGCTTGAACAATGGGGGCAGATTGCCGACATGGCAGAGGCTCAAGGGTTCACGGTCCTTGTCGACCTCGCATATCAGGGGATGGGCACGAACTTAGAGGCTGATGTGGCGGGGCTTCGTTTGTTAGCGAGCCGTTTGGGTGAGCTGATTGTCGCCGCGTCATGCTCGAAGAATCTTGGCTTATACCGTGAACGAACAGGCGTGGCGTTATTTTTTGGAAAAGATACGCAAACCGCCGCGGCAACCCACAGTCACGGTCTGGGTGCGGCGCGACGTGTTTATTCCATGCCGCCTGCGCATGGCGCATTGCTCGCGGGTCGTGTGCTGAGTAACCCTGATTTGCGTGCGTCTTGGGAAAGTGAGCTTTCGGCTATCTGTGCGCGGATGATCGAACTGCGGACGCAGTTGTCTGAGAAGCTTTCGGAGAAAACGAATCAGGACTTTTCGTTTATCTCGCGAGAGAAGGGCATGTTTTCTTTCTTGGGGCTATCAGTCGAGCAGGCGCGAGGACTTCGCAAAGATCGTGGCCTTTATATGCTCGACTCGTCGCGCATCAACGTGGCGGCACTTAACCAGCAGAACATGGACAAAGTCGTCGACGCGGTAGCCTCTGTTCTCTAGCCCTCTAGTTCAATGAGGCGTTCTAACGCCTCGTCAAGCGACACGCTTACCTCGGTCAGTCGGGCGAGCGTATTGGCGACCTCATCGCTGTCACCTGCAAAAAATGAGGGGTCTGCTGTCCTCGCCTCGAGTGCCGCTTGCTCTTCTTCGAGCTGTGCGATTCGATAGGGCAGGCTTTCGAGTTCACGTGTTTCTTTGTAACTCAGCTTCCGTGTGACAGCTTGCTTAGGTTGAGTCGTGTTAACCACTGACTTATCTACTTCGGTCGATGTCTCTGACTTCTGGTTTGCATCCCCTTTCCGATCGATTCTTGTATCGACGCTTTGCAGGGTTCCGCCACGGCTTTCCCAATCAGAGAAGTTGCCCGCTTGCTCCTCAATCTCGCCTGACTCGTTGATGACGAGCAAACTGGTCACGACGCGATCCAAAAAGTCCCTGTCGTGACTGACTAGCAGAATAGTCCCTTTGAACTCGAGCAATACCTCTTCTAAAAGTTCCAAGGTTTCGATGTCGAGATCGTTCGTAGGTTCGTCCAACACCAGTAAGTTGGCAGGCTGTGTGAAGAGTTTGGCCAGGATCGCTCGGTTGCGCTCTCCACCAGAGAGCACTTTTGTAGGCGCACGGACTCGATCGGGCGAGAATAAAAAGTCACCCAGATAACCAATCGCATGACGTTTCTTACCGTCTATTTCAATAAATTCCTGACCGCCACAGATGTTATCGATTAGTGTGCCCTCAGGGTCCAAGTGACCACGGAGCTGGTCCGAGTAGGCGATTTCTAATTTCGAGCCGATCTTGACTGTCCCATCACTGGGCTCCAGCTCGCCAAGAAGCATCTTGATCAGAGTGGTCTTGCCCGCACCGTTTCGCCCGACAATACCGATGCGATCACCGCGTTGGATGATCGTGTTAACGCTTTTAATGACTGTCTGCTCGTCGTAGTTAACCCGCGCGCCCTTAGCTTCCGCCACGAGCTTTCCGGAGAGTGAACCTGCCCCTACATTGATATTGGCCTTGCCAGTCTGTTGCCGCCGGGCTGCGCGCTCTTCTCTCATCGCCTCGAGCCGCCGAACGCGACCCTCGTTGCGCGTCCGCCGGGCTTTGATGCCCTGCCGAATCCAAACCTCCTCTTGCGCAAGTTTCTTATCGAAAAGTGCGTTGGCTGTTTCCTCCGCGGCCAGCTGCTCTGCACGATGTTTTAGGAAGTCTTGGTAGCTGCCGTCCCATACACTCAACATGCCTCGGTCAAGTTCGCCGATTCGGTTAGCAATAGCCTGTAGAAAACGTCGGTCGTGGGTGATCAGAACGATAGCGCCTCGAAAGGATTGAAGCTGTTGTTCGAGCCAGACGATGGTCGGTATATCGAGATGGTTGGTCGGTTCATCAAGCAGCAGTAAATCGGGTTCTGAGACGAGTGCGCGTGCGAGTGCGACACGCCGCCGCCAACCTCCGGATAGGTCGGCTAAGTATTCATCGCCATCGAGTCCGAGCTGAGTGAGTGTCGTCTCGACCCGATTTTGACTACTCCAACCGTCGTTTGCCTCTAGAGCAAGTTGTACCGATGAGAGTTCTTCTAGCGCATTGTCTTCGCTTGAAGATAGTAACGCTCTGTACTTAATAAGCAGCTCACCCACGTCGGGCAAACCGCCAGCGACCCAGTCAAAGACCGATGTTTGTCCCTCGAGCGGCAGTTCCTGCTCGAGTCTCGATAGTTTCACGCCGGGGTCTATCCATCGCTCTCCGTCGTCGAGCTGTTGTTCTCCTGTTAGAACTTTGAATAGCGTTGTTTTACCGACGCCATTTCGGCCCAGCAGGCCCAAGCGCTCGCCCTTGGAGATGGTGAGGTTTAATTTATCGAGGAGTACCTGTGTGCCGAAATGTAACTCGGCATCACTCAATCGTAAGAGCGCCATCAAACATAATCCTTGCTGAGGCTGAGAGTCTACTTTAGTACCCGATTCGCGTCTTGAGTTTGTTAAACTTACTGCGCTGTTTTGGGGGACTAAATGACTGCAGTAACTTCACATCGCGATGACGTGATAATCGGGCGCTGGCTAGCCATTTGCGCGGCCACGATTTTTGGCATGATTTTGTTAGGTGGTGTCACGCGTCTAACGGAGTCCGGTCTGTCCATGGTGGATTGGCGTCCCATCATGGGTGTTGTGCCACCACTGTCCACGGCTGATTGGGTATATCTGTTTGATCAGTACAAGCTGTTTCCCGAATACCGGCTAGTTAACCAAGGCATGTCGCTCGAGGAATTTAAACAAATCTTCTGGTTTGAATACCTTCATCGCATGCTAGGTAGACTCATCGGCATCCTATTCTTTGTCCCATTGATGGTTTTTTTGTGGCTTGGCAAGGTGAAGTCATCACTCAAGCCTCATCTTTTGTTCTTGTTATTTTTGGGTGGCTGCCAGGGTTTTATGGGTTGGTACATGGTGAAAAGTGGCCTTGTAGATCGACCCGATGTTTCGCAATACCGTTTGACGGCTCATCTCGGTTTGGCAGTGGCCATTTATGCCTACATCGTCTGGCTAACCATTGGCTTATTTTCACCGAGTCGTCACCGAACAAATGAGCCGGCGGTCATGACCTTTGCTGTAATTGCGCTGGTTTATGTCATGATTTTAAGCGGTGGTTTTGTCGCAGGAACCAACGCGGGCCTATCCTTCCCGACCTGGCCGCTGATGGGCGACAGCTTTATACCGGCGGCGATTTACTCTCAGGGTTTAATATCCGCATTCGAGCAGGTTACAACGATTCATTTTAATCACCGCATGTTAGCCTATGTCACCGGTGCAATACTGATTGCGCTCGCTACACGTGGCCTGCTGACTTCATCAGATCCCCGGGTCAGGCTTGCAAGCGTTTTGATGCTTGTGGCGGTTAGCCTTCAGATCATTTTGGGAATCTCCACTGTGCTGTCCCACGTGCATATTCCAATTGCGGCAGGTCATCAAAGTGGCGCCGTAGTGCTGCTAACAACTGTTTTGTTTTGGGCTCAGTGCAACATCACATCCAAGCCCTGACCGGACCTCCACCTAGCCAATAGCTTTAGCCTCACACCACACTACTTTACGGCGCAGCCACGCCTAAAAGGTACTCCTAGTAGATTTGTGGGCAACTATGGCCTGCTGTGGATTTACCCTTGCAGTAGCCGATGAATTTTTATCTACTGGTCATCGGTGTGTTGAAAGGCAACGCTGGACATTTCGATTTAGTTCTTATGCGCACCTGACTTACGACTCCATAGAATTTAATCAGTTGAGAGCTCAGGAGGCCTTGATTCATTGAGTTACGATACTCAAGAGCCAGTTGCAGAATTTGTAACCCGCCTTGTAAGTTCGGTCGCAAACAAAGACCGGGAGACGGGAATGCATCTGCTTCGAATCGGTGCTTATGCTGCACGGCTGGCTGCCGAGTTGGGTTGGTCCAAGGAGCAGTGCGAGATGCTGCGGTTGGCGGCACCACTTCATGACGTGGGGAAGGTGGCAACGCCCGACGCGATTTTGCTCAAGGAAGGCCCTTTAACCGATGATGAATTTGCGGTGATGCGCCAGCACCCCAAATATGGGCACGAAGTGTTGTCGATGTCAGATTACCCGGTTATGGCCATGGCTGCGCGTATTGCGCTCAATCATCACGAGCGCTGGAATGGGGGAGGTTATCCGAGGGGACTCGCAGGCAACGAAATTCCAATAGAGGCGTCGATTACCACGCTAGTAGATGTCTATGATGCTCTAAGATCCAAGCGGCCTTACAAAGCGGCGATGACACATGAACAGGCAATGCAGGTTATTCTAGAGGGCGATGGGCGAACTGATCCGCAGCATTTTAGGCCTGATGTGTTGGATGCCTTCAAGCGGGCGGGTCAGGCGATGGACCATATTTTCGAGGCAATGAGAGACTAAATCAGTCTGGGGCAAGGGGGGCAAGACATGAAAGCATTGATCGTTGAAGATAGCTCAACCCTGTGCGCCATTTATGAGGCTTATCTTGCTGGCTTAGGGCTAGAAATCCACACCGTAACAACGTTGGATGATGCCCGAGCAAGTTTGTCTCGCCTGAAGCCAGATTTCGTATTACTCGATATTGAACTTCCTGACGGGAACGGCCTCGATTTGCTCTCCGAGACTGGCCGTATGACTCCCGCGCCAGTAAGCGTTGTCATGACGGGGCACGGTACAGAATGGGCCGAGCGAGCACTCGACAAGGGCGCCGCTGATTTCCTCGCTAAACCCTTCGATTCTATTCGTCTGCGGGTGACCGTTCAAAACGCAATGCGCCGCAAAGAACTTAACGATCAGATCGACTCTCTGTCTCAAAAGCGAGGTCAGCTGGGTGGCTTGATTGGTTCATCGCCACCTATGCGTGCCGTATACGACGCAGTAGAGCGAATTGCAGCAGCTGATGGAACGGTGCTTGTCCTCGGCGAGAGCGGCACGGGCAAGGAGTTAGCCGCTCGAGCTGTGCATGATCTTTCTGCGCGCGCTGCTGAGCCTTTTGTGGTCGTTGACTGTGCTGCAACCTCAGTCGTCAACTTTGAAAAAGAATTTTTCGGTGAAGATGCTAGAGACGGTGGTGCTGGCTGGATACATCGAGGGTTGGTGTCACGCGCCGAGGGTGGCAGTTTATTTCTAGATGAGGTTGCTGAGCTGGACTATGCGGCGCAGTCATCACTCTTACGGTTTATAGAGAGTGGAGTCTTTCGATCGCTAGGTGCTGACAGAGAAATGTCCGCTGATGTACGCGTCATTGCCTCTTCCAATCGCGATCTGTTGGAAGAGGTCAGGGCTGGACGGTTGCGAGAAGATTTGTATTACCGACTTCAGGTGTTGCCAATTCGACTGCCACCTCTCAGGGAGCGCCTCGATGACATTCCAAATCTGGCAACCACTATTTTGAAGCGACTCGCCACTGAGACCGGTAAAACGTTCGAAGCCCTATCGAAACAATCCGAAGACCGCCTAGTAAGCTATGCATGGCCGGGAAATGTTCGCCAGTTGGAAAACATGTTGCGCTGGGTTGCGACTATGTTGATTGGGTCTGACATTAACGTGGATATCATCGATGAGGCTATTGGACAATTTGATAGTCAGCCCGAGGATTCACGCGCTTCCGGTAGTCCCGTAAGTCCATCTGATGGAGATGTTGAGGGAGTCAGGCCTTTATGGATCGTCGAGAAAGAAGCGATTCAGCACGCCATAGATGTGAGCGACGGCAACATCAATCGCGCGGCAACCTTGCTCGAAGTTGCTCCTTCCACCATTTATCGCAAAGTTCAGGCGTGGAAGGACGATTAAGTTAGCGATAAATCGTCACGCAGTCAGCAGGAGTTAGGCTTATGTACGGTGTTATCAACAAATCCCTCAGAGATATGGTGACCGAGGGGCACGGCGATGCGGTTTGGGAGCAAGTGCTTGCAAAAGCGGGTGTTCCGAGCGATAGCTTTCTTGCGATGCGCAGTTACGACGACGAAATCACGTTTCGGCTTGCAGTAGCAGCCTCAGATGCGTTGGGAATTGATGTGGATACGGCGCTTCACGCCTTCGGTCAGCATTGGGTGAACCATACGTTGGCGAGAGATTACGACGCCTTGGCGCGCTCTACGGGTAGTACGATGCTTGAGTTTTTGGGAAATCTTAATGCGTTGCACGATCGCATAAGCACTACGTTCCTTGACTATGAACCCCCTGAGTTTCGCGTGAGCGAGCTAGAAAACGATAAAATGGAGGTCGAGTACATCAGTCACCGAGAGGGGTTGAATAGTTTTGTCGCGGGACTTTTGGTGGCGTTAAGCGAGCGCTTTAATGAGCCTATGTCAATCGAGTCTGTTGAAGATTTGTCGCCCAGCGACGGAACTCACACAAAGTTCCACTTATTGATGGAGCGCTAAGCAGACTATATGTCGCAGTGGGACCTCTTATCGGAGCTATTCACCGTCCTTATCGAGATTAGCGAAGACGGAGCGACACGTCGTGTATCGCCCTTTGTTGAAGCCAGACTCGACGGCAGTGGCGAAACCGATTTTCGATTTTTTGAGGACCTCCAGTTCAAACGCCCCGCGCGTTTCCGAGGCGGGCCGAAAGAGGCGCTGGCCACGCCGGGCCGACTTTATCTAGCCTTCAGTGCGCAGTTACGGCTCGCGGTGAGAGGCCAGATAATTGCCTCGGATATGGAACGGGGCGGAATACTTTTTGTAGGTGTTCCATGGATGGCATGGATGAATGAAAAGTATCCAGAGTCAGAGCCAAATTTCGATGATTTTCCCGTTCACGACTCGCAAATGGACCAATTACTGCTGCTTTCCTCACAGCAGAAAATGCTCGAAGACTTACAGAATCTTAATCGCGATTTGGAGAGTGCGAAGGTCGAGGTAGAGAGGCAAGGGGAAGTTCGCCAACAGTTCTTCAATCGTATCAGTCACGAAGTTAGGACGCCGTTGATGGGCGTTAGCAGCGCCTTGACCTTGTTATCGGACAAAATAAAGGATGAGCAAACGCTCGATCTTTTATCGATGGCAGAAGCCAGTATGGACCGCGCTACCGAGGTCATCAATTTTGCCTTGGGTGATGCGGCCAACAACAAAAGCGGGGCCGAGCAATTTAAGGTGGCGACGGATTTGAGGCACCTTGGCCAGTCACTCCATAAGCTCTTTATGGCGACTGCAACAGAGAAGGGGCTTACGCTATCAGTTACTGTAAACGATGATGTGCACGCTCAATATTGGTGTGCGGATCTACTCCTTAAAGAGGTCCTGATTAATCTGCTGAGTAACGCGGTGAAGTTCACGGAAGAAGGCACAGTTGATCTGAAAGTGGCTGTGTCAAATAGCTCCGTAGATGCAGATCATGAGGTAATTTTCCAGGTTGCTGATTCCGGTCCCGGTATTCCAAGGAGTCTTCGTAGGCAAGTATTTTCACCGTTTGAAACCGGGGTCAGCTCTGCAACTCAAGGCTCTGTTGGGACAGGTTTGGGGCTCAGCATGAGCGAGGCTCACGTTCAAACCATGGGCGGTTCTATCACGGTCGGTGAGTCTGAATCAGGGGGTGCGTTATTCATCGTTACCTTACCCTTGGTGCCTTCTGTAAACGCAGATCCGATCGATGGTTCCGCTGCAGCTGCTCAGATCTCTACGTTTGACAAGCGACTGTTGTTGCTAGACGACTCCATTACGAACCTCACCCTCAATGCGCAGCTATTGCGTAGCCTAGGGTTCGACGTAACCACGGCTATGACAGGCGACGAGGCAATTAAGCTCACCGAGCGAACGAGTGTCCCTTTTGACGTAGCGCTCTTAGATATTAATCTTCCTGATATGACGGGGTACGAGGTCGCAGAGCGTCTTGGGAAGTTGCCTCAATGTGCAAATACCATACTCGTAGCGCTCAGTGCCTACTCTCAAGAAGAGGAAAAACAGAAGGCGCTCTTGAGTGGAATGGTTGGCTTTATCACCAAGCCGTTTAAGCGCGACGCGATTGCGGCCGAGTTTGACAATCTGTTTGATATTCACACCGAGATACCTGAATTTGAGGACTTGGCACCGCAGGCCGCTCCATTATTTTTTGACCCGAGTCAAAGCGATGAGATGTGCTCCCTTCTTGGTGCAAATGTCGTTCGAGGATTACTCGAAAGTCTCCGAAATGAGGGGCAAGAGAATCTTGCAGCGCTTGAGGTGGCCGCTGAAGAGCGCAGCGTTGAGGATGCCGAACGGGCCGCTCATACGCTGAAAAGCAGCAGCAGGGCTTTAGGTTTGCTCGCGCTAAGCGAATCTATGGCGTCGATTGAATCGCAGTTTGCACGTGGAGAGATGCCACAGGCTGACAGCCTAAAATATGCAAGGACAGCATTTGAGAAAGGTCTCGCCTCGCTTGAACAACACTTATCTCGCGGGTAAAGCTGTTAGATTACAAGCCAGAGTCGCTTGTTAAATGACCTAGAATCTAATCGATCCAAGTCACTTTTTGAGGAAATCTATGCGAGCTCTTGTGTGCCACGCCCTCTCCGATGATTTTTCGGGTGTATCAGTGAGTCATTTACCCCTACCTGAGCCCGCCCCGGGAGAAGTAAGACTCCGCATAAAGGCGGCTAGTCTCAATTTTCCTGATCTTCTACTGTGCCAAGGAAAGTACCAATTGAAACTCGATCCACCGTTCACGCCGGGGATGGATACCTCAGGTGAAATAGATGCAATCGGTGAAGGTGTTTCCGGGTTTGATCTTGGAGATGCTGTCGTTGCGGGTATGCGCTTTGGTGGGTTGTCTGAGTATGTCTGTGTTCCGGTTGAAGGGCTCCGTAAAAAGCCCACTCATATGAGTTTCGCGGAAGCGGCCTCATATCAGGTGGCTTACCTAACCGCATATGTCGCGTTGGTGCGAAGAGGTAACCTACAAGCGGGAGAAACGCTGCTAGTACACGGAGCCAGCGGTGGTGTGGGTATGGCTGCGGTTGATATCGGCAAGCTTTTGGGTGCGACCGTTATTGCGACCGGGGGACGTGACGAGAAGTTCGAGCAGGTCACAGCGCAGGGAGCAGACCACGTCATCAATACCGAGGGCGGGTTTCGTGAAGAGATAAAGGCACTTACCCACGGTAGAGGGGCTGACGTTATTTATGATCCTGTTGGGGGTGATGTTTTTGATGAAAGTATTCGCTGTATCAATTTTGACGGTCGACTTCTCGTCATTGGTTTTACCAGCGGTCGGATCGCCTCAGTGCCCTCAAACATGCCCCTCATAAAGGGTTTCTCGGTCGTAGGGGTGCGCGCGGGCGAGTACGGCCGCAAATTCCCCGAAAAGGGCGAGGAAAACCTAAATACCATCTGGCAATGGGCTGAGGAGGGCAGGACACGGCCCTATATTCATGGTGAGCTGCCACTGTCTGAAACGCTTGAGGGCTTTAGAATGTTGGAAAATCGAGAGGTTATTGGGAAGCTGGTAATCCGACCCGATTGTTAATACTGGCCCTCATTAGGGTTGAGCCACCAATATGAGAGCGCTCAGGCTGAGCGCGAACGGCTCTTCAATAATCGGGTAGGTTCTTTCTACCGCTTGCATCCCTCTTTAGGGAGACTGCTAGGTGTTAGTAGGGCAGACATATACGTGATTAGTCCGGCCAGGCATGCCGCTTCATACTCACTTTGAATTGCTGAACTTCGACACCCTCGCTTTCCAGACGAGACTGTGCGAGGTCTTTTCGGGGGCAGGTTATATGCCCACTGTGACCAAGTACGCGATGCCACGGTATCTCCGTATCACTCGGCAGCTGGCTGAGAATTCTGCCAACCCACCGCGCCTTTCTGGGAAAGCCCGCAGCCTCAGCAATTCGCCCAAACGAAGAGACTCTACCCCTGGGGATCTGGCTTACGGTCAGTAAAACACGTGCTTTTGCGTCGGCCTCATTGTTACTTTGCAATGCGGACGCGCCCCACACGATTGGAACTGCTCTGATGAATTAAAAGATCGCCATCGCGCGTCTTCCAGGTATGCCGAATGATGCCAATACCCGATGGCATGGCCCAGCTTTGAAACGTCTCAGTTCGTGGGTCAAAGCGCACCAAAGCGTCAGGTCGCATGCCGCTCTCGTTGTACCAAACCACGTCATCGATCACCGTCATCGAGTAGGGGTGTGAACGCTCTCCACTCGGTGAGTCCCACTGAGTAATCTCGCCCGTCTCGATCGCTAACTTGCCGATTTTTCCGAGCGAGGAATTCACGAACCAAACGTCGCCTTTGCTATCGATATCGAGTCTGCGGATGCGCGTGCGCTCATCGGGAACCGGATAGTAAGAAACCTCCAAGCTATCAGCATCCATCCGGCCAATCGCATTCGTGCCGTTAAAGGCGATAAATAGATCACCTCCGGCGCCCACTTTGATGCCGTAGGGTTTGCGACGCGTCTCTATTTCAATGACCTCACTTGATTCAGGGTCGAGGCAACCGAGCATATTTGAGTGCTGGCTGGTGAAATAAAGTTTGCCATTGGGGTGGAAGACTGCGGTATGCGGATCTCGTGCTTTAGTTGGGAATTCTTTAATACTCCCGTCAGCAGGATTTAGTCGGCCAATGGTTCCGTTACTGTTCCCGGTGTACCAAATAAACCCTTTTTCGTCAGGCACGATCGAGTGCGGACGTGCGGAGCTTGGCAGCGGGTATTCCTTCATCGCACCAGTTTCCGGATCAAGGTGACCAACGAGAGAGGCCCACATGCCTGTCCACCAAATAGCGCCGTCTAGAGCTTCAATGGGGTCCCGCGTTCGCTGGCCGAGTGTCGGTGTCACCCATTCATCGATGACAATGTCTATGTGGCCATCAATTAGCCGTGGCGCTTTCTCGGGCTTGTGTGGATATTGGCTCGCGAGGTAGTCACTAATTGCACCCAGCCGAGCAGCCGGTAACGCGACCATGCTGTTGATAAGGTGCGACCACTCGGCGCTTGTGTCGTAGCCTTGTGCTCGGTCAAGGTAGCGCAATCCATGGCACGCAGAACAGGTCTGTTTGACATCAACCGCGACGTCATAATCGAAGGGTAGGTCGTTTGTTTGACCAAAGCTCTGCTCGCCCACGAATAGGGCGAGCAAAGCAGTGAGGCGAGCTATTAGACTCTTAGCAGTGTGCAAATCTTATTGCCCGATGGGTCTCGGAGGTAGGCCAGGTGGATAGGGCCCATATCACCATCGCGTACGCCGGGTGGATCCTCACAATCTGTGCCGCCGTTGGCCAAACCGGCAGCATGCCAGGCTTCTGAGGCTTCGACGCTGGGTGAAGCAAAACCGATAGTGCCGCCGTTAGCGGCGGTCGCAGGATTGCCGTCGATTGGCGTTGAGAGTGCAAAGATGCCAGTGTCGGTTATGTAAAAAACACGACCCTTTGGATCCATAACTCCAGGTCCATAACCAAGAGCACCGAGTGCAGCGTCGTAGAACTTTTTGGAGGCTTCGATGTCCGAGGCGCCCAGCATGATATGACTAAACATGATTCACTTTTTCCTTGTGGTTTTTTTAATTTGCTCAGCAAGGCTACTCAAGGAGCAGCCCGATTGTCGAGACGTAAACACCCTACGCAAACCATCTGCAGGTGCTCATTTCGCCCAAACCCCGAAGTCTGATAGCACAGAACCAGATTCAAACGGATTAATCTGCGAAGCTGCTGAGTCTCGCAGCTCTTGCTCGGCGTCGAGTCCCCTGGAGGCTATGCTTCGTTCGCTTAACGATTTATACAGAAAGCTCTACCGGCACCCCATTGATAGCTGCGTTCCCCGAGAGCTGATCGAGGAACTGCTCGTCAGTCACGTCGTTACAGCTCACGCCCGCATGTGTGTTCGCGACTTCTGAGCGCGTGCCCTGCAATCCGTGGCCATAACCATGTGGCAAACTGATTACTCCGGGCATGACTTCGGTTGAGGATGATAGCTCTGCGGTGATCTCACCAACGCGACTCTTAATCGTCACTTGCATGCCTTCCGACCATCCCTCTCTTGCCACATCGTCCGGGTGCATAAGTAGATTGCACCTCGATTTTCCTTTCACCAATCGCTGGTGGTTGTGCATCCACGAATTGTTGTCACGCACGTTGCGACGGCCAATCAATCGATAGCTACCCTCATTTATCGTCACATCCGACAGTAGGCGAGTGATATCCGCTAACGCTTCTGGAATCGCCAGTGGAATGCGCTTGTCGGCTGTCTGGAGCCGCTCAGGGCAAGAGGGCTCCAGCGGACCAAAGTCGATACCGGATGGATATTCCTTCAGTTTTTCGATGCTCAGATTCCACTCCGAGTCTCGTCCGTAGGGGCCTGCTTGAAGGGCCGCGTCGACCACTTTGTGGGGTGGTACTCGGGGCATAGGCTCTAGGCCTAGTCGGTCTGCCAGTCGATCTCCTAACTCTGCGAAAATCTCCCAGTCGTGAAGCGCACCTTCGGGCTTGTCGAAGACTGCAGGGGTGTAGCGAGCCGTGTTTCTAATGGCTAGATTGTGAAAAGCAAAATCGTAATTATCGTGCTCTAACGGTGAGGTTGGCGGCAAGATAACATCGGCATGACGCGTTGTTTCGTTGAGCGCCGGATCGAGCGAGATCATGAAATCGAGCTCTTCGAAAGCTTCATCGACTGCACGGCCATTCGGTGTGGACAGCACGGGATTACCTGCACCGGTAAACATCAACTTAATTTGACCTTCACCAGGTGTCCGAATCTCATCAGCCAGCGCCGCAGCGGGAAGTTCATAGTTAAACTCGGGCAGTCCGCGCCCGCGGCTGGTAAATCGTGCAAAGCCGCCACGGCTACTGTTCATAACCTGATCCATTGCGGGTCGAGTGAATAAACTACCGCCCGGTTTATCGAGGTTGCCCGTAATCACATTGATAACCTGAATAGCCCACTGGCAAAGGGTGCCGTAAGCCTGTGTGCTGACGCCCATACGCCCGTAGCAAATACCTGCTTTAGCCGTTGCCATATCCGTGGCAATTGCTTCGATGTCAGATGCCGCAACACCCGTGATGTTTGAAGCCCACTGGGGGGTAAGAGACAGAACAGCATTTCGAACCTCATCGAGTCCGTCAGTGAAGTCTGCTAAGGCGCCCAGTGATACTAAATCATCGCGGAAGATCACGTGAATGAGCGCAAGTAGCAGCGCCGCGTCAGTCCCGGGCTTGATGAAGTGGTGCTCACTCGCAAGCTCAGCGGTCTCGGTTCTTCTCGGATCGACCACCACTAATTTCCCACCGCGAGCCGTCAGATCTTTGATTCGCTTTCTGACATCAGGCACTGTCCAAATGCTGCCGTTTGATGCAAGTGGGTTGGCGCCAAGCATCAAAAAGTAATCCGTGCGGTCGATATCTGGGATGGGCATGAGCAACATGTGTCCGTACATCCACATCGACACAAGGTGATGCGGTAGTTGGTCTACGGACGTCGCTGAGAAACGATTGCGCGTGCGGATATTGCGGAAGAGGTTTCGCTGGTGGGTCATCATCCCGTAGTTGTGGGCCGATGGGTTACCAAAGTAGGCGCCGATTGCGTTGACACCATGCTTTTCAATGGTGTCGGCCAGCGCATTGGCTGCGAGATCCAGCGCTTCGTCCCACTCAATTTCCACGTGCTTGTAAACACCTGGGGCAGACCGAATACGCTTCAAGGGCTTTCTCAAGCGGTCCGGATCTTCGTGGATATCCTGTAATGCCACCGCCTTGGGGCAGACATGCCCGCGGCTTAAGGGGTCTGCTTTGTCTCCTCGAATATCAACAACTTTGTCGCCTTCTGTTTTGATGACGAGTCCACACATGGCCTCGCAGAGATGACAGACACGGTGATGAGTTTTAGTCGATGCAATCGTCACGGTTTGCTAGCCTCAGCGTTGGTGCCCAGTGTCCAAGTTGGTGAGCACGAATTATTGTTGGTCATTAAGAGTACATGACTTCGAACGCTTTTGGGGCTGAGCGTGTTTGTCTAGCCAGACACCATTCGCTCATTCATTATTTGTTAGAAAGGAGATTGAACGCGTGACAACCCTAGGTCTTTTTATTGGTATTGCGGTATCACTCCCAATGCTTTGGGTGGTGCGAAACAAGGGCTGGGACCGCAGTGCATGGTCATTGTTCATGATGACGTTACCGATTTGGTACGCCTTATTTGGGCTGCTTGCCCTGGATATATCCGTCATCGCAAACGAACTCATTTACGGTCTTCCGTATTTTCTGATTGGCTTTTTGGCGTGGCGCTTCGTTTCTAAATCCTGGTTGCTCATAGCCGGCCTGGGTTGGTTGAGCCATGCGTTTTATGATGTTTATCACGATGTCTTTTTTGTGAACCCAGGGGTCTTTGCTTGGTACCCAACCGCGTGTTTGGTTTTTGATCTTGCAGTAGGTGCTTACCTCATTTACGTCGCAGCGACCTATGAAGAGCGCGGTGACGCATCGTATGGCTCTTGAAGTCATTCTCGTTTCCGAGTCTGGAGTCCATAGTTGCCGGCAAAGCAAATATGCGAACGTCACAACCGCTCATGGCTAATTCATATTTAATATTTGATCGTGGCTAGTCTGATGCTTACGCATCATTGCGTAGGTTGTGAACATAAGCGCAAATAGCGCAAAGGTTGAGGGCTATATGAAACACATTTTGCTAATCGATGCGCACCCGGACGACGCTCGTTTTTCGTCAGCGCTTTTGGCCGCTTACAAGAAAGGCGCAGAGGAGGCAGGATTCAAACTCTCGACGCTGACAATTCGTGATCTGCACTTTGAGCTGAACTTAAAGTATGGATATGCAAAACGCGTTGAGCTCGAGCCTGATCTATTAGTAGCGATCGACACGTTGAAAGCCTGCGATCACATGGTTTGGTTCCATCCCGTCTGGTGGGGTGGGTTACCGGCACTTGTGAAGGGTTTTATCGATCGGACCTTCCTTCCGTCAATCATGTTTGATTACAACCCCGAAAAGCTTGGGGGTATGGGCTGGGATGGTTATTTAGAGGGAAAGACTGGACGGATTGTCGCCACTATGGATACACCATCGATTCTCTATCGATTGTTATATAGCGCGCCGAGCGTGAATCAGCTGAGAAAGACAACACTTGAGTTCTGCGGCGTTAAGCCCGTTAAGGTGACTCAGTTTGCTCCGGTAAAAGACTCCAAACCAGAGACGCGTGAACGCTGGGTTGAGAAGGTATACCAGTTGGGTCTTCAAGGTGGGTGATTAAGCGTTTATGTTGAGTTCCCTCCAGAGCAAGCGACGCCACCCGTATACTGTTGCACTGGAACACTCCTCTACATGTCATAAAACAGCGGATGACAGAGCAAACCGATGGTGCGAGTTCTGCGTTAAACCCTGAGTGACTGGTAAAAGACACTCGAGGACGGCGCAATGGTCAATATAGGAACCCCTTTTTCATCAACAGCTACCCGTGTTTTATTTTGTGGCTCCGGAGAGCTGGGAAAGGAAGTTGTCATCGAACTCCAGCGACTTGGTGTTGAGGTCATTGCCTGCGATCGCTACGAGAATGCGCCGGCGATGCAGGTAGCCGATCGATCCCACACCTTTTCCATGCTCGACGGCGATGAGCTGCGACGAGTGGTTGAGACTGAGAAGCCCGACTTAATTGTCCCTGAGATAGAGGCTATTGCTACTGATACTCTGGTCGAGCTTGAGTCAGAAGGCTTCAGAGTCATTCCTAGCGCACGCGCCGCGCAGCTCACTATGAATCGAGAGGGTATACGCCGATTGGCGGCTGAGGAACTGGGCTTAGCGACTTCCCCCTATGCCTTTGCGTCAGACAGAGCGGCTTTTGACGCAGCGATTTCAGATATCGGGATCCCCTGTGTGGTTAAACCGATTATGAGCTCCTCAGGCAAGGGCCAAAGTCTTGTTCGGTCCGAGGCAGATATTGATCACGCATGGGACTACGCGCAAGCAGGTGGCAGGGCGGGTGCAGGTAAGGTGATTGTTGAAGGCTTTGTGGATTTCGACTACGAAATTACGCTTCTTACTATTCAGCACGCGGGCGGTGTTAGCTTCTGTGAGCCGATCGGTCACCGCCAAGAAGACGGGGATTATCAGGAGAGTTGGCAGCCTCAGCCCATGTCCAGTCTCGCGTTATCGCGTTCGCGAGACATTGCTGAGCAGGTCACCGAGGCGCTTGGTGGTTATGGGTTATTTGGTGTGGAGCTCTTCATCAAAGGCGACGACGTTTACTTTAGTGAGGTATCGCCACGCCCTCACGACACGGGCATGGTGACGCTTATATCGCAGGATCTTTCGGAATTTGCACTGCATGCCCGAGCGATTTTGGGGCTACCTATTCCTAATATAGCGTTCCATGGCCCTTCTGCTTCAAGCGTCATTTTGGTCGAGGGAGAATCAAGGGAAACGCGCTTTGGCAATTTAAGTGCTGCACTGTCTGCGCCTGATACTTCGGTAAAGCTATTCGGTAAGCCCGAGGTCGCTGGCAAGCGGCGCATGGGTGTGGGGCTTGCGCGAGGCGTCTCCGTGGAGGAAGCGCGCGCGAAGGCCAATGCTGTCTCTCACGCTGTGGACGTGTTGCTCTAAATCGTCTCAGTGTTTGCTACTAGCGTTGGCCTCTGTGCTAAAAACGAAGTGGCCGATTCGTAGGCAAGCGCAAATTCGAGTACCGCTTTGTCCGCGCCAGAGGGACCCATAACTTGAATGCCCATGGGCCGTCCTCTCGAATCAAAGCCCACGGGTAGGTTGACGACGGGCAGTCCCGCGAGCGTTCCTGCTATTACGACTTCCATCCAGCGATGGTAAGTATCCATCGCTTTGCCATTAATCTCAGAGGGCCAATGCGTATCGGCTGAGAAAGGAAATACTTGCGCAGTGGGGAGCACCAAAAAATCATAGTTCTCGAACAGTTTCATAAGCGCGCGGTACCAATCAGATCGCGCCGTGTCTGCGGCCACGACACGTGCAGCCGTCATTCCCAGACTGCCCTCGATTTCCCATTGAAATTCAGGTTTAAGCTGGGATGTTATGGACGGATTTTTAAGTAATGCCTGCGAATCAACGAAGGCGAAGTGCCGCAACGTTAGCCATGTCTCCCACAGTCGAGCGGGCTCAAAGTCGGGTGTGCAGTTCTCAACCACAACACCTCGATGTTCAAGCTGATCGAGTGCGTCACGGCAGAGCGTTAGGAGACCGGGCTCGGTTGGCAGATAGCCGCCATAATCGCCCAGCCATCCGATACGCATTTCATTGTTGAAAGGGGTCGCGGTAAAAGTCTCAGCGTTAGGGAGTGTATCCCGCAGCGATAGGGGTTCGCGTGTGTCGTAGCCAGCCATTGTCGTAAGCAGTTGGATGGTGTCTGTCACGTTGCGGCCCATAGGGCCGTCGGTTGCCAACTGGTTAAAGAAGAGTTTGGCATCTTCATCGGCACCGGGCACGCGGCCTTTGGTAGGTCTGAAACCGATAACGTTATTAAACGCCGCAGGGTTTCTTAGCGACCCCATCATGTCACTGCCGTCCGCCACGGGTAGCAATTGAGCGGCGAGTCCAACTGCTGCACCGCCACTACTGCCACCGGCACAAAGCTCGGGGTTGTAGGCGTTGCGGGTAGTGCCGAAGACAGTGTTATAGGTCTGCGAACCAAGACCAAATTCCGGTGTGTTGGTTTTGCCTATGAAGATTGCACCCGCATTTCTAATCCGTTCAATGGGGAGGCTGTCTTTGGTCGCGACGGTCTTAGCAAAGAGTGGCGAGCCTGATGATGAGATGAATCCGCGAACATCGGCAAGGTCCTTTACTGCGTGTGGCATGCCGTGCATCCAGCCCCAATACTCGCCCTTACTTAAAGCCTTATCAGCAGCCTCTGCTTGCCTCAAAAGCGTATCGTCATTCGCTAAGCTGACGATCGCGTTGTAGGTTGGGTTGTACCGATGAATGCGCTCTAAAAAAGCCATCATGACCTCTTTGCAGGATACATCTCGGTTCCGAATCGCGCCCGACAGTTGAGTCGCGCTCAGCGCGGTAATCTGATCATTCATAGGAAGTTTCTCTTCAGTCCAACTGGCGACAGCCACTGTTGTGGTGAGAGGTGAGAGCGCCGATGCACCGGCTATTGCCGTGCTTTTAACAAAGTCTCTACGCTTCATTCCTTTGTCCCCAGTCCCATCCTCACTCTCGTCCTCGCTATGCACAGCACTGTGGTACTAGCTTCACATAATGGTTTTCCAGAGCAGATATCCGAATCCCGTCGCTCGAGTAGGCCATCAAGCCGCTGCTCGGCAGAATATGGGGTAATGACTGCTTCGAGGAAGAGCGACGTTCTCGCATCATATATCCTGCGAAAATACTTTATTTAAATCCCAGCCATGGTGCTGTCCAAGATATAGCAGGTAAGCAGATAGGTAGGGTGCGCCCAAAAAGATCCCGCCTATCCCGAGTCCCAGACCCGCGGGCGAAAATTTATTTCGCCATGCAATCCAAAGGCCGGACATAAGCAAGAACATGAAGAAGTCGAGATTGAACTGCCCTTGCCAATTCATCTTACTCATCTCGCCGAAAAAGCTGGGGAGTAGCGTTAGCAAGCCGTAATCAGCGACGACGGGCGTCGTGTAGATACCCACGACGATAATGATGCTTCCCAGAAATAATTTAGCTGTCATGCGGTTCCCTTGTTTATTGTTTGATGTTCTGAATGTTTATTGAGAGCTAGTTGGCCTACGAAAACCGAGTAGGGTCTGACGAGTTAGGCCAACTACCTCAAAGCATTTGATCTCAAAGTGGTTGATACAAACTTTTTTGTGGCTCCGTAAACCATTTAGCGCCTGCGTCCGTCATGTAGAAGTGATCTTCTAGGCGAATGCCGTACTGCCCGGGAACAACAATCATGGGCTCATTTGAAAAACACATGCCCGTGTCCAGTGGTGTGTCGTCACCTCTCACAAGATAAGGGCCCTCATGAATTTCGAGCCCAATACCGTGGCCCGTTCGATGAGGAAGGCCCGGCAATTGGTAATCGGGGCCTAGTCCGTGTGTTTCTAGGACTGCACGAGCCGCTGCGTCGACATCGCCGCAGGGCCGGCCAATCTGCGCAGCATCAAAGGCAGCGGCTTGCGCCTCTTTCTCTAAATCCCACAGCGCTTCAACACGGTGGCCTTGTTTGTCGAGCGCGTAGGTTCGCGTGATATCTGAGTGATAACCGTCGATCGTGCAGCCGGTGTCGATGAGTATGAGTTCTCCTTTTTGAAGCACTGGGTCTCCCGGCACACCATGCGGGTGCGAGGTGCCTTCGCCAAACTGAACGGCGCAGAAGAAGCTTCCGTTGTCTGCCCCGCCTACGCGGTGCAAGCGATCGATTTCAGCTTTCACCTCGCTCATTCGCATACCGGGTTTAATCCAGTCAAAGATCGCCACATGCACGTCTAATGTGAGGGACTTTGCAGCTTGCATTAGAGCGAGCTCGGTTGCGGACTTTTGCGCGCGCAAGCTCTGTAAAATGGGGCCCGCTGAGCAAAGCGTCGCCGATGTGGCATTGCTTAGCGCAAACGCCTGACCATATGAGCAACTTGGATCAATCCCCACGTTTTGGCAGTGACCGTCGGAGAGAACCGTTGAGACCACATGCCGAGGATCTTCGTGCTCTTCCCACCAGGCATAGTCGTACGGTGTAGAAAGCGCTGCGAGAAGCGCTGTGTCTTCGAATTTTGGACAGACGAACACCACGCGCTGTGCTGAGACAACGGCACAAACGAGCCTTTCCGTCTCGCGCCAGGTAAGCCCGAAGAAGTAGCGCATACTAGCGCCAGGCGTAATCATCACAGCGTCTAGCTTAAAAGCAGGCAAGCTATTTTGCAGAGCGCTCAGTCGCTGCTGACGCTCTTCGTGGGTGATCGGGCTAACGGTGTCTCTCGCTGACATAGTCTGTAATTTCCATCGGTTCTTCGGCTCTCATTGTCGGAGTTTCTCGACGAGAAGTGCAATAACTTATCGAGGGGTCGCATGCTATATTTGAGGGCAGTTGGAGACGCATAACTTGAATAACAAAACACCAGCGAACACGTTCACGCGCACCTTTTACGTTGCCAACACGCTCGAAATTTTCGAGCGCATAGCCTGGTATGGTTTCTTCACGGTTTCCTCGCTTTATATGAGTACCTCCCCGAGCGCAGGTGGTCTTGGCTTTAGTGACACTGAGCGCGGCATCTTGCAGGGCATTATTCCCTTCTTCGTCTACGTCTTGCCGGTAATCACCGGTGCGATGGGAGATCGGATCGGTTACCGGAAGATGTTTTTAATCGCCTTCGCGCTACTCACTCCGAGCTACTTGCTGCTGGGTCAAGTGCACGAGTTCTGGCCATTTTTCTTTGTTTACATGCTTGTGGCTTTAGGGGCCGCCATTTTTAAACCGCTCGTGGTGGGTACAGTTGCGCGAAGTGCAAACGATGACAATCGTGGTCGTGCGTTCGGCATCTTCTACATGATGGTCAACGTCGGCGGCTTCTTGGGCCCCGTGATTGCGGGTTTTGTAAGAGCCATCAGTTGGGATCACGTCTTCTGGCTCTCATCGATTGCGATTGGCATAAATCTTCTTATCGCGCTTTTTCTCTTAGAAGATGACTCACCAAAGCGAGCTCAGATAGTTGCGGACCAAGACCCGAGTCAAGAAGCGAGTGACGCCGCTTCGCATAACTCAACGCAGGCGGCGAACCCTCAGCAGGCTCATGAGATGAGCTCGAATGCTGGCACCGATCATGCGGATAATTTTGGCGATACAGACAGTACCTCTCAAAGCAGCACCTCCCAAAGTGCCGCCTCTGAGGCACTCTCGGACGCTATCGAAGTGCTTGGTAATGGCCGCTTTGCCCTGATGCTTATTCCCATCATTCTGGGGCTCATGATTGCCGGGGGTGGTTGGATAGCCTGGCGTGACTACGGTGTGTTTATGTTTTTCTGGCTTGGCGCTCAGATTATCTGGGATCGTCTCGCTGCGAGGCAGTCCTCGCCTGAACGAAATCCGTCCTCAGGACAGGAGACAGCGCTTCTAACAGCGCCTTGGTATCAACAAAAATTGAGAGTCGGTAACGCGCCGTTTCTTGTTTATTTACTTGTGTTGTCGCTTTTTTGGGCGGTCTATAACCAAATTTTCCTCACCTTTCCGCTCTACATTCAGGACTTCGTAGACACATCTGACGCTGTAGCAATTGCCCAGTCGCTGTCCAATGGTTTTGCTCAATTCATTGCACCGGTTGACACTGCGCGGCTTGCTGAAGCCCTGGGGGTACTAGCGGTCTCTCAGCCCGAGCCGGTCGAAGCGTTCAAAACGCTTGTGCAATATCAAGTTCGCATCCCCGAGGCTGAGTTAGCCGCTGGCTTGGCTGCACTGAGCGCAGGAAGTATCAGCGTTGACACGCTCGCAGGTGAATGGGCGAGCAAGTTTCGGCAGGTCAGCCCCGAATACATCATCGCCTTTGATTTCCTGTCGATTGTGCTGTTCCAGTATTTCATCAGTCGGTGGGGAGAGAGCCGTGCGCCATTTGGCATGCTGATTCTGGGCACAGGGATGATCGGTGCCGCTTTCGTTATCGGTGGTGTGTCGCACATGGTGGCTTTTGGTGGCGTCCTAACCATCGCAAGTGTCATCGTTTTTGCTTTTGGTGAGATGCTTGCGTCACCAAAGAGCCAAGAATACGTAGCGTCAACCTCTTCACCCCAGCAGGCGGCGTTGTTTCAGGGTTACTATTTTGTCTCGATTGCGATTGGCTACCTGCTTGCCGGCATCATGTCGGGATGGGCCTACGGGGAGATAGCGATTGAGGCGAATCAACCGTTCCTGATGTGGGCTCTGTTCGCAGGTTTGGCAGTTCTGGCGATGATCGCATTGGCGTTGTTCAATCGTTTCCTAGCACCACATATGGGGGCAGGAGACATTCCAAGTGAGGCGAGTTATGACTGATGTTAAGACCATTGCAGCGGGTTGGGAGCCCAGTCGTGTGTCTGCCTTGCGAGATGTGATGAGCGCGATGAAACTCGATGCCCTGGTCATTCCGCGTTGGGACGAGCAACAGTTTGAATATGTATCGCTTGCCAACGAACGACTGGCATGGACAACGGGATTCACAGGTAGCTGGGGACTATCGATAGTCACGTACGACGATGTCATTCTCTTCATTGATGGGCGATACCCCGAGCAAGCGGCACGCGAGACCAATCGCGATTGGGTGACCCTACAGCATTTGTACGAGGAGCCTCCTGAGGATTGGATCTCGCAACATGCGCAGGCAGGGTGGCGCGTTGGTTTTGATAGCGAAGTCGTTACGCCTGACTTATACGATCGCCTGCAAAAAGTCTGTGAGCAAAAAGCAGCGCTTATGCAGCCGACTGCCTCAGACACGTTTGATCAGTGTTGGCTCGATCGACCCGAGACGCCCTCATCGGAAGTCATTCAGTTGTCGGCTGAGTGGGCCGGTGAATCGGTCGCTGAGAAGTTAGCGCGAGTTCGCGAGCAAATGCGCTTGGCTGGTGTTGCTTGGCTTGTAGAAACACAGCCCGACAACGTTAACTGGCTCCTTAATATTCGTGGGCAAGACCTGCCGTATTGCCCGGTCGTGCGCGCGCGATTATTGATTGGATTAAAGGGCGAGATTCACCTGTTTGGGGATGTAGCAGACAGCGATGCCGAGGCGCTCGCGAGTGCTGATACCGCAGTACGCTGTCATGCGCGCGATCAATTTTTGAACACGCTTGAGCATGCAATTCAGCCAGCCGATTGTCTGTGGGTTGACCCAACACAGGGACCGCAGTGCGGACGTCAAATGGCGGAAACGGTTGGTGGTGGGGCGCTCACCCATCGCAGCCCCATTACCGATTTGAAGGCGCGCAAAAATGACACCGAATTAACTGCTCTGCGCAGTGCTTGCTTGTCTGACAGTGCGGTTTGGGTGCGTTTACTTCATTGGTTGGAGTCGGCAGTTCACAGCGAAGTGGTCACCGAACTGGGGGTGGAAGAGCGCATCCATCAATTTCGAACCGAGGTTGACGACTACACAGCACCCAGCTTTAGGACAATTTCCGCCGCTGATGGCAATGCATCGCTTGCGCACTACTCCGCACCTGCCGATGGTGGCGCAACACTGAAGCCTTCAACACTGTTTTTGCTGGATTCTGGTGGTCAATTCAGTCGTGGGGGGACTACAGATACCACACGCACGTGGTGCTTCCAGACACCAACCTCGGAGCATCGGAGTCTCGCGACCAGCGTGCTGAAAGCGCACATTAGTGTGGCTCAGCAAACCTTCCCAGTGGGTACCTTGGGACATGCGCTTGACAGTGCAGCTAGGCTCCCAATGTGGCAGGCGAAGCTAGATTACGACCATGGAACAGGGCACGGGGTAGGGCACTATCTCAGCGTCCATGAATTCCCCCAGCGTATGCAGAAGGCGGGAACGGCCGTAGGCCTTGAGGCCGGCATGACCCTCACCGTGGAGCCAGGCTTTTATCGGGCGGACGAATTTGGTATTCGCCACGAAAACCTTTGCGAGGTGGTGTGTCGCGAAGACGGGTGGCTAGGCCTGGAAAGCATGGCCTATATACCGTTCAACCGACGCTTAATCGATGTGGAGATGTTGACCGCAGCCGAGCGTGCTTGGGTAGATACCTACCACCGGGAGGTTCTCGATAGAGTCAGTCCTTTATTGGCTGATGATGATTTAGTCGCTTGGCTCGAGGCGGCGACAAAGCCGCTGCAAGATCATTGAGCATGACCACCAATGAGTATCCATAATCGCCTCAAGCATAATCGCCTCAAGATAGGCCCGATAAACACCAACCACTTGGAGTTACGCCATGCTTGGCACTGATCCTATTCACATTGTGCAATGCCATGCCTGTGGTGAGGTGGGTGACGTCATTGTCGAGGGTGTTGCGCCTCCACCGGGAGAGACTTTATGGGAGCAATCGCGTTGGATTGCTCGTGATCAGGCCTTGCGCAACTTTGTGCTCAACGAACCACGTGGGGGTGTACACAAGCACGTTAATTTACTCGTGCCACCTAAGCATCCGGAGGCAGATGCGGGTTTTATCATTATGGAGCCTGCTGATACGCCGCCAATGTCGGGTTCCAACTCGATGTGTGTTGCGACCGTACTCCTTGAGATGGGTCGCGTTCCGATGAAGGAGGGAACCAATACTCTCACACTAGAGGCGCCGGGTGGTCTCGCCCGGGTAACGGCAGAGTGTCGGTCCGGACGCGTGGAATCGGTTACGGTCACTAATCACCCGAGTTTCGCGGGTCGTCTTGATGCTGCCGTTGAGGTCGAGGGTCTGGGAAGTATTCAGATTGATACTGCCTACGGCGGCGATAGTTTTGCGGTGGTTGATGCACCTGCACTGGGCTTTAGGCTCTCGCCTGATGAGGCGAAAGACCTCGCTGATCTGGGCGTGAGAATTTCAGATGCCGCGACCGAGCAGTTGGGGTTCCATCACCCAACAAATCCCGATTGGCAGCACATTTCGTTCTGTCTGTTTCGCACGCCGGTTGTTGACGGTGAGACTAGGCACGCAGTTGCGATTCGCCCCGGGAAAATTGACCGCTCACCAACAGGCACGGGTGTATCGGCCCACCTAGCCTTGCTGCAGGCGCGTGGCGAGGCGGATGTAGGTTCGATGCTGACTGCACGATCGATCATTGATTCAGTATTTATAGGGCGGATCGAAGCAGTAACGCAGGTGGGTGATCTGCCGGCAATTGTGCCTTCTCTCACCGGTCGAGCATGGATTTATGGACGATCGGAGCTCCTATTAGCGCCAGATGATCCTTGGCCACAGGGGTATCGAGTTGCTGATACTTGGCCCGGGACGTAAAGAATCTTAGTAATCGCAGTAGAAAGTGGTAGTGAAAGCTGTGGTAAGACGCTTCGAGAGGCATGCGTTGGGTTGTACGGAAAAACACGTAGATTGCTATGTGGAGAGCTGTTTAGAGAGCTATCCGGAGAGGAACAAACAAGCTACGCGGAGAGGTCGGTGCAAAAAGCTACCGAACGTAAGGTGCCCGGTTAGGGTGAATTAGTGGGGAGTTAACCAACGTTTTGACTGACACAAATATCGGTGAACTACAGATCCTGGGCTCCGAGCTCACTCGCCACTTGAACTGGACTGACGCGGTAGAAGCGCTTCGTGTTGGTCACACTTTTCCAAGAGCAACCCTAAGCGACATGCTCACCTCGATGGCAAAGGGTGAGTTGCTGACGCGTTCCGCCGCTATTGCAGGGATGGGTGCGGGTACTAAGTCCGTAACCATACGACCGGGAAACCCTGAACTTTCACCGCCAGCGCCGAGTGTGCAGGGACTGTTCACACTGTTTGACGAGGAGCGAGGGCACCCGGTAGGCCTAGTGGACGGAGCTTTCTTAACGCTTTGGAAGACCGTTGCTGACTCCCTTCTAGGTGCCCATTATCTCGCGTCATCGGATGCAAAATCTCTTGCGGTAATGGGCACGGGTCCCATTGCTAGGGGACTGCTTGAGGGGTACGCCGCGATGTACCCACGGCTGACCGATATTCGTGTATGGGGTAGGACGAATGAACGTGCTCAGGCTATTGCTGATACATGTTCTTTTGATCTGGTGGTCTGCGAGACTGCCGAAGCGGCTGTTCGAGGCGCAGACATCGTCACAAGTGCCACAGGCGCCAGATCGCCGATCATCATGGGAGAGTGGATTAAGCAGGGCGCACATGTCGACCTTGTTGGCGCGCACGGCCCTGATATGCGGGAAGCTGACGATGAGCTTATTTCAACACCATCGCTTTTTGTCGATTCACGTGAAACCGTTCTGGAGCATATCGGCGAACTACGCATACCCATTTCTACGGGTGTTGTGACAGCCTCCGACGTTTTGGGAGATCTTTACGAGCTGGTCGGAGGTGACGACTTTGAGCGATATCGCAATGAAACCACTGTCTTCAAGAATGGCGGTGGCGCCCATCTCGACCTTATGATGGCGAATTATTTTTTCGAGCAAGCTCGGAAGTAAGCAGACGCAAAAGAGCCATGGATAGCGACTTTTTGGTGTTTCAGAAGTAACAAATAGTCGCGATTCAGACATAA